>JAFDCZ010000229.1 GCA_019312665.1 Deltaproteobacteria bacterium | reverse complement strand
GCCCCGTCCTCGATAACGGAAACATCGGAAAGAACGTCCCCCCTCTTACGCCGTCTACCCCAGAGATTCCTTCAGGAACGGGACGAGCCTGCTCCATGCCTCAGCCGCCTGCTCCGGTCGGTACATCTCCTCACGCATGTCGTTGAGGAATGCGTGACCCGCTCCGGGATACAGGTGCACTGTGCCGCCGCGGGAACTCCCGGCTAGCGCGGCCTCCAGATCCCGAACATCCTGCACCGGAATCAGGGCATCCTCTTCGCCATATTGGCCAAGCACCGGGCAGGTGAGATCTTTCAGCGCATCGATCGGCGCGCGGGGCTTTTTCTCGGGGTCCAGACCCGCCTCGTTGCGAATCATCCCATAGAAAGGCGCCGCGGCGGAGAGCCCGGTACAGCTACACGCAGCATGCAGGGCGTACATGCCCCCCATGCAAAAGCCGATCACGCCGACTTTCTGCCCGGCCACCGCGGGATGAGCCGCCAACGCATCGATCCCTTCCTGGACCGTCTCGATGACCAACGGATCCGACAGTTCGCGGATGAACGCCATGGCGCCGGCCGGATCGGAGAAGTCGCCCCGCCCCCCGGTCTTCCGGTACGGATCCATGACCAGCACCGCGAAGCCCGCTTCGGCCAGCCGCCCGGCAAGGCGCTCGTAGAGATCCGAAAGGCCCCACACGTCGGGGATCATCACGACGCCCGGATTCGGGCCGCCCTCGGGCAAGGCCAGCTGCCCGAAGGGATGCGTCTCAATCGGCATCAGTACGCTCGGACGGCGTTCACCAGAGCGAGCACGGTGGCCTTGGCGTCGCCGAAGACCATCATCGTGTTCTCGTTGAAGAACAGCGGGTTCTGGACACCGGCGAAGCCCGGATTCATCGAGCGCTTGATCACGAAGACGTGCTGGGCACGATCCACATCGAGGATCGGCATGCCGTAGATCGGGCTGCTCTCATCCGAACGGGCCGAGGGATTCACGACATCGTTGGCGCCTATCACCAGGGCGACGTCCGTCTGCGGGAACTCCGGGTTGATGTTGTCCATCTCGATCAGCTTCTCGTAGTTCACGTCCGCCTCAGCCAAGAGCACGTTCATGTGCCCGGGCATGCGGCCCGCCACCGGGTGGATGGCGAAGCGGCAGGTGATGCCCTTCTCCTCGAGCAGGTCGGCCAGCTCGCGCACGGCGTGCTGCGCCTGGGCCACGGCCATGCCGTAACCGGGTACGATGATGCAGGAACTCGCGTTGCTGAAGATCACCGCTGCGTCTTCAGGCGTGTAGCCCTTCACCGTCCCCTGCTCTTCGCCGCCCGCCGCGCTACTGCCACCTGCGGGTGCCGCACCGAACGCGCCGAATAGCACGTTGCCGAGTGAGCGGTTCATCGCGTCGCACATGATCTTCGTGAGGATCAAGCCCGAGGCGCCGACCAGGGTGCCGCCAATCACGAGGCCGGTGTTGTTCAACACGAAGCCTGTCGCACAGGCCGCGATGCCCGAGTAGGAGTTCAACAGCGAGATCACGACGGGCATGTCCGCACCGCCGATCGGAATCACGAGCAGCACGCCCAACACCAGGGCGATACCTGCCAAGGCCCAGAAGGGACCGAGCTCGAGGGGGCTGGTCGCCACCATCACGCAGAGGGCAACCACTCCGAGGCCGATGATCGCGTTGACGAATTGCTGGCCGGGGTAGGTAATCGGCCGGCCAGGCATCTTCTCGGCCAACTTCAAGAAAGCGATCAGGCTGCCGGTCAGCGTGAGTCCGCCGATCAATGTCGAAAGCACGATGGCCGTTGCCACCATGCCCGCCGGGGACTCTCCGCGGTCGGCGTAGGAGAGCAGCTCCGCACCAGCCACTAGCGCGGAAGCCACCCCGCCGGAGCCGTTCAGCAAGGCCACCATCTCGGGCATGGAAGTCATCTTCACCCGCAGCGCGGTGAAGGCGCCGATGGCCGAGCCCAGCGCCACGCCGCCGATGATGTACTCCCAGCCGAGAACGCCCTGGCCGATCAGGGTCGTGACGATTGCGACGCCCATTCCCAGCGCAGCAATCGCATTGCCTCGGGTCGCGGTGCGCGCCGAGGAGAGCATCTTCAAGCCGACGATGAAGAGGACCGCCGAGAGGAGATAGGCGATCTGCAGGACGGTCGCGCTCACTTGTCATCCCCTCGGGCCTGCTTGGGCTTGAACATGGCCAGCATGCGATTCGTCACCAGGAAGCCCCCGACCACGTTGATCGTGGCGAACACGACAGCGGCGAAGCCGAACCATGTGGAGATCAGCGGGTTGTCGGAGGTCACGGCGATCAGCGCGCCCACGATGGTGATGCCGGAGATCGCATTGGATCCGGACATCAGCGGCGTGTGCAGGAGCGGCGGAACCTTCGAAATGATCTCGATGCCGACGAACAGGGCCAGCACCAGCACCGTAAGGGCAACGGCGGGATCGGAAAGCATCAGCGGGCTCCTTCGAGCTTTTCGAGGACGACCGGATGCACGACTGCACCGTCCTTCGCGACCAACGAACCGGCCACGATCTCGTCCTCCAGATTGATCGTCAGCTCCCCGTCCGTGAGGAGATTCTGGAGGAAGGTCACGGCGTTCTTGCTGAACATCTGGCTGGCGTTGGTGGGAAGCTCTCCGGCCAGGTTGAGCGGCCCGATCACCTGCACGCCGCCGATGTCGACGGTTTCGCCCGGACGCGTACCCGCACAATTTCCACCGTTGGGTGCGGCCAGGTCCACGATGACCGAGCCCGGGGACATCCCCTGCACGCCGGCTTCGTCGATCAACTGCGGTGCCGGGCGGCCGGGCACGAGCGCAGTGGTGATGACCACATCGCTCGAGGCCGCCTTCTCCGCCATCAGCTTTCGCTGGGCGGCGTAGAACTCCTCGGTCTGCTCGCGTGCGTAGCCACCGGCATCTTCCGCATCGCCGGTATCCAGCTCGACGACGACGAATTTGGCACCCAGGCTCTCGACCTGCTCGGCGGCAGCCGCACGCGTGTCGTAGGCCTCGACGACCGCACCGAGGCGCTTCGCCGTCGCGATGGCCTGGAGCCCCGCCACGCCAGCGCCGATCACGAACACCCGTGCGGGAGAGATCGTCCCGGCGGCGGTGACCAGCATCGGAAACATCTTCGGCAATCGCTCGGCAGCCAGCAGCACGGCGCGGTAGCCAGCCACGGTGGCCTGGGAACTCAGCACATCCATCGACTGGGCCCGGGTGATGCGCGGCACCATTTCCAGGGAGAAGGCCGTGGCTCCGGTCTCAGCGAGGGCCTTCACTTCCTGCGGCTCATCGAGCGGGCGCAGCAGCGAGATCCAGACCGTTCCGCGCGTCAGCTGGGCTCGTTCTGCGGCGGTCGGTGCGCCGACGCGGAGCACAACCGCGGCTTCCGCCAGCAAGGCGGCCACATCGGTCTCGATCTTGGCGCCAGCTTCTTCGTAGGCCGCATCGGAGAAGCCAGCCTCCAGGCCGGCCCCACTCTGGACGCGGACGTCGATTTCCTGGCGAACGAGGGTTTTGGCGCCGTCGGGCGAGAGGGCGACACGGCGCTCTCCGGGACGGTCCTTGGGTACGGCGACGATCAAGAGGCGGTCTCCCGAGGGTCAGAGGGTCTATCAAGCGCGACCGCCAGTCAGCCTGGTGGGCGGTGCGGCAGGATAGAAGACCTCTGGGGACGCGTCACCGGCCTGAGCAGATGGCGCCAGGAAAGGCCCACCAGTAGGATCCGCGCCTTTCGGAGGATCGGGCGTGGCGGAAGAAACCGGACTCTTCATCGAGGACCTGAAACCGGGGCTGGACGTGCCCGGTGGAGCCGTGGCCAAGGGCCTGGAGGTCTCGCCTGAGGCCTTCGAAACCCGCTTCGGCCGGCTTTTCTGGCGCGCCGAGGGCACCCTCGATCCGATCTACTTCAAGCTCGCGGCCTTCTGCAAGACGACCGCGGTCTCGGAGAACTCCCCGGCCAACCTGGGCGCCAAGAACGTGCTGTTCCAAAAGGCCCCTACCTCCCTCGATCTGGAAGCCGATACCCAGGTTATTGGCCGGAAGTTCCGTGAGATCGGCGCGGCGACCGGTGTCTGCCAGGTGCGAAGCACCATCGGCGACACGCTGACCTGGACGCGGGAATGCATCGTGAATGGGCGCAAGGGCTACGCCTTTCCGGACGACGGCACGCCCATGGACGACCGCGAGAAGATCGAGGTCGCCTTCGACCTGGCCGCTGCCTCCTTGCCCCCGGAAGGCGCCACAGTGATGCGAACCCCGGGCGCACTCGTGGCCGAGGATTTCCGCGAGGGAGAGATCATCCCCACCGGGCGGATCTCCGTCCTGCGCCCGGACGAGATCTTCTGGATCACACGCGGACTCGGCAACCTGGCCAAGACCCACTACACGCGAGAATCGAGCTACATCGTCTGGGGGCTGCTCACGCTGCTCTACGGCGTCTACAACTACGCAGACAAATTCCAATGCGCTGCACTGCTTGGTCTGGACGTGGCCCGTCACACGGCGCCTGTCTACCTCACCGAACAGGTGCGAGAAGAAGAACACGCGACCCAGGACGCCCCGGTCGCGCCGGAATTCCTCTCCGCCACCCTGACGACCAAGGCCGTCGAGGAGATCCCAGGCCGGCAGGATCTGCGTCTCGTGACCGCCGCCCTCGACGTAACCAACAACGTCAACGCCATCGGCCGCTCCGAGTACGAGCGACAGAAGGCGAAGAAGGCACTCGGCGGAATCGGAGACGACGGTCGCCTGCATATCGGCGAGTACGTGCTGAAGCTGGCCGTCTTCACGGGCGACGCGACGAGCTGAACCGCGACTCGTCAGGCAGCGCCAATCTGTTCGGTGAAACGCTAGCGGGGGTCCAAGTCCGATAGGGATGCCTCGACAACTCCCCGCCCTGGAGACCGAGGGTTCATCGGCAATGGGTGAACCCGTTGGGGCGGACGTGTTGCTCGGACGCGCCTCGATCTGAAGTCAAGATCAGGGCGCACAACTCCGTCCGTTGAACGCCGTTGCCGTAGCAGATACCCAACGCCCCCCGCAGAAACTTCTCGTCGCCCTCCAGGTCGGCAATCGTCCGCGCCACGCGCAGTAGCCCGGTGGGCGGCGTCTTCGTCCTGCCCACGGGCTGGACGGCGAACTCGGCCAGCGCCCAGTACTTCTTCGTTTTCGAAGGCACAGAGTCTCGCAGGCACCGCGCCTGCGGGGTCCGAGCTAGGCGCCCCGACGGATGGCGAGCAGCCCGAGTGCGGGCAGGAGCAACAGCGCCGCGGTCGGCTCGGGAACCAGGGCTGCGGTCACGCCGGGCGTGGTCACCATGACGCTGAAGAGTCCGGTATTGGAGGCATCGACCCCACCCTGGAGGTTGGCAATGGCCTCGAGGACGAACTCGATCGCGAAGCCCGCTGCGAACGTGGTCTGGAACGAGACCGTGTCGGACCTGCTGACGATCAAGGCGAGAGGGGCGTTCGGGTTGAAGCTGATGTCACCGCTGGTGAACCCGGTGGTGATGTCCCAGATCGGGTTGTCCGAGCGAGATACCTCACCGCCGAAGAGTGAAAGTGCCCCTACTGGCGTGTGAGCGCGGACGTATGTGCGGAACGTGAGCGAGTACGCGGAGGCCGTTGTGAGGCCGAGCAGGGCGGACGTCGAGTAGCTCACACTTACGTCGATCGGTCCCCCCGGATCGACCCCGTTGAAGACGTAGCGCCCGATCCTCTGGCCGGTGGCGTGGACGTTGTCGCCAATCGCGGGGGGAGCGGCCAGGGGGCTCGCGTGGGCATGCGCCCTCACGGTCCCCGGTGAGGCGGAGGCACCGCCTCTTCCGCCCCTCGGGCCGGTACCCGAGACGCTGGCGTTCCTCGAGCCCTGGTCGTTGATCCATGAACAGCCCCAGCACGGCTCAAGGCTGGCGCTGGACTGCGTGACGGGGATCGGCACGGCGTAAGCAGCATCAAGGAGCGGGCCGGTGCACAGGGCGATGGCTGCGATGATGGCGATACCAGCGGTACGGGCGATGTCAGACATTCGATCCTCCATTCCAGGTAAAACCGGGCGGGTCCATTCCTGCTGCAGGACGGTCGGTAAGGAGTAGTGGTGGCTGATCGCAGGAAATGTCACACCTCACAAGACAAAGAGGAAGGTGCCCCTTCGTGCCCCG
>JAFDCZ010000228.1 GCA_019312665.1 Deltaproteobacteria bacterium | reverse complement strand
CCGATGGGCTTCGTCGATGATTTTCCGGACCTCGGCTGCCCCTGCAATCGTTGGCTCGGATTCTACCTGCCAGCCACGCCTGGCGTGATCCAGTCGATCACCATGCAGTGGGCGCTCGGGCAGAACGTCCCGGGTTCGGGAAACGTCTTCTTCCCCAATGCCCTTTTCCTGCCGATCCCGGAACCCGGCGTGGCGATGCTAGTCGGACTTGCCGTGATCGGGCTTGCTGCCACTCGCGGCGGGCAGGGGTGGCGCGCGAGCCGGGAGGCCGAGGCAACCCAGGATGGCGCCGATCGCTTCCTCCGATCCGATGGCAGCGAACAGGGTCTCTGACGACTCGCTCGGGTCTCCTCAGCTTCTCGGTTCGTTCAGCAGCTCGCGGACCACGGAGTAGGTATCGAGCGTCGTCTTGATCGATGAGGGGTCGATCCCCGCCGCATCGCCCCACAAGATCCACGGGATCTCGCGATTCAGCGGCGTGTCCTGGTGATGCGTGGTGTCCGTTCCGCCGTGGTCGGCCGTCACGAGGATCGCCAGCGGGCGAGGGAGTTCCGCCAACGCGTCGATGAACGCGCCGAGCTGAGTGTCGATCTCGGTGATCGCCCGCATCTGGGGATCGCTACCCCACCCCTCCGCGTGGCCCGTGCGATCGACCTCAGCAAGGTGCACGAACAGGAAGTCGGGATCTCGCTGCTCGACATACTGGAGGGCCTGGCGAAGCACCTCCGCCGCATTCTCGCCGAACTGGTATCGCTCGGCTCCTGGCTCGACCTCTGCGAAGTGGGCGAACTTCCGCTTGCCAGCGAACAACCCGCAGCGGAGCTTCGCCTCCAGGCAGGCGGAGAAAATCGTGGGGAAGCGCAGATCCCGCCACGGCTGGTAGCGATTGAAGTAGACGTCGTGCTCTTCCGGCGAAAGCCCGGAAAGCATGCTCGCGTGGGAAGTCATGGTGATTGACGGCACGACCGTGACGACGCCGTCCACACGCAGCCCCTCCTCGACAAGCCGATCCAATGCGGGTGTCGGCACGGCCGCCAGGAACCGCGGCGCCAGGCCATCGATCGAGACGAGTACCACTCGCCGCCCGGCGCGGACGCGAGGCGTCAACGCCTCGGAGGTCCGGTCGATCGAAAGCGCAGCGCGACCGTCGAAGAGCGGCGCGTAGCGCGCGACTCCGAACAACACGAGAGCGAGGAGGCCGAGACTGATGAACCCGATCCACCGCCCGATGCGGCGGCCCCGTTTGCTCAGGGGATGAGGTCCTTCACCGCCTCGGGCATCTCGTCGGCGATACGCACGATCGGAATACCGGTCTGCGTGTTCAGGTGCATTTCCTGGTGTGCGCGGGGTAGATCCACCCAGCCGTAGATTTCCTTGTGCAGCGTGGGCTTGAACACGCTGCCGTAGAGCTCGGTCGCGGCGCCACAGCCCTCGGGTGTCTCATAGTGGACATGGTCGATCGTCACCTGCTTGACCGACATCAGCGTCGAGTTGTATTCGACCTTCTGGGAGAGCTGCCAACCGGCGCTCAGGTTGACCGCCTGACGTGCAGTGCAGGCGAGGCCAGCGGGGAAGACCGGCCCGCGCAGCATGTCGCAGACGATGTGCATCATCTCACCGTCCGTGCGCTTGCGGCATTCCTTGCTGAACGCGCGCACGTCATCACGGCTGGCGAAGCGGTTGAATGCCACCTGATCGATGCCTTGGATTCCGTGCTTCTCCAGGGCGGCGCGGCGCTCCGGACTTCCGGAACAGAAGAATGCGCGATGCCCCTCGGCCTTGGCCAGCATCAAGAAGAGTTCGGAGACGCCTCCGCCGAAGCCCAGCACGTTCACTCGCGCCTTGCGCTCGGTGGGAACCTTCAGACGATAGATTCCGATGCCTCGCCGCCAGAGGTGATAGGCCGTGGGCGCACGCAGCGGCAGTGCGGCGATCTCCCAGAGGTTGAGCCCGCACGCCAGTGGCGCCTTGATCAGCTGCCAGTCGCCAACCACCGCCTCCTTCGCATACCAGCCGATCGAATCCTCCGCGTCGTAAGCCCAGATGCGGGTCGGGTAGCCGTACTCATCCGGGGCGCCATTGCAGTGGGTGATGACGATGTCGCCGGGGGCGAACTTCGTCACGTTGGCGCCGACCTCCAGGACCTCGCCTGTGGCGCTGTTCCCCGGGTAGATCTTTCCTCCGCGCTGATCGGCGATGTTGACCGTATCGGCGGTGGTGGCGTGGTCGATGTTGTGCTCGGCCGAGACCGCCAGGATCTTCATCCGCACGTCGTTCGGGCCGACCGCCGGAAGCTCGAGCTCGTCGAGGCCGAGAACGTTGGAAACATCGAACGCGGCGAGATCGGATCCTGCTCGCGCCTGCTCCTTGGCGATGGACTCGGTGCTGATCGAGTAGGCGGGGACGGTCGACATGGGCGGGGGCTCCTGGTTTCGCGAAGAAGCGGAGGGTAACACTGGCGCGTTGGCTCGCCCCCAGCCGGGCCCCTGGCAGAAGCCCGGATCCGACCGCCCCTTGAAGAGGATGGACCCGGTGGTACGCTGCCCAGCCGGCTTCCCCCTGGGCTCAGCGCACTGCCGCGCGGCCCCCTGGAGAGATAGACATGCGCTTCTACGAGTACGAATCCAAGGCGCTCTTCCGCAGGCACGGAATGCCCCTCGGCGAGGGCCAGGTGGTGAATTCCAGCGCCGAGGCCCGCGCCGCGGCCGAGGCCATCGGCGGCCCGATCGTCATCAAGAGCCAGGTGCTCTCCGGTGGCCGCATGAAGGCGGGCGCCGTGCAGTTCGCCGATACCCCGGACGAGGCGGCTGCGAAGTATGACTTCGTGCTGCCCATCGAAGTCGGGGGCGAGACGGCCCGCTCGGTGCTGATCGAGGCGAAGAGCCCGGTCGCTCACGAGTATTTCGTCTCGGTTACCTGGGATGGCCGACGCAAGCTGCCCGTGCTGCTGTTCAGCGACATGGGCGGCATCGATATCGAAGAGGTCGCCGAAACCCACCCCGAGCATCTCTCGCGCACCCACTTCTCGACCATCCTTCCGCTCTCCGAGCGCATCGCGAAGGAGGCCATCTCATCGGTGGGCGTCTCCGGCGGTGATCTGAATCGGCTGGTGCCCATCGTCTACAAGCTGATGCAGGTCTTCCTGCAGTACGACCTCACCCTGGCCGAGATCAATCCGGTGGCGAAGCTCGAAGACGGCAGCTTCATAGTCCTGGATGGTCACGTCGACATGGAGGCCGAGGCCCGCGGCGACCACAAGAAGCTGCTGGCCGAGCTCGGCATCGGCGACGACGAGACCCGCCTGGCCCGCCCTCCGACGGAGTTCGAGCTGGAAGGCGCACGCCTGAATGCCGTCGATCACCGGGGCGTTGCGGGCAACGTGGTCGAGTTCGACGGCAACCTGGGCCTGATCATCGGTGCCGGCGGCGGCTCGCTCACGCTCTTCGACGCGGTGCGCAAGCACGGCGGCAAGCCCGCCAACTACTGCGAGATCGGCGGCAACCCCAGCGTGGGCAAGGCCTGCAACCTGACCAAGCTGATCCTGGGCAAGCCCGGCGTCGAGAAGATCGCCGTGATGATGAACGTCGTCTCGAACACCCGGGTCGACATCGTGGCTCGCGGCGTCATCAAGGGTTGCCTCGAAGCCGGCAAGGATCCGTCGGAGGTGATCACGATCTTCCGGATCCCGGGCGCCTGGGAGGACGAAGGCTTCAAGATCCTCGAGAAGTACGGCGTCGAGTACTGCGACCGGTCCGTCTCCATGTACGAAGCGGCCGGACGTGCCGTGGCAAAGCTGTAGGGGGCCGCAATGTCGATCTTCATCACGAAAGACACCACGTTCATCATCCAGGGCATCACCGGCCGCGAGGCGGTGAACCTCACCCGTGAGAACCTGGACTACGGCGCCAAGATCATTGGCGGCGTCACCCCGGGCCGCCGCGGGCGCGACGTGTACGGCGTACCGGTCTACGACTCGGTCAAACAGATCGCCGAGGCTCACGGCACGCCGGACGGCTCGATCGTCTCGGTGCCGCCGCGTTTCACCCGCGACGCGGTCTTCGAGGCGCTCGAAAACGGCATCAAGCTGATCGTCATCGTCACGGAGAACATCCCGCGCGGCCAGGTCGCCCAGATGGTCGAACTCGCGAACCTGCGCGGCGCCCGGATCATCGGGCCGAATTGCCTGGGCATCATCTCCCCGGACGAGGCCAAGATGGGTGGCATGGGTGGCCCCGCGGCCAACACCCGGCAGGCCTACACGAAGGGCCCGATCGGCGTAATGTCCCGCTCCGGTGGAATGACCACGGAGATCGCGTCTACGCTCACCGCCGCGGGCCTCGGCCAGAGCACCTGTGTATCGATCGGCGGCGACGCGATCGTCGGAACCACCTACGCCGAGCTGATGCCCTACTTCGAGGCCGATAGCGAGACGCAAGCCATCGCCATCTACTCGGAGCCCGGCGGCCGCATGGAGGCGGAGCTCGCGGAGTGGGTCAAGACGAACAACTCCCGGCTGCCGATCGTCGCGTTCATGGCGGGCCGATTCATGGACGAGATGCAAGGCATGCGCTTCGGCCACGCCGGCACGATCGTCGAAGGCAAGGAAGACACGACGAGCGAGAAGATCGAGCGAATGGAAGCGGCCGGTATCTCGGTCGCCGAACGCATCGAGGAAATTCCCGATCTCCTGCGCAAGCGCATGGCGGAGGCAAGCTGATGCCCGGACTCTTCATCGACGTCAAAGTGGCCGACGAGGCCGCCAAGGACACCGAGATCGCGAAGAAGCTGGTCGAGGTCTGCGCCGTCGACATCTTTGCCCAGAACGACGACGGCAGCCTGCGTGTCGTCGAGGAGAACCTGGACGAATGCGTGCTCTGCGATCTCTGCGTCGACGCAGCCCCCAAGGGCACGGTCGAGGTCGTCAAGCTCTACGAGTCCTGATCCTCTCCGCCTTGGGCCGCTTCGCTTCTCTTGCGTGAGGCGGAGTCGCCGGGGCTGGGCACAGGCCGGGCGGAATGGCTCGGCCGAGGGTCGGGTGGCCGCGCAGAAAGGTGGACAGGGTGTTGCCCTTTGCGGCTTCGCCGCGGGCAACCTACGCGCACGCCGGGCGGTATCTATGCCTGCGCTTTATTTCCGCCCGGCCTGCGCCCAGCCCCGGCGAAGCGGACCCGGTAGCAGCCGGACCTACCCGCCATCAAGGCTTGTGTGTGGCGGGTTCTGGAAGCAGCACCGTATCAGCCCTAAGCCGCGGCTACGGCTTCGATGGGGACGGTGACCGGGATGCCGAGGGTGACCTCGGCCTCCCCAGCTTCCGTGATTTCGCGGATGAGGGTTCCTGTCAATCCGCGCATTGGGCCGGACAATATCGGCACGCGGCTCCCCGGGGCGACTCGAGGCGACCGGGGTGCAGCCGGCAGCTCGCCGAACGAGAGGTCTGGCTTGCCTTCAGGGATCCTGTTCAACCCGTAGTCCCAGAAACGGGAATCATCGATCCCATCTTCCTCGATCTGATGCGGCAGGTGTTCGCAGGCGAGCTCGATCGGGCGATGGAACGGATCTCGCGCCCCAACACCGCGCTGGGTGCGGGGCCAGGCTGTGGAACTCTGTTGCCCGATTTGGGAAAGCCACTTCCGCGAGAAGCCGGAAGTTCGGTCCATGGCGCCCCCTGGAGTGCGCCATGGCGTATCTGAAGGCATCGATTTTGCACCCCCCGTGCGGACTCATCGGACTACAACCGGTCGCAACCGGGAGAAGAAGCCCAACGAGTCGGGGCCCTTGCGAGGCTCGAAGGCAAGAAAGGCATCCAATCGTTTCCACGAACTGGCGCTGTACGGCTTCCTGCGCACCCCCACGCGCGTTCGGGAGGCTGCGTACGCTTGCATCGCCACTGCTCGCGTGCGCCCGGCGAAAAGTTCGTTTCGCTGGTTTGCGACTCGATCGAGTTTCGTCGACAAACCAGGATGTTGGCTAGTTCGCCAATCTTGGGATGGAGGCAAGGAGCATGAGAAGTGGCGTCCGACAACTCGTTGTTGAGTCAAGAACGAACACTTCAAGGCAGAACTGGAGAACAACATGAGAGCCGTACTTATCTTCGCCGTTGCAATGGGATTGCTGATCGCACCCACTGGAGAACAACATGAGAGCCGTACTTATCTTCGCCGTTGCAATGGGATTGCTGATCGCACCCGCCGCATTTGCCAATGGTGACGGGACCGGAATTCAGGGCAGTCCGCACGATTTCACGGACAACGTTTATTCAACGAAGGGGACCCTGACCGGGAACCCCGAAAACGATGATGCCAACCCGAACGCGTGGAACAACAAGCGCAAGGAGATCTGCCGGACGTGCCACGTTCCCCATGACCATGGGGCGGTGCGATACGGCAATCAGGGAATCCTCTGGAATCACGAGCTGACGACCAAGACCAATTGGCAGATGTATGGCTCGGATCCCAACATGATCAGCTTCATGGACGCGACGCCTGCAACGCAGCCGTTGGGTGTTTCGAAGCTGTGCCTGGGTTGCCACGATGGCGTGACGGCCATCAACTCGTATGACGGGAAGGTACCTACCGACGCTGGGTACGGCGGTGGAGTCGCCCTTACGATGGACAACTACGACTCCGGTTTCACGATTGGGAACACGGCAGCGAGCCTGACCAACAACCATCCGATTTCCATCACCTACGAGCACACCACGGATACTCAACTCTTTGATCCCGCCACCGCCGCCATGGCGAATGGCGACACCGTGGACTCGCTGTTGGACAACGGGCGGCTGGAATGCTCGACCTGCCACGACGTTCACAACAAGGAGTCGGTCGCTGGGACGCACCTGCTGCGAACGGCTACAAAGGGAGCGAACGGCACTGGCGTTGGAGCCAGCGACCTCTGCTTCGTGTGCCACGACAAGTAGGAAGAACCTACGATCCAGGAGCAGCGGTGTTCGCACACCGCGGAAGGGCTGGCCCTCCAGGGCTGGCCCTTCT
>JAFDCZ010000083.1 GCA_019312665.1 Deltaproteobacteria bacterium | reverse complement strand
CGCGGGTTCTAGCGTCCTTCAGCCGAGCTTCGAGATCACGTTGTCGCCGAACTGCATCATGACATCGCGCTTCTGCTGAAGGGTCGAGGTCGGCCCGATCAGGTAACTGAACGGGTAGCAGGTCGTAGCGGTCATTCCCTCGCCCTCGAGACGGCGCAACAAGTCGAGCTCGGGCGGGACGACGAGCGGAATGATCGTTTCGAAGGGCTCGCTCCCGCGGCCCGCCTCTTCGCGAAGCCCTCGCAGGGTCGTGCAGAATTCCACGGCTTCGTCCGGCGTTTGGCCGGTCCCGATCCAGCCGTCACCGAGCGTCGCCGCTCGGCGCAATGCGAACTTCGAAATGCCTCCGATGTAGATCGGGATCTTCGCGCCAGGTGCGGGGCTCATCTGCAGGGGACCGAAATCGAAATGGTCGCCGTGGTGCTCGACCATCTCACCGGACCACAAGCCGTGCAACACCTCGATCATCTCGTTCATCCGCTTGCCTCGGGTCTTGAAATCGACACCCAGGGTCTCGAACTCTTCCCGGATCCAACCCGCACCCGCGCCCAACGCGACGCGACCCTTCGAATGAAAGGCCACCGTTCCGAGGCTCTTCGCCAGCTCGATCGGATTTCGCAGCGGCAGGATGTAGACCATCGTTCCGAAATGCAGACGCTCGGTAACCGCGGACATGGCGGCAATCGTCGTCCACGGCTCGGGCCAGGCGGTGGTTCCGTCGAAACCGGGCGTGCCGTCCTCCGAATAGGGATACCGGCTCTCGAGCTTGCCGGGGAAGAAGAGATGATCCGAAAGCATCACACCATGGAAGCCGGCCTCTTCGGCGGCCTGCGCCAGCGGGATCAACTGATCCGGTTCGGTGAAGGAAAGAACTTGCCAGAACTTCATTTCGCCCCTGGTTCCTACGCGGGCACGAAGCGGCTGATGGTTTCGACCACGCAGCCCGGGCGCTCGCTGCCTTCGATCTCCATGGTGACCTTCACAGTCGCCTGGACGGCGCTTCCCTTCACCTCTTCGGCTTTCACCAATTCCCCGACCGCGCGAAGACGTGAGCCCACCGGAACGGGAGCAGGAAAGCGCACCTTCTCCGTGCCGTAGTTCACGCCCATGGAGATGTTCTTCACGACGATGATCTGCGGAAGCAGCGCGTTGACCAGCGAGAGCGTCAGATAACCGTGCGCAATCGTGGCCCCGAACGGGCCCGCCTTGGCGCGCTCCGGGTCGACATGAATCCACTGATGATCACCGGTGGCTTCTGCGAACTGATCGATCCGCTCCTGATCGATCGTCATCCACTCGCTCGCACCGAGGCTCTTGCCGACAGCGGAGAGAAGATCCTGAGGACTCTCGAAGATGGTGGGCATCGGGGCTCCGGGCGCTAGGGGTGTTGGCTGGAAACGGACACGACTTCGCCGGTCATGTAGGAGGCGTAGTCGCTGGCGAGAAAGATCATCACGTTGGCGACTTCGAAGGGCTCGGCGGCCCGGCCGAAGGCCTCCTTGGCAATGAGCTCATCGAGCAGGCCTTCGGGTGTCACCTTCGAAAGAAACTCGTGCATCGCCAGGCTGGGTGCGACGGCGTTCACCCGAACGCCACCTTCCGCGGCCTCCATCGCCACACAGCGCGTGAAAGCCATCACGCCCGCCTTGGCGGCGGCGTAGTGGCTCTGGCCCGGCTGCGCCCGCCAGCCAAGCACCGAAGCGTTGTTCACGATCGCACCGCTACCGCGCTCGAGCATATGTGGCAACACGGCGCGGGTCATCCGGAAGGTGCCATTCAGGGTCACATCGAGCACCTTGCTCCATTGCTCGTCCGTCAGATCGACGACATGACCGAAGCCGCCGAGGCCCGCGTTGTTGATCAACACGTCGAGGTGCCCGAGCCCACTCAACGCGGCCTGGATGGCATCCTGCACATCCTGTTCGGAAGTGACATCGCAAAGAGTGGTGCCGGGCTCCGTACCCGTGAGCTTCTTCAACTCCTGCGCGGCATCCGAGAGCCTTCGCTCGTGGATGTCACTGATCATCACCCGCGCGCCTTCCTCGATGGCGCGGCGAGCCGCCGAGAAGCCGATGCCCGTGCCGGCAGCGGCCGTCACGAGAACGGTCTTCCCTTCGAGGAGGTTGCGGCCCTTCGGGTAGGGAGGCGCGAGCTTGCTCATGTCGTGGGACGAGGCTCCCGCGGGAGCCCGAGCGCCCGCTCCGCTATCTGGTTTCGCTGCACCTGGTTGGTGCCGCCGTAGATGGTGTCGGAGCGCGTGAAGAGGAACATCTGCTGGAGCGGGGTGAGCTCATAGGGCGCAGCTTGGAGGATCTGACCCTCATCCCCGAGCACGTCCATCGCCAGCTCGCCCAACTTACGATGCCAGGTGGCCCAGAACAACTTGGTCACCAGACCGGCGGGCTCAGTGGTCGCATCCTTGGCCGAAAGCGTTCGCAACGCGTTGTAGCGTTGCATCTCCAAGCCGATCCAGGCGTCGGCGATTCGCTGACGATAGATCGGGTCGCTTGCTTTGCCCGAGGCCTTCGCGGCCTCGATGATCTCGAGCAGCTCGCTTCGGAAGAGCATCTGCTGGCCGAGCGTCGAGACACCGCGCTCGAAGGCGAGCGTCCCCATGGTCACCTTCCAACCATCGCCAGGGCCTGCGATCAGATGATCCTTGCGCGTACGTGCCTGGTTGTAGAAGACCTCTGCGAACTCGGACTCCCCGGTGATCTGCTCGATCGGGCGGACTTCCACCGCGTCCTGCTTCATGGGGATCAGCAAGTAGGTGAGGCCCTTATGAAGCTTCGAATCCGGATCCGTGCGGCATAACGTGAAGCACCAGTCCGCGGCGGATGCCCAGGAGGTCCAAACCTTCTGGCCTTCGATGACCCATTCGTCACCTTCGAGCCACGCCCGGGTCTGGACGTTCGCAACATCGCTCCCGGCGTTGGGCTCGGAGAAACCCTGGCACCAGATTTCATCGCCTGCGACGACCGGCGGCAAGAAACGCTGCTTCTGCTCGGAGGTACCGAAAGCGATGAGCGTCGGGCCGAGCAGCGTCTCTCCCATGTGATTCAAACGCATCGGCGCCCCAGCCCTGGCGTACTCCTCGTGAAAGATCACCTCCTGGGAGAGCGAGAGCCCGCGGCCACCGTGCTCGGTGGGCCAACCGACGCAGGTCCAACCGCCGGAGGCGAGTTTCTTCTCCCAGGCGCGACGCTCCTCGAGATGGGACATCGCGTCGGCCTGGGCCGCCCCGTGACGGCGCAAGACGCTGAATTCGCCGCCCAGGGCGTCGTCCATCCACGCCGCCACCTCACGGCGAAAGGCTTCATCCTGCTCGGAGAACCGAACGTGCATCGTGGTCGATATATTACAATACGGAACGTATCGTATGCAAGTGGAGCGTACCGAAGCAGTCCTCTGCTTAACTCCCGCCGATGGATGATCTTCACCTCTGGCCACTGATCGAGGCTCGGGCCGAGGCATCGCCCGACGCGCTCTTCGCCGTGGACGAGCTGGATCGAAAGCTCACCTTCGCGGGCTATCGAGATGGATGCCTGCGCTGTGCGGCCGGGCTCCACGAAATGGGGATCGGGCCCGGGACCGTGGTTTCGTGGCAACTGCCGACCTGGCTCGAAGCGATGTTGCTGGTGGGAGGCCTCGCGCGAGTCGGCGCGGTACAGAATCCGTTGCTGCCCTTCCTGCGTGAGCAGGAGGTTGGATTCATCACCCGCCAGACCGGCGCGCGCTTCCTGTTCGTCCCTCGCATGTTCCGCGGTTTCGATCATGAGGCGATGGCTCGCTCGATCGCGAAGAGCGGCGACGCGATGGAGGTCGTCGTGATCGACCGCTCCCTCCCGGAAGGAGCACCGAGCACGCTCACACCTTTTCCGGAAGCACCAGGAGCTGCTGATCCTATTCGCTGGATCTTCTACAGCTCGGGGACCACGGCCGAACCGAAGGGCGTGAAGCATACGGACCTCTCCGTCGGCACTCCGGGCAAGGCGATGGCGGAGGTGCTGGAGCTCGAAGCGGACGACCGCAGCGCGCTGGTCTTTCCGTTCACCCACGTGGGCGGAATCAACTGGCTCTTCGCGGGCCTGATCTCGGGCTGCTCACATATCCTCGTCGAGGCGTTCGATCCGACGACGACGATCGACGTGCTCAGGAAGCATCGCGTAACGGTCGCTGGCGCCGGGACGATCTTTCACCAGGGCTACCTGGCCGCCCAACGAGCGAACCCCGAGGGGCCGATCTTTCCGGACCTGCGCGTCTGCCCGGGCGGAGGCGCGCCCAAACCTCCTGGCCTTCACGTCGACGTCAAAGCCCAGCTGGGCGGTATTGGAATCGCCAGCGGCTACGGCCTCACCGAGCATCCCATCGCCACGATGTGCCGGATCGGGGATCCAGACCCCAAGCTCGCTGATACCGAAGGCCGTCCGACCCGCGGAACCGAGGTTCGCATCGTGGGGCCAGACGAAATCCCCCTCGCCGTGGGTGAAGACGGCGAGATCCGCTTGCGGGGTCCCCATCTCTTCCGAGGCTACGTCGATGAATCCCTGCATGCAGCCGCCTTCGACGTTGCGGGCTTCTTGCGCACCGGCGACCTGGGCCACGTCGATGAAGCAGGCTTTCTCACCATCACTGGGCGCCTCAAAGACGTGATCATCCGCAAGGGCGAGAACATCAGTGCGAAGGAGGTGGAGGATCACCTCTTCGAGCATCCCGAGATCGCGGACGTCGCCGTCGTAGGCCTGCCGGACCCTGCCAGCGGCGAGCGCGCGTGCGCGGTGGTCGTACCCGCGAACCCGGCCGTGGGTTTCTCTTTCGAGACGATGGCGAGCTTTCTCGCCGAGCGCGGGCTTGCCCGACAGAAGTTCCCTGAACAACTCGAACTCGTGGATGCGCTTCCGCGCAACGCGTCGGGAAAGATCCTGAAGAACGAACTACGGAAGCGCTTCACTACGCAGGACGATTGAACCCTCTCGGTTGCTGGCGAGAGCTCCCCGGCGCGCGACCGGTGAAGGCCTCATTTCACGGCTCCCCGCTCCCGTAGCTCCGCGATCTCGGCGCGCTCGAAGCCGAACTCCTCCAGAACCGCATCGGTATCCGAGCCGGTGTAAGCCGGAGACCCACCCGGCTTTCCGGGCGTGCGCGAGAGCCTCGGCGAAGGCGCGAGCTCCGGCGTACCGGAGCGGGGGAGAAAAGCGCCTCGGGCTTCGTGATGGGGATGCGACTGCGCTTCGCCGAAGGTCAGCACCGGAGCGAAGCAAGCATCGGACCCCTCGAGGATCTCGCACCATTCGTCGCGCGTCCTGGTCTTGAACACGGCCGCAAAGCGCTCGCGCAGCTCGGGCCAACGGGTCCGATCGTTCTGCTCGGGCAGGCTCGCGAGATCGAGGCCCATCTTCTCGATCAGCAGCGCGTAGAAGTGCGGCTCGATCGGGGCCACGCTCACATACTTTCCGTCTTTCGTCTCATAGACGTTGTAGAACGGTGCGCCCCCGTCGAAGAGATTCGAGCCCATCTCCTCGGTATGCATCCCGCTCGCGGCCATCGAGTAGTAGGGCGTCAAGAGCGACATCGTGCCATCGATCATCGCGGCATCCACCACCTGTCCTCGCCCCGAACGCTGCGCTTCGTGCAGGGCGCACACCACCCCGTACGCGAGCAGCAGACCTCCGCCGGCAAAGTCTCCGAGAATCTGGAGGAGCGGAACCGGTGGGCCTCCGGGCGGGCCAATCGCGCGGATCACGCCGGTGATCGCCTCGTAGTTGAGGGAGTGGCCGGCAGCGTGAGCGAGCGGACCCTCCTGGCCCCACCCGGTGAGCCGCCCGTAGACGATGCGAGGATTGCGTCCCATCACGTCGTCCGGCCCCACGCCGAGGCGTTCGGTCACGCCGGGACGGAAGGATTCGAGGAACACATCCGCGCGCTCCGCGAGACGAAGCACCGTCGCCACTCCGTCGGGATGCTTCAGATCGACGGCCATCGAGCGCCGACCGCGATCCCAGAAGCTGTAGCCACCCTCCTTCGGCTCCTCGGGAACCTCCGAAACGCGGTCGAGCCTGACCACATCCGCACCCATGTCGGCAAGCTTGAGTGAGCCAAAGGGCAGCGCACCGAGCCCTGCGAGTTCGAGCACTTTCACGCCGTCGAGGGGTCCTGTCATGGCACCGACGCTACGACGATCTCCCGGGGGTTGCCAGCCGATGCGTAAAGAGCGCATCCTTCCCCGAGCTCATGGGAAGCGTCGAAGAAAAACTCGAGGAGGTGCTAGGCGGAGCTGCTCCGGCAGCCGCATCCGTGCTACACGTCGCAGCGCTCAGCGCAGCCGGAGAGGTGTTGCGCATCCAGCACGACACGCCCAGGAGCGAATTCGACTTCTTCCTTCTGAACGCGTCCCGCGCTCGCAGCGACGCCATCCTGACCACTGGGCGGATCTTGCGTGAGGAGCCTGAACTCCAACACGAGATCCAGGGCGCACCCGACGACGTCGAAGCCCTCTTGGACTGGCGCAAGAGAGATCTCCGAAAGGACGAACCTCCGTTCCTGATCGTGTTGAGCTCGGGACGTGACATCGACCCCCATCACCCTGCTTTCGCCGCAAGCACACGAGCGGTCTTGTATACCGCGGAGGCGCGGGTCGCGACGTTGCGCCGTGCTCTCCCAGGGGAGGTGAAGGTATTCGGCGATCCGACGCCCAGCTTACGCCGCGCCCTCGCCTTCACACGGAAGGAACTCGGCGCCCAGGCGGTCAGCATCGAAGCGGGGCCGAGCACGGCTCTTTCTCTTTACGACGATCCGCTCCAGATCGACGAGCTCTGGCTATCCGAGTATCTGGAGGAGGAGCTGGCCGATGGACTTCGCGGGCCGCGCTTCCTTGCGTCGAGCGCCCTCGACTCCCTGCTCCCCACACGCTCCCGCATGGAGCACGCGCAGGCGAGCGGCCGTTGGAGATTCACTCGACGATCGAGAACTTCCTGACCAGCGGAAACACGGCAGCCGGCCACGAGTGAGGGCTCGTGGAACACAGTCTCATCACGGCTTCGGCTGCATTTGCCCCACGGGTACCTCGACCCGCTGCGTCTCTCCGCCGATGCGACGGAAGCAGGCGACCTCCTGATACCCCGCCACCTTGATCTCTCGTATGCAAGCATCGAGGCCAACACCCACATCATGGGCGCCATGACTGTCGTCGCCTAGCGTGACGCCGATTCCCATCTCTCGAGCACGTTTCAAAATCCTCGGCAACGGATAGACGGGAGACAGTCCGCGTCGGTGGGCACTTGGATTGACGTCGAGAACCGCGTTGGCGGCGTGGATGGCTTCCAGAGCGCGCTCGACTCGGGGCCAGACTTCCTCGCCGAAGCCCGCCCCGTCACCATCGAACTTTCGGATCAGGTCGAAGTGGCCAACGATCTCTGGACGCAATTCGCTGACGAGTTCAGCGAGATCATCGAAGTAGGCCTGTTCGAGGGGAATGCGGCCTCCCATTTCTACCGCGACGGCCTCGGTGCGCTGCTTCGAGTAGTCGATGCAACGGGCGTTCACGTGATGAACACTCCCGATGATGAAGTCGGGGTTGGCGTGCGCGCGAAGCCGTGCCATCACCTTCGCCCAATCGTCGGGGGGCAAGCGCTCGGTCTCGAAGCCGACCAGGATTTCGAGACGATCGGCGTAGAGCACTCGCAGCCGCGCAGCTTCCGCCTGATACTCGACGAAGAGTCGCTCCAGCCCCTCGACACCCAGGTCGATCTCATCTTCGAAGACGTCCTCGCTTCGAATCCGAGGGCAGTGCTCGCTCAGGCCATAGTGGGTGAACCCAGCCTCCCACGCTCGCTCGACCACCTCCTCGAGGCGCCCCTTGGCGTGACGGCAGAATTCGCCGGAGTGGCCTCCGTGGTAGCTGAACCAGGGCATCGATCGCCCAGCGTACTCGGCCCGGCCAAGGCTCGCAGCGCAATCGAGAATGCGAAGAGCCGGAAAGCGGGACTCCCCGATGGCGAGCTAGACGCGGCCGGATTCCCAACGTCGTGCGATCCGGGCAAGAGCCGTCTGGTAGAGGGTGGGAAAGATCCGCTGGATGCCGGAGAGGAGTCGGGCGTCCGAGCCGATCAGAACGCGGCGCTTTCCGCGTTTGACGCCGTCTACGATGCTCCGCGCGGCCGCGTCAGCCGTGGTACGAGCCATATTCGTGAACGAGTCGTGACGTTCCTCCGCACTCATCCCCTCCGGTTCGGAACGCGCGAGCCTGGCATTTCGCGCAATCTGGGTGCGAATGCCGCCCGGGTGGACGGAGGTCACCTGGATGGGGCTGCGCGCCGCCTCGAGCTCCATCGACAGGCACTCGGTGAAGCCGCGCACCGCAAACTTCGCCGCGTTGTAGGCGCCGTTGCCGGGAACCGCGATCAACCCGAACACGCTCGAGATGTTCACGATATGGCCCGCTCCCGCCCGCTCGAGCTGAGGGAGGAAAGCCTTCGTTCCGTACACGACGCCCCAGAAATTGATCCTCATCAACCATTCCAGCTCATCGACCGTCAGGTTCGAAATCGTCCCCGAAAGCGCCACGCCGGCGTTGTTGAAAATCAGGTGAGCAGCGCCATGTGCCCGCACGACCTGTTCGGCCCAGGCTTCGACGGCCTCCCGATCGGCCACATCCACCTGGGCGATACTCACCTTGGCGCCTCGGGCCTCGGCCAGGCGCCGGGTCTCCTCCAGCCCCGCCTCATCCACGTCCGAGAGCGCCAGCTCACAGCCCTCAGCCGCCAGAGCGAGCGCGAGAGCCCTTCCAATGCCGGAAGCTGCGCCAGTTGCAGCCGCTACCCGTCCTGTCAAGTTTCGCATGGAGCGGAGAGGTAGCGCTGCCGGAGGATGTCGGCATCTTCTCTGTGTGCCCCAGCGATTGCTGACGTTTCCTGCCGAGCAACTCGGGACCTTCGTCTCCGAGGCCTGGTCGGCATTCCGCGGCGCCTCCCTCTACAGGGAAGTACCGCCCCTCGAGCTGCGGCTCGGCCTGCTCGGCCAGGCCGTGCTGGATCGCACGTTCAAACTGGCGACGAGCCTGGCTGTAGGCGTGCCCCTCCCCGCGCAGGTGCGCGGCATGTTCGAGGAAGCCGCCGAGATGCGGGCCTTCTTCGAAGAAATGGGATGGATCGATGATCCGGCCGCCTATCATCGAACGCCACCGCCCGTCGATGATTTCGAGCTGACGGATGAGGCTATCTGGGCTGGAGTGCGCCGCTGGCGCTACCAGGAGCTCAGCTTCGAGAGCGAGTTCGAGCCCCACGTCGGGGAGCCGGGCCGGGAAGCGTGGATGTCGAATGAGAAGAACGGCCGTGTCGCCGCCTACATTCTCGAACACGAGGGACCGCCGCGGCCCTGGATCGTTGGCGTCCACGGTTTCGCCATGGGAACGCCTCTCATCAGCTCGATGGGTTTTCCGCTGAAGATGCTGCACGAAACGCTTGGCCTGAATGTCGCGCTGCCAGTGATGCCGCTGCACGCGTCGCGGAGCAGCTCACGTTTCAGTGGTGGCGACGTACTCGACGCCAACTATGTGCAGATGATCCACCTCTTCAGTCAAGGCACGTGGGATACGCGACGCATCCTCTCCTGGATCCGGGCTCGGGGCGGAGAACAGATTGGCCTCTACGGCATCTCGATGGGTGGCTACATCTCGAGCCTGGTGGCGGGCATGGAAGACGATCTCGAAGCGGTCGTCACCTCGATTCCGATGGTCGATTTCCCGACAGCTGCACAAGACAACATGCCTTGGATCATGCGGCGCTACGACGACGAGTTCGAGATGGACTGGGAAATCGTGCGAGCCATCAGCCATGTCGTCTCGCCACTCACCTTCCATCCAAGGCTGCCCAAGAACCGGCGCTTCATCTTCGCAGGCATCGCCGATCGCGTGGTTCGGCCCGATCAACCACGGGCTCTATGGCGCCACTGGGGCGAGCCGGAAATCGAGTGGTTCTCCGGCGGGCACGTGCTCGGAGTCTTCGAGAAATCTCTCGAGCCTTTCCTGGAAGGTGCTCTTCGGCGAAGCGGGCTGGTCCACGAATAGCGCCCCTGGCAGCCGGCCGCCGATCAGGCACCGACGAGCGCGATCGAACGACCCCGCCGTGCCGCCTCACGAACGAGCTCTTCGAAGGAAGCCTGCAGGGCGTCGGTGAAGACATCCAGATCCGGCACCAGATCGAAATCCGCATTGAAGCCAAAGCAGAGCTTTCCGTCGTAGCTCATCACGGCGATGCCCAGCCCTCCGTTATGCCGCAAAGGCACTTTCCCGTAGGCCTCGACCAACTTGGCGCCCTTGAGGTAGAGCGGCACCTGCGGGCCCGGAACATTGGTGATCGAGAGATGCACGGCCGCGCCGCGGATGGAACGGGACGCGAGCGCGATCATCCGAGTAGAAGTCCAGCCCGCCGTGCTGAAGAGCGTCTTGGCTCCGATCGCAGGGCTTTCTTCGTTCATCGCCTCAGTGCGCTCTCGCACCAACTGGAAACGGCGTATGGGATCCCGCTCCCATACGGGAAGTTCGAGAATCCACTCCTCGACGCCTTCGTTGCGCTCGCCGCGGCGAAGGCTCATCGGAACAGCGGCGCGGAAGTCGAGTGTTGCCGGGTTCACATGATGCGCACGCAGATATCGTGCGACGGCACCTGTCACGACGGTGAGGACGACATCGTGCACCGTCCCACCGAGCTCCGTGCGAACGCTCTTCGCTTCGTCGAGAGGAAGCGAGAGATGGGCGAACCGCCTATGAGGCCCGACCTCACCGTTCAGTGGCGTCTCAGGCAATCGCTTCAGCGTGTAGCCGACCATCCGAGCGATGGAATCGGCCCGATGCCGCAAATCGTCGGCCAGGTTCTCGGTATCCCCGATGAAGGAACGCAGCCGTCGCAGCATCCGCCGCGGAAGCCTCGCCTGGCGAAGCACCTCGTCCCTCACCAACTCAGCCGCACTGGGTACCGGCCGTGGTCGATACTGAGGCGGCGCTTCGTAGCTCTCGTCCGGATCCGGCGAGAGAAGCACTTGCAACAGATCGGCGCCGGCGCCGTCCACCATGACGTTATGCGTCTTCAATACGAGTGCGAAACGCCCGCCCGACATCCCCTCGAGAACCCAGCCTTCCCAAAGCGGCCGGGAGCGATCGAGACGTTGGGATTGAACGCGGGCCGCCACCTTCTGAAGCTCCGCGTGGCCACCCGGCCGGGCCAGGCTGGTATGACGCAGGTGGTAGTCGAGGTTGAATTCACGATCGTCCACCCAGACAGGATGGTTCTCTACCGGGACCCAACGGAGTTTTCGTCGGTACTGAGGTACCCGGTGCAAGCGGGACTCGATGGCCGAGCGGATCGACGCGAAATCAATGCCGCCATCCTCGGTTGCAAGCGGACCGGGCTCGAAGATGAGTGTTGCACCCGAGTGCTGAAAGCGGCGGGAACTCTCGTGCTCGAGCAGGCCCGCGCTCTCATGGCTCAAACGGTCGTACGAATAACGAGGCACTAGCTTCTCCTGGAGACCAGGCCACTCAGGGCCAGATTGACCATCGCGTCCACCATATCCGGATGCACCCGCATACCGCGAAAGAACAATCGCACTGCGATCGGCCCGACGACGAGATCTGCCGCCAGGTCGATATCCACGTCCGGCCTCAGCTCTCCCCGATCTCGTGCGCGCTCGAAAGCCCGGGCCAGCGGCCGACGCCGTCGCTTCAGCATCGGATCGAGTAGCTCGCTCAGATCCGGATTGTGGGCGCGCTCGGCGGCGAGGCTCGGGTACGCCGCGGCCAACGGCGTCGCGAGGAAGTTCTCGAGGTAGCGGCGAAGCATGGATTTGAGATCGCCTTCGAGACTTCCAGAATCCACGTCCTCGAAGGCGGGAAGCTCCCCAAAGGCCTCCACCACGAGCGGCAGCTTGGAAGCCCAGCGGCGGTAGATCGTGGCCTTCCCGACGCCAGCCCGATGCGCCACGCCTTCGACGGTCAGTGCCGAGAAACCCACTTCGGAGAGGAGGTCGAGAGTGGCCTTCAGGATGGCCTGGTGGGCCTCTTCGCTCCGGGGTCGCCCGGCAGTCGCACCCCCGTCTGCTCGAGACCGCACGCCTCGTCTCCTTTCGCCGATCTGGAAATGCCAACGAGTTCAACTCGTTACAGAGGCCTCAGACCTCCGTTCGGCTCCCATCCTCGGTGCCTATTACGATACAGTACGTTCCGTTCAGAATCATCTGACCCCGAGGTCCTGCGCCATGGTCGACTACCACCCCTTCTCGCAGCAGGTCATCGACGACCCGCAAGCCGTATACGGGCAACTCCGTGAGGAAGATCCCTGCTTCTACCTCGAGGAGTGGGATTGCTTCTTCCTGTCACGCTTCGAGGACATCTGGGAAGCCTCGATGGACGGCGAGAACTACTCGACCGAAGAAGGCACCACGATCGCTCAGCTGATCACCGGCGTGCAGCCCGTGACCCCGATGATCAACAACATCAACCCACCGCGACATACGAAGATGCGTACCCAGGTGGCGACGTATTTCACGCCCGGCAAGGTTCGCAAGCTCGAAAGTGAAATCCAGAAATTCGTGGACGACGCCTACGACGAAATTCGCGAACGGCCCCAGGTCGATCTCTTCAACGATTTCGCCAACAAGGTTTCGGTGCAGGTTGCCTGCCTGGCCAACGGTTTCCCGATGGAAGACAGCGACATGCTGAACGGCCTGGTATGGCGCTTCTTTGCTCGCGAAGAAGGCGTCGATGGCATGACCGAAGACGGCGTCGCCGCGATGGGTGAAATGTTCGCCTACTTCGGCGAGCTGATCACGAAACGACGCGCTCAGGGAACGAGTGATGGCAGCGTCGTCGACCTGATCATCGGCATGGATCTCGACGGTGACGGACCCTTCGACTTGGCGAGTGCGGGAAGCCACCTCTCCATGTTCCTGATCGGCGGCGCGGAGACCTTTCCCAAGACCTTTGCCAGCATCATCCACCGCCTTTGGGAACATCCGGACCAGCGTGCCACGCTGGTGAAGGATCCGACGCTGATCCCCGGTGCCTACCAGGAGGGCCTGCGTTACGACATGCCGACGCAATTCCTGATGCGCAAGCTCAAAGGCGAAGTGGAATTCTACGGCAAGAAGCTTCAGCCTGGCCAGAACATGGCCTTCCTCTACCCGTCTGCCAATCGCGACGCCCGCGAGTTCGAGAACCCGGACCTCTTCGACATCCACCGCGGTGCGCCGCGCATCCTCTCGTTCGGCCACGGCGTGCACGCCTGCATAGGCCAACACTTCGCCAAGTTGGAAGGCAAGCTCTGCATTCAAAAACTGCTTGGCGACGCACCCGACTACGAAGTGAAGGCAGACGAGCTACAGCGCCTGAAGACCGAGTTCGTACAAGGCTGGGAGACGATGCCGATCGCCTGGAACCGCTGATGCGGCACTGACCGGAAGGCGGGTCAGGAACCCTCGCCGAGCTGACGCTCCAGACGAGCGTTGGCGGCTTCATGGGCCCGCTCGACGGCGAGACCAGCGCGCTTCGGCGTCGAGAGGCGATCCTCAGAGTCTGCGTTCAGTGGCTCGGTGTTCATGGAAGCGAACATGCCGCCGAACGCATGCTCGGTCCCTTCCGTGTAGACCTCGAGGCCTACCCAGAGGAGCCCCGCGATGAAAAGAAGGCCGAATGCTTTGCCCATGGCTCTCTCCTTGTGGATGCCGTATCGGCGTGTCGGGCGTCGCAATGGAGGGCTTCGACCGGAATGTGCAAGAGCTGCGGGAGGCCCGCGCTGAGCCGTGGAAATCCGGTCCGGCCCGGGGCTCGCCGCCAACCTGGCCGGCAAGATCTTGGCCCTCTCCCGCACCTCATCGTGTGAGGTCTGTGGTTCCACCCTGACCTGCTTGCGGCGGAACAGTACCGCCGCCATTCTCCGCCCCGCCCATGGCTGCCGCACCGCACAAAGCCTCTCTCGCCATCCTGTTCAGCGTCGTCATCGTCGACCTGATCGGGTTTGGCATCGTGATGCCGGTGCTTCCCTATTGGGCGTCGGATTTCGGGGCGGATGGATGGACCTACGGGTTGATCCAGAGCTCCTACGCCCTGGCCCAGTTCGTGTTTGCACCCCTCTGGGGGCGGCTTTCCGATCGGCTGGGCCGCCGGCCGGTCATGCTCGTGACGATCCTGGGAACCGCGATCTCCCTGGCTTGGCTGGGCTTTGCTGAATCCCTGGCCGGCCTGTTCGCCGCGCGAATCCTTGCGGGAGGATTTGCTGCGAACATCGGCGTCGCTTCAGCCTACATCACGGATGTCACCTCCGATGAGGACCGCACCCGCTGGATGGGCATGCTAGGTGCCAGCTTCGGTGTGGGATTCACGCTCGGCCCGGCGATTGGCGGTGTTCTCGCCCCCTACGGTTACCCCGTTCCGATGCTTGCGGCAGCAGGCCTCGCGGCATTGAACTTCGTTTTCGCGATGTTCGCGCTCCGGGACCCTCCGCACCGAAGCTCACCCGAGCGCACCATGGGGCGCCTCGAGGTCTTGCGGAACCCGCGTGTCCGTCACGCTTGCATCATCTATCTCTTCTTTTCCCTGGCCGTCACTCAGCTCGAGAACATGTTCCCCCTCTACATGAAGGACGCATTTCATCTCGACGCACGCAGCCTGGGTTTCCTGCTCGTGGGCATGGCCCTGGTAATGGGCGGCGTTCAGGGCGGCGGCATGCGAGCGCTTGCCGAACGCTATTCGGAACGCAGCCTGGTCATGGTGGGATCCGCAATCCTCGCCATCGGCTTTCTCTTCTTGCCCCTGGCGCCGGGAATCGGATGGCTCCTGCTTCCGCTGACCTTCTCCGCCGTCGGCCGTGCCATTTCCCAGCCGTCGCTGATGAGCTTGACGTCCTTCGAGGCCAGCCCGGAAGCCCGAGGGGCCGTGATGACGACGTTCCAATCGATGGCCTCCCTCGCCCGGATCTTCGGCCCCGCAGCCGCGGGCTTCCTTTTCGATCGGAACATGGCTTGGCCCTTCTGGCTTGCCGCCGCCTTGATGGTCGTGGTCCTGGTGCAGAGCCGTGGCTTGAGGCCTGGCCGCCTCGGTGACGCCGAGGCCACCGCCGCATGAGCCAGCACGATGTCGGCGCCCCGACTTCGCGCCGCGCATGGTACGTCCTCACCCTGCTGCTCCTGGCCTACATCCTCAATTTCGTCGATCGCAACATCCTCTCGATCGTCGCCGAGGACATCAAGCTCGAGATGGGGCTCAGCGATACCCAACTGGGCTTCCTGCTCGGCCCGGCCTTCGCGGCCTGCAATGTCCTGGCGAGCTTTCCCCTGGCCCGTTGGGCCGACGTGGGTTCGCGCAAGCTCGTGATCGCCCTGGGCCTGACCGTGTGGAGCGCGATGACCGCCGCCAGCGGCCTGGCTCGCGGCTACGGCCAACTCGCCATCGCGCGCTTCGGCATCGGCGTCGGCGAGGCGGCCGGAACACCACCGTCCCACTCGCTGATCAGCGACTACTTCCCACCGGAGCGACGCGCCACGGCTCTCTCCATCTATGGCTGGGGCATCTACCTCGGTGTGATGTTCGGCTTCATGGGTGGCGGTCTGGTCCGCGATCTCTTCGACTGGCGGACGGCCTTCCTGGTCGCCGGTCTCCCCGGAATCCCCTTGGCGTTGCTGATCTACTTGACGGTCCACGAGCCGAAACGTGGCGAGGGCGAGGGCGAGAAGGCCAGCCGAGGCGAGAGTGCTCCCACCATCAGGGAAGTGGTGCGCACGCTCGCCCGGAAACGCACCTTCGTGTGGATGGTCGGAGCGGGCTGTTTCCAGGCGCTGGTTGGCTACTCCGTGCTGTTCTGGGGCCCTGTCTACTTGATCCGCGTCCACGGCATGAGTGGGACCGAAGTGGGCGTGAGCTTCGGCCTGGTCGCAGGGCTGGCGGGCGTGGGTGGCGCAACGCTAGGCGGCGTCCTGAGTGACCGGCTCCAGCAACGAGACGTGCGCTGGAACCTCTGGCTGCCGGCTCTCGTCTCTCTTGCAGCCTTCCCCTTTGCCCTGCCCTTCTACTTGAGCCCGGCGATTGGCCCGGCGTTGGTCAGCTTCGGAATCTTCTACTTCCTGAACAACATGTACGTGGGCCCGATGTGGTCGCTGGCTCAGGGCCTGGCCGCACCGCGGATGCGGGCCCTGGCCTCCGCCACCTTGCTCGCCACCCTGAATCTCGTCGGTCAGGGAGTTGGCCCCCAGGTGATCGGCTTTGCCAACGACGGCCTTGCTGGGCGTTTCGGAACCGACGCCATCCGCTACTCGCTCTCTGCCATGGCATGTTGCGGCCTGGTCGCGGCAGTGCTCTTCGCCGTAGCCGCTCGAACGTTGCGCGAAGACCTGGCCGAGACCGAAAACGCAAAGGCATGACGATGCCTGGGATGTCTGACGGGAGCGGTGGGCAACTGGCGCGTGCGACCCTGCGCTGAGGGAACCCTCCCAGACCCAAGGGGTCGAATTTGGCGGCCGTCGAGCCGATGGAAGACCCACCAACCGCCATGCCTTTCACGCTTTCTCATGCCGCCGCGACCCTGCCGATCAAATGGCGGCTCGGCTCGCGTGCCGATTTCCCGGCCCTCGCCATTGGCAGCATGGCGCCCGACTTTCCCTATTTTCTGGGCCTGCCTCTGCCCCGGGGCGCGACCCATTCGCTGATCGGCGCGCTGTGGTTTGCGTTGCCGATGGGCCTGCTGGCGTGGTTGCTGTGGCGTGGCCTGCTTCGGCTCCCCATTCGGATGCTGGCGCCCGCTGCGATCGGGCGCCGTATTCCTCTGCGGCCGCCCTCAGCCCCGTCGTTCCTCATACTCGCCAGCTCGATCTGCCTGGGTGCCCTGACCCACGTCCTCTGGGATGCCTTCACTCATGGATCGGGCTTTGGCGTGGAGGAGTTGCCGATTCTTGGGCAAGCGCTTGCGGATCTGCCTTCCTATGAGGTGCACGATTTCCATCTCCTCCAGCACGGGAGCACCTTGCTCGGTGCGCTCGCCCTCGTCATCGCCACGCGCCGTTGGATCGCAATCACACCGGTTTCGGTCACTTCAGATGGCGTCAGCTCCTGGCGCAGACGCGGAGCCCGCCTCGCCTTCGCCTTCCTGCCCCCGCTGATCGGGCTCGCCTACGCCTTCTCCACCACACCCCTCGTAGCCAGCCTGTTCTACATACGCTTGTTCGTCGGCCGAGGCGCAGTCGCAGCGATGTCGGCCTGCCTTCTGACCCTTACCTTCCTTGGAATCCTGGAGCGTCTCGGAGCCTTCCGTTCGTCGCTCACGCCTCAAGCCTTCGACCCCTCCGACGTCTGACTCAATTCGGGAGTATCCTCTTCATGCTCGACCGTTTCTTCGAGGGCCACCGTCAGCTCTTCATTCGTCAACGGAAGGAATGGACCGAGATCGTCATCGATTGGGAGACCCGCAACCAATACGAAGTG
>JAFDCZ010000385.1 GCA_019312665.1 Deltaproteobacteria bacterium | reverse complement strand
CACGATGCTCGTCCGGTCTGGATCGAGGCCCAGCCCTTCACGGTGAAGCGCCGTGGGCTCCAAAGTGGCCGATAGCCCGATGAACGCATGCAGGCCGGCAAAACGCCGCCGAAGCCGCGGGGAGGGGTCGAGTTCAAGCCGCCGCAGCAGGGGCTCGCCATCGACCCAGCCGACCAGGTCCGCATGGCTGGCGTCGGTCGCCCAGCGGTCGTCGCCGAGCTTCGCCACAGCGAACGCCAATTCGTTGAACGGGTCCGGCCCGGTCTGCGGAGCGTCTCCCCCTCGGATCAGACTTTCTACGACGAGCGGCTCGAAAGCCTCCGCCAGCTCGGCCAGTTCTTTCAGCGGAATCGCATGGGGCACCCAACCGGTTTCGTCGCCAAGCCCCGCGATTCCCGCTTCGCCGGCGGTGGCCTCCAGCACGGCGAGTGTGCGCTCCGCCAGCTCTCGTTGGGCCCAGTGGTGAGGATCGCTCCCCAGGGCAGCGCGCTCGATGGCGCTGCGCACCAGGGCCGCGCCTAGCGTGGCGCTGCCGGCCTCCCGGGCGCGCTCCAACAGGTTGTGGACCTCATCCACCACGACGATTGCGCCTTCGAAGATGTCCTCGCCAGCTCGACCGCGCAGGGGATTCGGATGCACCAGGTGATGGACGTCTGCAACACTGAACGGCACCTGCTCCCCCAGCGTATGCGCGAGGGCGTAGGGGCATACGTTCTCGTCCGCGCCTTGGGCGAACACCCGAGCACCATCGAGCACGCCCTCTTCGAGCAGATCGGCCAGCACACGGTCGCCGCGCGGGCCCGGGTCGGCGGCCAGCGCGCAGGCCGACTCGTGGCACCAGGCGATGCCCGTCGCGCAGAGATCGCGCTTGGCACGCAGTTGGACAGCGAAGGGAAGTTCGGGTGGCGCAATCCGGGCGAGGATGTGCAGGGGCAAGCGCTGCTGGGTTCGGCGGCTGGTCAGGAAGAAGACGCGCCTGCTCTGCAGCAGGGCTGCCCGGGCGACGGGAAGCAAGGCGGCGCCGGTCTTGCCGGAGCCGGTCGGCGCCTGCAACAGGAGATGCTCGCCCGCATCGAGGGCACGTTCGACCGCGCGCACGATCTCTTCCTGGGCAGGTCGCCAACTCCGATGGGGAAGGCGCAGCCTGGCAGCGGCCTCTCTCTGGCTCGCGTGGCGCTCCGCTCTGGCGCCGATCTCCTCGAGGACGAGATCCAGGCGAGCCCGAATGCGCGCCTCGGTGTCCTCCGGGCTCCAAGGGATCGGAATCGACGTGGGAGCCGGCTGCTCGAGCGACCACCAGAGGATTCGCGCCTCCACCGCGCGGTCGGTGGTTTGCGCGATCATCCAGGCATAGGTCGCGGCCTGGAGCGCGTAGGCTTCCGCGCGCTTCTGAGAGGGATCGAGCTTGCCGATCCCCGTCTTCACCTCTTCGACGACGATGGGCGTTGCGGCGTCCGCACTCAAGCCCTGGACGCCGTCTGCGCGTCCGCGCAGCTGGATCGTCCAACCCTCGTGCCGCAGCTCGGTTTCGAGCGCCAGCTCCGCCTTGTAGGAAGAATCCTCGGCGAGCCGTTGATCCTGGAAGCGGCGATGACGTGAGGCACCGAGCGCCCCACCGAAGGGGCTTGGCGCCGCGCCAAGTCCGGCGAGAGGCGCGCCTACCAGCGGCGCAAGCGCCAGCTCCGTGACGGCAAGCTCAACCCGGCGAGCGGCGGGATCGACGCGCGCGGCTTGGTCCTCCGCTCAGCTGTCGCCGTAGGTGGTGTGGAGACGATCAGGTATTCCGGGTCGCCGGCCTCGACGTTGCGAAAGATCTTTGATTCGTCGTGGCCGGAGGCCTCGCGCAGCGCGCCTAGCACGTTCGCGCAGGCATCCTCGAAGATCTTTTCCTTGCCGGGAAGGACGAAGTAGTTCATGCCGATCGTGACCAACGGAGCCTCCTGGGGTTGGCGGGAGAGTAACTACTTGCTCGTCGATTCGATGAATTGCTCGAGCGAGCGTTTCACCTGGTCGGCGCGCTCACCCCGCCAGCCGGCCAGGGTGGCCAGCACCAGGAAGGCCTGCTCACCAAAGGCATCGGCTCCGCCAGCTCGTACCGCTTCCAGTGCTCGGCTGGCGTGCTGGCGGACATGGGCGTGGGGGCATTGATCCCGGACCGCCGTGATGGCCTCGATGACTCCGAGTGTTCGAGGCACAGCCGGGTCGGTCAACGGGGTTCTCCTGGGGCTGGGGCCGGAGAGCAGGCCCCGCGGGGAATTCATGCGAGCCGCCGGAAGAGTAGTGGATCGATCGCGGCTGACGGCGTTCGCGCTGCCAGGCGAAGAGATCGCGAAGAACCCCAGAAAAGGAAAAGCCCGCCGGAGAGCGGGCTTCGTTTCGCGATGTGGTGTTGAAATGATAGCACGGAAGTGAGTTCTGGCAAGGGCTCGCCTTTCTTTTTCAAGAGATTCTTTCAGCTCACGGTTTCGTCTCCGCGAACACGTTTGATGGGCTCCAGAAACGGGAAATCAGCCCTGAGAACGTCGCGCTGGCTCGTGTGTTTTCAGCGCAGATTTCGCCTCCAGACACGAACCCCGAGCGAAACTTCGATGCCTGGGTCACCTCCCCGACACCGCGGGGCACTCACAAACGTCCCCCGCCGCTGCGCGAAGGGGGTTGGAGGCATGCCATGATCCGAAGCTCCCGAGAATCAGATTTCGGTGAACCCGTCCGCGAGGGATGGCCGGAGGTGCTCGAGCGGCGCGAAACCCGACGCCGACCGTGTGGTCTCCCTGTCCTGATTCTCTGGCGCGGGGAGCGAATTGCCGCGTCGCTTGGTGATCTCTCGCGGTCCGGGATGAGCTTGTGCACGGAGGCCGATCTGCCGCTTGGCGAGCAGGTCCGCATCGAGTTGGATGGCAACTCCACCATGGTCTGGCGCTGCTCGGTCGT
>JAFDCZ010000227.1 GCA_019312665.1 Deltaproteobacteria bacterium | reverse complement strand
GAGCCGAGCCGCAGTGGCGCAGCTCCAGGACGAGGAAGTCGCGGAATCACGCCGGGCTCTCGAAGTCTTCGTGGCCGAAGCGGAGGTGCCGGCTCGCGCTCACGTCTACGTCTGCGTGGGAGACACCTGCCAGGCGCTCCTCGACCACGCCAACGAGATCGATGCCGCCATGATCGTGGTCGGACGCCAGGGTGGTGGCGCTGCGGGCCGCTTCCTGCTGGGATCGTTGACGGACAAACTGGTGCGCTGTTCGGATCGCCCGGTGTTGGTCGTTCCGCCGACGCAGGACTGAATCCGGCTGGGGCGGATTCTTACGGCGAAACCGGAGGCGGGGGAGTCCATCCGCCTCCGAGGGCCTGGTACAAGCTGACGAGCGCGGTCAATACGCCCTGTCTCGTGGCGGATTCGTCGAGTTCGGCGGTGAACAGGCTCCGCTCGGATTCGAGTACCTCGAGGAAATCGACGACGCCCCCGTCATAACGGGCGCGGGAGAGGCGGGCCGCGTTGCGAGCGGCGCGCACCTGGCGGCCGCGGGCATCGTGTTCGGTTCGCAGGGAGCGGACCGCGATCAGCGCATCCTCGACCTCGCGAAAGGCCTGACGCAACGACCCCTCGTAGGTGCGCAGGGCTTGCTCGGCGCGAGCGTGCTGGGCCTTTGCCTGTGCTTTGAGCTGACCGGCGTGGAAGACGGGCGCGAACAAACCCGCTGTCAGGTTCCAGGCCTTGGCTTCGCTGCTGTTCAGGCTCGAGAGTTCGTCGCTGATCGCGCCGAGGCTTCCCGTCAAGCTGATCGAGGGCCAACGTTGGGCCTCGGCTACGCCAATCCGGGCGGTCTCCGCAGCGAGCTGTTGCTCTGCCGCGACCAGGTCGGGCCTGCGTTGGAGAAGCTCCGAGGGGAGTCCGGCGGGGATCGCCGCATCCAGCGGTGCCTCCTCCAGAGGCCGCCCCCGATCGATCGCACCCGGGTAACGCCCGAGCAGGACGCGCAGCGCGTTCTCCGTCTGCACCACCTGGCGCTCGAAACTCGCAGTGGCCACCTCGGCAATCGCCAGCTCGACCTGTGCCTGGTTGACGTCGAGCTCCGGGACGGTGCCTTTCTCGAAGCGCGCCTGGATGATGGTCAGGCTGTCCGTCCGCCCGCTTACGGTTCGCTCCGCGATGGCCAGGCGGGCGTCCACATCCCGCAGCAGCAGGTAGGTGCTTGCGACGTCGGAGACCAGGCGGATCGTCACGCCGCGATAGGCGGCCTCGGTGGCGAGCAGGTCGGCTCGCGAGGCTTCGGTGGCGCGCGAGAGCTTGCGCCAGAGATCGACTTCGAAGGAGAGATCGCCGGAAATGGAGAAGTTGTCGCTGGTGGATGCGCCGGGCAGGAGGATCTGGCTCCGACGGCCGCGTCCTGCGCCGCCAAAAAGATCGAGGAACGGAAACTGGTTTGCGCGCACGAATGTCACCAGCTCTCGCGCCTCGCTGATGCGCGCGGCAGCCACTCCGAGATCCTGGTTTTCGGCCAGCGCGGTCTCGATGTGGTCGCGAAGCACCGGATCGCGGAACGTGTCGAACCAGCTCAGGTTGGCGATCGATTCTCCCGGGTCGCTGGGCTGCACGAAGGCGTCGGGAAGCCCGAGTTCGGGCCGCTCGTAGTCGGGCGTGAGTGCGCAGCCAAGTCCGACGGAGAAGGCAAGCGCTTGCAGCGCAAAGATTCGTCGGCGCATCAAGCGTTCTCTCCCGTCTGCTCTTCCCCGGACGCCTTTCCACGATTCGCCAGGCCGTCGACGAGGATGTAGAGCGCCGGTACGAGCAACACGCCAAAGACGGTTGCGACGAGCATTCCGCTGAAGACGGTTATGCCCATCACCTTGCGCGCCTCGGCGCCGGCGCCGGTCGCGACGAGCAGCGGCAGCACGCCGAGAATGAAGGAGAAGGCGGTCATGAGGATGGGGCGGAAGCGTTGGCGGGCCGCTTCCATGGCTGCGTCGAACGCGCTCTTGCCGGATTCCCGCTCGAGCTTCGCGAATTCGACGATCAGGATGGCGTTCTTGGCGGACATGCCGATCAACATGACCAGGCCAATCTGCGCGAAGACGTTGTTCACGTAGCTCTCGCTGAAGAGCCGCATGATCCACAGCCCTGCCATCGCGCCGAAGATGGCGATCGGCACACCGAGCAGCACCGAGAGCGGTAGCGACCAGCTCTCGTACTGGGCCGAGAGGATGAGGAAGACGAAGACCAGGGCCATGCCAAAGACGAGCACCACGCTTCCTTCGGCCGCCTTTTCCTGAAAGGACATGGCATTCCAGCCATAGGATAGATCCGGGGGAAGCACCTCAGCGGCCACCTCTTCGAGCGCCGCCAGTGCCTGGGACGAGCTGTAGCCAGTGGCCGGCTGGCCCGTGACTTCAGCCGCGCGGAAGAGGTTGAAGCGGTTGGTGTACTCAGTTCCGGCCGTGCGGCTCGTCGTTACTAGCGTCGAGAGCGGCACCATCTCGCCCTCATTGTTGCGTACGTAGAAGAAGCGCAGGGCATCTACATCGTTCCGGTACTCGGGTTCGGCCTGGATGTAGACCTTGTAGAGACGCCCGAAACGATTGAAATCGTTGACGTAGGCGCCGCCCAGGAAGGCGCCGATTGCGGTGTTCACGTCATCCAGTGGAACGCCGAGCTTCAGGGCCTTGGCATTGTCGATGTCGAGGAAGATCTGCGGAACGCTTGCACGAAACAGGCTGTTCGCTCCGGCGATTTCCGGGCGCTCGGAGGCTGCCCGTGTGAAGAGCCGGACCTGCTCGGCCAGATAGCTCGGCTCGTTGCCACTTCGATCCTGCAGCATCATCGAGAAACCCGAGCCGGTGCCCAGGCCCGGAATCGCCGGCGGGCCGAATGCGAATGCCATGCCACTCTCGAGCTGCGTTGCGAAGGCGGCATTCAATCGGCGGACCACCTGGGTCGCGTGATCCTGGGGATCCGGGCGCTCGTCCCAATCCTTCAACTGGATGAAGACGAAGCCAGCGTTCGGTGCAATCGTGCCGGTGATCATGCTGTAGCCGGCGATCGTCGTGTTGTTCTTGACTGCGTCGATTCCGTCGATGATCGCTTCGACGTCCGTCATCACTTCGGCGGTGCGCTGAAGCGAGGCCGCATCCGGGAGCATGAAGGCCGCGAGGACGTAGCCCTGGTCTTCCTCGGGAACGAACCCGGCCGGCACGGCACCGAACAGGACCACCGTGCCAACCACAATGCCCAATAGCACGAGAATGGCCCGCACCAGCTTTTCGCTGAAGAAGTGGGCGATGACCATGAAGCGCTCGGTGACGCGTTCGAAGCCACGATTGAAGGCGCCGAAGAAGCGTGCGAAGGATTTCTTTTCCTCGCCGGGCGGCTTGAGCAGCAGGGCGGAGAGCGCCGGGCTCAGCGTAAGGGCATTGATGGAAGAGATCGCCACCGAGATGGCGATCGTGATGGCAAACTGCTGGTAGAGGCGCCCGGTGATGCCGGCCATGGCCGCCACCGGAATGAACACGGCAATCAGCGTGAGCGAAGTCGCAACGATGGGGCCAGAGACCTCCTTCATCGCCGCGATCGTGGCGTCCCGAGGGTTGAGGCCGCCCTCCATCTTCGTGGTGACGGCCTCGACCACGACGATGGCATCGTCCACCACGGTGCCAATCGCGAGCACCAGCCCCAGCAGGGAGAGCGTGTTGATGGAGAAGCCGAGCAACGGAAACACGGCGAAGGCGCCGATCAGCGAGACCGGCACGGTGATCGTGGGAATCAGTGTGGAGCGGAAGCTCTGCAGGAAGATGTAGACGACCAGGATCACCAGGCCGATGGCCTGGAAGAGGGTGATCACGATTTCCCGGATGCCCGCGGTGATCGGGAGCGTCGTGTCGAGGGAAACCACGTACTCGACATCTTCCGGGAACTGCTCTTTGAGCTCATCCATTGCGGCGAAAACCGACGCAGCCACCTCCAGACCGTTCGCGTCGGGAAGCTGGAAGATTTGCAGGAGCGCCGTGGGCTGTCCGTCCGTGCGGGCGTTGATCAGGTAGTTCTGGGCGCCGAGCTCGACGTTCGCTACATCGCGTAGCAGCACCTGGGAGCCGTCCGAATTGGAGCGGACCACCACCTCGCCAAATTGTTCGGCGGTCTCGAAGCGCCCCGAGGTCTTCACCGTGTAGGTGAATTCGGTCCCTGCTGGCGCAGGCGGTCCACCGATCTGCCCCGCCGGCACCAGGGTATTCTGGAGCTTGATGGCCCTCTGGAGATCAGCGACCGTGAGGTTGAGCTTCGCAAGCTGGTCCGGCTTCACCCAGACGCGCATCGCGTACTCGGTGACGCTCCCGCCGAGCACTTCGGCGAGGCCCACACCGCGGATGCGCGCGACCTGGTCGATGATGTTGATCGTGGCGTAGTTGGTGAGGAAGCGTTCGTCGTAGGTGCCTTCCGGTGAGACGATCGAGAGCAGAAGCAGAGGGAAGGAGAGCTTCTTCTTGACCGTGACACCCTGTCGCTTCACTTCCTCGGGCAACAGCGCCTGGGCTTCGGACACGCGGTTCTGGGTGAGCACGTTGGCCATGTCGAGGTCGGTGCCGACCTCGAACGAGACCTCCAGGTTCATCCGTCCGTCGCTCGAATTGGTCGACTTCATGTAGAGCATGTTCTCGACCCCGTTGACCTTCTGCTCGATCGGGGTGGCGACGGATTGCTCTACGTTGGTGGCGTTGGCGCCGATGTAGGAGGCCGAGACCGACACCATCGGCGGCGTGATCTCCGGGTACTGGGCGATCGGCAGGCCCTGAAGGGCGACCAGGCCAACGATCATCGTGACGATGGCGATCACCATCGCCACGATCGGGCGGCGGACGAAGAACTCAGCCACGGCTCAGGCTCCGCCCGCTTCCTTGTCTTCCATACGATCGCTGCTGGGCGCTGGCTCTTCGATCACGTTGCCGTCGTCGGCAAGGCGCACGAGCTTGGGCCTCACTGTCATCTTGGGTCGCAGGCGCGCGATCTCGATCGCAATCATATCGCCGGGGGCCAGGCCCTTCTCGACGATCTGGAGCTTGTCGATCTTGGGACCAAGCTCGACTGCTCGCAGGCCGACGTTTCCGTCTTCACTGATGACGTAGACGCGGAAGATCCCCTGCAGCTCACTGATCGCGCGCTGGGGTACGAGCAGCGCATCCTTCCGGGTCTCCACGGCAGCACGCACTCGGGCGAACTGCCCAGCCAGGACGAGCCCGTCCGGATTGGGAAAATCCGCCTCGAGAGTGAACGTCCCCGTCTTGGGGTTGATCGCCGCGTCGACAGCGCTGGTCCGACCGGGATGCTCGTGGACCGTGCCATCTGCCAGGATCAGCTCCAGGTCGGGCCCGGAGTCCGCGCGAATTTCGTCGTCACCGAGCTCGCGAATCCTTCGGGCAAGCTGGAGGTAGCGCCTCTCGTCGATCGAGAACCGTACGCGGATCGGATCGGTGCGTGAAACGAAATTCAGCACGACCGGGTTCGGCGATTGGCCAACGAACTCGCCGACCTTCGCCTCGGTGATTCCAATACGGCCTGAGATCGGCGCGTGGATCAACGTGTAGCCGAGCTCGATCTCCGCCTGGACGAGCCGCGCATCCGCGACCTGGATGCCACCTAGCGCGGCTTCGTACTGAGCGTTGGCCCCGTCGAGATCGATCTGGCTGACCGCGCGCATCTCCGCCAACGGGCGGATGCGATCGAGGTCCGACTTGGCCTTGGCGAGCTTGGTGCGAGCCTCTGCCCGGTAGCCTTTGGCCTCGACGACCTTGGCCTCGAAGGGGTTCGGCTCGATCGTGTAGAGGAGGTCGCCTTTCTCGACGCGGCGTCCCTCGGTGAAGTGCATGCCGAGGATCACACCCTCGACCCGCGCGCGGATCGGGATGTCGGCAGAGCCTCGGGTCTCCCCGACCATTTCGAGCTGGATCGGCTGATCGCGCTGGAGCACCTGCGCAACGGAGACCTCGAGCGGCGGCGGCTCCGGGGGCGCGGCATCGGCGCACGCCAACGAGAGAGAAGCCAGCGCCAATGCGAGCGCGAGCATCCGGATCAGCATGGGGGGGCTCCTCTGGGATGGGCGCACCATGTTAACGGAGACCGGGAGGAGTTCGCTTCCCACTCAGCCAAGTGGTCGTCCCAATGGAGCCTCACCGAACAGGTCGCAGGGCTGGCATGGAGGGAGAGCCCCGTGTTCAGCTCCCGTCTACTCCAGGGCCGCGAGCCCCAGGCCATCGATCAACTTCTGGCTCTCATCCGCGATCT
>JAFDCZ010000384.1 GCA_019312665.1 Deltaproteobacteria bacterium | reverse complement strand
CAGGTCGGCGCCCATCAAGGCGCGGGCGCGAGAGGCCACGGCCTCGGTGATCCCGCCGCGCAACCCCGTCAGCGATACGAGCGCGGCAATGCCCAACGCCATGCAAGAACCGTAAAGGGCAAGCCGGCGCCCGGAGCCGCGCAGTTCGCGCCGCGCCATGGCCGAAATGAAGCGCCGGTTCAAGCGCCGTCATCCTGCAGGCGCCCGTCATCCTGCAGGCGCCCGGAATCGATGTTCACGATCTTCCCGGCGCGTTCGGCCAGGGACATGTCATGGGTGACGATGACCAGGGTGGTACCGGCCTCCTGGTTTAGCTCGAAGAGGAGGTTGGCGATGCGCTCGCCGGTCTTCCGATCCAGGTTGCCCGTGGGCTCGTCCGCAAACAGGATGCGCGGCTCCGCGGCGAAGGCCCTCGCCAATCCGACGCGCTGCTGCTCGCCGCCGGAGAGCTGGCTGGGGAAGTGGTCTTGTCGGTCGCCGAGCCCCACCCGCTCCAGCAACGCCTCGGCGCGCTGGGCCGCTTCGCTCGCGCTCGGGGCCCGCCCCTTCGGCAGCAGTTCGAGTGGCACCTGCACGTTTTCGCGGGCCGTGAGGGTCGGGATCAGCTGGAAATCCTGGAACACGAAGCCCACGTTCTCGGCCCGAAAGCTGGCGCGTTCATCCTCGCTGAGCTCGCCTTGATCCACGCCGTGGAGGGCGACCTGGCCCTCCGTCGGAAGATCCAACCCGGCGAGGAGGCCCAGCAGCGTGGTCTTCCCGCTGCCCGAGGGGCCGAGGATCACGACGACCTCACCCTCCCGGATATGCAGGTCGACGCCGTCGAGCACCGTCAGCGGGGCCGATCCGTCCGAGCGCGGGTAGCGCTGGCTGAGATTCCTGGCGAGGATCATCGGGATGTTGGTTTCAGATCGGGCGCGGCGGCAACGATACTGGTGGATTGCGTTGCTCGCATGCCTGATGGCCTGCGGGGCCGAAAATGTCGAGCGCTCGCAACGAGCAGGGGCTGGAGGGCCCGAGGCGATAGCCCCCGCCGCGGAGGAGCGCGCGCCTCGGATCGTGCTGTTCCTGGGCACGAGCCTCACCGCGGGCAGTGGTGTCGCGCAGGGCGAAGCGTTCCCGGCTCGCATCCAGGAGCGCATCCAGGCGGCCGAGCTGCCATTTCGCGTGATCAACGGTGGCGTGAGCGGGGATACCTCGGCCGGGGGCCTGCGTCGGCTCGATTGGCTCCTGCGCCAGGCCGTCGACGTGCTGGTCCTCGAGCTCGGAGCGAATGACATGCTCCGCGGCCTGGACATCGCCGCCATGCGCGAAAACCTCCAGGAGATCGTGGACCGCACCCGGGAAGCCCATCCGGAGATCCGGCTGGTGGTCGCGGGGATGCGCGCCGCTCCCAATATGGGTGAGGCGTACATCAGTGGCTTCGAAGCGAGCTTTCCCGCGCTGGCCACCCGCAACCACGGGAGCCTGATTCCCTTCCTGCTCGAAGGGGTCGCCGCAGATCCCGACCTGAACCAACCCGACGGCATTCATCCCACGCCCGAAGGCCACCAGATCGTGGCCGATACCGTCTGGCAGGTCCTGGAACCGATCCTTCGGGATCCGCGTCGCGAGGGCTGACCTCTCCGACGGGTTCCGTCGCCAGCCTCATTCGGCGGAATTGGGCTTACTGGTAAAGAACGCGCGCGCTGCCTCGGACGGGTCCGAGACCAACTCTTCGGGCTCGGCACCGTTCAGCCACGCCTCCGGCAGCAGGCTCCGGTAGGGCTCGCGGAGGAAGCGGCGGCCTAACAACAGCACCACGCCGCGATCTTCTGGCGTTCGCAGCAGCCGGCCAGGCGCTCCTCCAGATGTTCGGCGAGCAGCCGTCGCTCGAGGGTGGGAGGCGGCAGGCAGGGGCCGACGACGGCTACGGCGTGGAGCAGGTCGCCCGGATAGTCGACCCCTTCCGTGTAGAGGCCGCCTGCGACGGCCAGGAGCAGCACGTCTCGCCGCTGTTCGAGGACGGCCAGGCGGGCGGAGCGTTCCGCCTCACCGTCGTGACGCGATTGGGCTTCGAGCCAGCCCGAGTAGGAGGGCAGGGCGTTGCGAACCTGCTCCAGGAACTCGTGGCTCGGCAGGACCACGAGGGTGTTGCCCTGAACCTGCTCAGCGAATGCAACCAGGCGCCGGGCGATGGCCGGCAGCTGGCGGGTTCGCGCTTTGTAGGTGGTGTCGACGCCCGGGTCGATCACGACCTTCTGTCGGTCGCCAGGGTCGGGCGCGCGAATGTGCACGATGCTCGTCCGGTCTGGATCGAGGCCCAGCCCTTCACGGTGAAGCGCCGTGGGCTCCAAAGTGGCCGATAGCCCGATGAACGCATGCAGGCCGGCAAAACGCCGCCGAAG
>JAFDCZ010000226.1 GCA_019312665.1 Deltaproteobacteria bacterium | reverse complement strand
TTACGTTACGGGGCAGGGGCAGAGCCCCTGCCCCGTAACGGAAACAGCGGAAAGAACGTCCCCGCTTCCTCTTCCCCTAGGGGAAGAGGTTGGAGAGGATCTGGGCGCCGCCGACCCAGGTGCCGATCATGCTGCCGAGGGTGGTCAGGATGAAGACGAGGAAGATTCGGAGCAGGCGGTTGCGCCACCAGCCGCTCGGTCGGGCGAGGTCGTCCCAGAGGGTTGGGAATTCCTTGACGAGAGGCGGCTTGAAGTAGGTCTGCACGAAAGCGGTGACGTAGCCCGCGCCGATCACCGGCGTCAGGCTGGTGATGGGTGCAGCGCAGAAGGCGGACACGATGGTGGCCGGGTGGCCCAGGGAGATGATCGCCCCGATGGCCGCCGGGATGCCATTGGCCAGTACCCAGAAGAGCAGGTTCTCGCCCGCCGCTGCTGCCCCTTGCCGGTACCCGATGAACAAGATGGAACCGAGGATCACCGCGGGGATGCCCCAGCCGACCCATTTCCAGAGGCCAGAGCTCTCGGGCATCTCTTCGAGGGCCGAGAGATCCGGGCGCTCATCCGAGCGCAAGGCTGCGAGCATTCCCTGCACGTGTCCGGCACCCACCACCGCGACGAGCTTGTCGCCTTCGGTCTGGCGGATGCGCTCGGCCAGGTAGGTATCGCGCTCGTCGATCAACACGTTCTTCAGGCCCGGGAAAGCTTTGCCCAGCTCGGCCATCATGCTCGAGAGCACGTCCTCCTTGCGCAACTCCCGGAGGTCGTCTTCGTCGAGGTCCTGCTTCTCGAACATCCCGCCGAGCAGCGAGGAGAGCAGCATCGATTTATGCCACCAGGTAAGTGCCTGCCAGGCCCGGCGCAGGGTGATGCGCACATCCCGGTCGACCAACGCGACCGGAATGTCATTCGCCTGCGCGACCTTTGCCGCTTCCATCAGCTCGCTGCCCGGCTTGACGCCGAGCTTCAAGCCAAGAGTGCGCTGATACGCCGAGAGCAACAGGTTCATCATCAGCGTGGCCAGCTGCTTGTCGTGGATGACCTGTCGAAGATCGAGGGAGTCGAAGCGCTGGGGCTTCGAGAGCGCTTCGAAGCGGCGCTCGTCGAGCTCGATGCAGACCCGATCCGGCTGCTCCCGCTCGATCGTCTCGCGCACCCGCTCAACGGATTCCTGGGAAATATGCGCCGTGCCCACGACGATGACGTGGCGTCCATCACTCCGGACGATGTGGACATCCTGGGGCGAGTCGGTCTCGGGCGTGTCGATGGGGCTCTCCGGCGGCAAAGTCGGGGGAGCTTACCAGACGCGCGGGCTGGCTTCGGCCCACACCGGCTCGCGGATAGCCGATAGACTCATCCCGTGTCGATCGCCTTCGCGAAGCTCCACGGAGCCGGGAACGCCTATCTGGCCGTGGACGGCCGCCTCCAGCCGCCCTCGTTCGACGCGCCGAGCCTCGCCCGCGCCATGGCCTCCCACCACACGGGCGTGGGCTCCGACGGGCTCGTCCTGGTGCAGACGGCGCGGGATCCCGAGGCCGCCATCCGCATGCGCATCTTCAACTCCGATGGCAGCGAAGCCGAGATGAGCGGCAACGGCGTCCGCCTGTTCGCCAAGTTCGTTCTCGACCGTGCCCTTGCCGAACGGGGCGAGGATGGAGGCTTGCGGATCGAAACCCAGGCAGGCTTGCGCATCGTGTGGCCTCGCTTCGATGAGGCTGGCGCGATGTGTGCTGGTCGGGTGGCGATGGGAATTCCGGTGATCGACGGTGTGGAGACACTCGAGTTGCCGAGCGGTCCGCTCACAGTCACGATGCTCTCACTCGGCAACCCCCACGCGGTGCATCTCACCGCGCGGCCCGTTGCCGAGTTCCCTCTCTCCGTTCTTGGCCCCGAGGTGCAGCGCCACCCGCGCTTCCCGAATCAGGTGAACTTCGAGGTCGTGAATGTGCTCGCGCCCGAGCGCCTTCGCGCTCGCGTGTTCGAACGAGGCGAGGGCGAGACGCCGTCTTCCGGGACGGGCAGCACAGCCTGCGCCGTCGCTGCGCGGTTGGCGGGCCGAAGCGGGCCGGAGGTGGAAATCGCGCTGCCGGGCGGCGTGCTGAACGTGGCCTGGGAAGGTGAAGGCGAGGAGGCTTGGCTCGACGGCCCGACCGTGGAGATCTTCAGGGGTAGCTGGCCGAACAGCTGAGGGTCTCGGTCCATCCGACGCGATGCGCTTCGGCGTCGGAGTTCAGCCCTCGGCTCCGACCTCGGGAAACTCCAGACCACATTCCTCGCAGCCAGTCGCGTCCGCCGCCAGGGGTTCGCCGCATCCCGGACAGGCGTCCAGTTCGGTGCCGGGCTCGGGGGTGTCGTGTTCATCGAGTTCCGGCAAACCTTCGGTCTGGTAGGCGGCCGCAATCTCGATGGCTCGTTCATGATCGGCCTCGCGGACATAGACGCCGAGGTCGATTCCCCGGCCGCCCTGGCCAAAGTTCCCCGCAGCCGCGCTCCCGCCCGTATCGAGTTCGGAATCCGGCGGGTAGGAGTCGACCCGGCAGGGGATGCCTGCTTCCGCCAGGCGATCGGCGAGGCCGCGGGTCTGCCACGGGCCGCCGACGAGCACCTTCTCGAGCTGGCTGGCCGGCGGGAACTCGGGTGCCGCCTTCTCGGCGCCGGCGCTCCCGCTTCCACCGATCACCAGCGGGATGTTGCAATCCGGGCATCGCTCGACCCAGGCCTGAAATTCGTCGCCACACGAGGGGCAGTTCTTCACCGATTCATTCATGCCAGGGGCTTCTCCAGGAAAGTGGTCGGGTTCTGCTCCACGCCTGGAGAAAAGTGCCCGAAGCCGACGCGCTTGTACAGGGCACGGGCGCGCTTGTTATGTTCTTGGACCTCGAGGGTCAGCTTGCAGCAGCCGAGGCTGCGCGCGTGGGTCTCGGCCGCCGTGAGAAGCTGCTCTCCCAGGCGCTGGCCGCGACGCTCAGGAACGACCGCCAGATCGTGCACGTTGAGCAGTGGCCTGGCCCGAAACGTCGAGAAGCCGAGGAAGCCGACCAACACGCCAATCGCCCGCTCAGCTTCCCAGGCGAGCCAGATCCGGCTGGTCGGGTGGGCGAGCAAGCTGGGTACGAGGCGTTCGCGAACGTCATCGGTGAGCGGGGCACCGCCTCCCATCGGATCTCGGGCGTAGGCGTCGAGCACCTCCAGGAAGGCGGCGGCCTGGTGCTGATCGCCAAGATCCGCCAGCTCGATCCGCACGTCGTTCATGCGATGCCGATCCCGCAGGCGCTCACGCGATGCCGATCCCGCAGGAGCTCACGCGATGCCGATCCGCACGCCGCAGATGTTGATTTCGCCTGCGTCGTTCACGCAGTCGAGCTTTTGAGCCTCGCTGCGGATGGGGTCCGGGTCTGCGGCGGCCACGGTGAAACCAGAAACGCCCTCGCCACGCTCATCTCGCGGTGGGTGGAAGCGCACGAATCCGCCCTCGTCCAGATCGATCCGGAAGCCGCCGCTCTCTTCGGTGGGTGCCTTCTGGGCCATCACCTCGGCCCAGCGAGCCGCCATGGCGCCGGGATCCTCGGCCTGCACGTCGGCGCCGACGATTTCGCGGGCCACGTCGGTTCGCGCCTTGGCTTGCCAATCCGGGCCGCCCCATCTCCAGGAGTTTGGCGGATCCATCCAGTCGAGCGAGAGAATGGCGCCCCCGACATCGCGCGGATGCAGGTGGATGGCGTGGGCGTCAGAAAGGCTGGCCTCCCACACCACACGCACGCCCAACGCGTCGACGCGTTTCCGATCCTCGTCGCGTGCCTGGCTCTGCACGATCACCATGTAGCCGCCGTCGCCGCTTCGCCGTTCGATGAGTCGCCCGGCCGTCGTGCCTTCACGGTTCGGTACGACCACTTCGAGGAAGGTGTCGCCGATGGGCATCACGGCGTTGACCAGACCGAATTCGCGGACGCCCGGATCGTTGAAGCCCACATCGATTCCGAGCACGGCGCAAAGGCGTTCCACGACCGGATCCAATTCGCTTGCGACGAGGGCTATCTGGCGCAATCGCATGTCGTCTCCTTCTGGGTTTCGGCCCGGCGAGCTAGAGCCCGAGGGGCAGGGCGAGCCCGATGATCGGGCAGGGCCCGGCGTCGCTTTCGAGCAGGAAGACTTCCGGCCCGGTCGCATGGAATTCCAGAGTGGCAGCCGTCCGCTCGAGCTGGGCATGGCAGGCGGGTGTGGCGGGAAGCACGGCGACGGAATCCATGGGCTCCGGCCAGCGGATCTCGAGCGCCAGCGGAAAGGCGCCGCGAATCAGCAGGAACGATTCCCCGCGGTGGAGGACGGCGAAACGGGCTTGCTCCCTGGGCATCAGGAACTGGGAGCGCCGGCGGGGCTGCTCGTCGCGCCAGGCGAGAAGCGAGCCGACGCCCACCGGGGAGCAGTCTGGCCCCTCCTCAGCGCGCAAGACTCCAAACGGGCCCTCGAAGCGGTACACGCCCTTGGCGCCCGATCGGACCATGGCTTCACAGGCTCCTACTCGCGGGAAGTAGAGCTGCCAAGAGCCTTTGCTGCCGGTCAGTGTGGCTGCGCGATAGGGGCCGATTTCCTGGACATCGGAGATGGTGACCTCCCAGCGGGCGCGGGTCTGTTCCTGTCTCTGGGCCCTTTTCGCCATGTCCGGGCCGGCGCAGGCGGCGAACAGGGTCGCGACGGCGATCAACCAGGGGAGGGGACCGAGGGAGGGAAGGGCCATGAGCGGGCCGGAGCATACCCCACAGGGGTCCCAGCAGGCGGCAAGCAACCCTGGAGGCCCTCAAGTCGGGCAGGGAAACGCCCGATTGGTTCGCTGCCGCGTGTGTGGCTGGAGGGGGCGAATGGCCGATTCGCCGGTATTCGATTTCGTCTGTACCAAGCTGGAAGCAGCAACCGAGCTGGATCGCCTGGCCGCGCGCGGAACCGTGCGCCTGGCCCTCAAACAGGCCGGGCTCGAAGCGCGAACCGTGACGGGCGACCAGATGAGCGTCGTGCTGGACAAGGTGCTGCCCTCAGAACTCGTCGCCCGTGGTATCGCGGGCTGCGAAGAGATGTGCGTCGAGATCGCCGGCGGCCTGGCCGGCGTGGAATCCTTCGCCGAGGCCGAGACCCCGGATGCGGTGTTCAAGCGGCTCGGCGGCCGCTGACACCACCCGTTTCCGGCTCGGTTCCTGCAGCAACAGCCGCGGTTGCTCGTGAGCTGACGTCGCGACAGCCGGCGCGGGGTTCTTCCAGTGATCTCCCGTCAGCAGGTGAGCCCCGCGGGGTCGCGAACGGTTGACGGGATGCTCGCGGGCTCCATCCTAGGGGGACGCTTCCGAACCGGAGCGTGCGCAGGGGCGTCCAAACCCGAGCGCCCTTCCTGTCTGCGTCCTAGGAGATCTCCGCTCGATGAAACGCGTTCTGCTTTTCCTGGCCACCAATATTGCGGTCATCCTGCTCTTGTCCGTCGTGCTTCAGCTCGTCGGGTTCGAGGGCTTGCTCGACGAGCGGGGCGTCGATCTGAACCTGCCGTCGCTGTTGTTGTTCGCTGCAGTCTTCGGCATGGGCGGTTCGTTCATCTCGTTGGCGATGTCCAAATGGATGGCCAGGCGGATGACGGGCGCGCAGGTCATCACCGAGCCCAGCGGTCAGGCCGAGATGTGGTTGGTGGAGACCGTGCGCCAGCAAGCCGATGCGGCCGGGATCGGAATGCCCGAGGTGGCCATCTTCGATTCTCCGGAGCCGAACGCGTTTGCCACCGGCGCACGCCGCGATCATGCGATGGTGGCCGTGAGCACGGGGCTGTTGCGAGGCATGCGCAAGGAAGAAATCGAGGCGGTGCTCGCCCATGAGATCAGTCATGTCGCGAACGGCGACATGATCACCCTGGCGTTGATCCAGGGCGTCGTGAACACCTTCGTGATCTTCCTGGCGCGGGTGATCGGGCATTTCGTCGACCGTGTCATCCTCAAGAATGAACGGGGCTACGGGCTCGGCTATTTCGGGGTCGTGATCGTTTCACAGATCGTGCTGGGCATTTTTGCCAGCTTCATCGTGTTCTGGTTCTCGCGGCAGCGCGAGTTCCGGGCCGATGCCGGGGGAGCCCGTCTGGCTGGAGCGCCGAAGATGATCGCGGCCCTGGAGCGGTTGAAGGCGGGTCCGCAGACCGAGCTTCCTGAGCAGCTGGGCGCGTTCGGTATTTCCGGACGTGTCCGCACTGGGATGGCGCGTCTGATGATGAGCCATCCGCCGTTGGATGATCGCATCGCCCGCTTGAAGAGCGAACACGGCCTGAGCGCCTGACCGCCACGGATTCGCCCGCCATGCGCGGGCGACCATTG
>JAFDCZ010000082.1 GCA_019312665.1 Deltaproteobacteria bacterium | reverse complement strand
CCCAGCCGCTAAAACTCAACCTTCGGGGACGGGGTTTACAATTGACTCATTTTGAGGCCAGGGCGGCTGCGGATTGGTGGGTCCAGTCGATGACGGGGAGCCAGTCGAGGGTGTTGGGGAGGAGACCGAGCACGAGCACGAAGATTGCGCAGGTGGCCAGGACGGTGAACTCGAGGAAGTCGAGTTCTTTTCGGTGCGGGTGCTCGCGGGCGGGACGCATGTACATGGCGATGGGCAGGCGCAGGTAGTAGTAGACGGAGACCACGCTGGTCAGCGCCATCAAGATGGCGAGAGGAAGCTGATCGGCACGAATGGCGGCGAAGAAGATCTGCAGCTTGCCCATGAAGCCGGCCGTGCCGGGGATGCCAGCCAGGGAAACCATGAACAGCACCATCGCTGCAGCCAGGCCCGGGCGGAACTTGGCGAGGCCGTCGAAATCTTCGAAGCGGTCCGCCTCCTGGCCGCGGTGGGTGAGAGCGATCATCACGGCGAATGCGCCGAGGTTCCCGAACACGTAGACCGCCAGATAGAAGAGCACGGCGGCTTGCCCTTCCGGGGTACCCGTCGAGAGCGGAACGAGCAGGTAGCCCGCCTGGGCGATCGCCGACCAGGCGAGCATGCGCTTCACGTTGTCCTGGATGATCGCCATGAGGTTGCCGATCAACATGCTGAGAGCCGCGAGCAGGGCGAGCACGGTCCCGAGCGCCTCCGCGCTCCCGAACGCCTGAGCCAGGATGCGGAGCAGGGCCACGAAAGCCGCCACCTTGACCGTCACCGACATGAACGCGGTGACCGCTGTCGGTGCCCCTTCATAGACGTCGGGCGTCCATTGATGGAACGGTACGGACGAGACCTTGAACGCGAAACCCACCAGGATGAGTGCAACACCGGCCATCGCCATCGAATCGTCCGGATCGAGACGCGCTGCGATGGCCGCAAAATGGGTCGCGCCGGTCGCGCCGTACACCAGGGCCATTCCGTAGAGCAGGAGTGCCGTCGCGAATGAGCCGGCGATGAAGTACTTGAGCGCCGACTCATTGCTGCGCGGCTTGCCGCGATCGAAACCAGCGAGCACGTAGAGCGGGATGGACATCAGCTCGATGCCCAGGAACACGCTCAGGAAATCGACGGCGGATACCAGCAGGACCATGCCAGCGGTCGAGAGCAGCAACAACGCGTAGAACTCGCCGTGGTGGATGCGCAGTTCCTGCAGGTAACCATTGGCGAGCAGGCATGAGAGGAGGGCTGCGCCAGCGACCAGGCCGATCGCGAAGTAGCTGAACCGGTCGAGGTGGAGCATCGGATGGTCTGGGTTGAACGCCGGCGCACCGGCGGAAATGAAACCCTGGGCCGCGATCACGACGACGACGAGCAAGGTCGCACCGGACACACCGACGAACACGCTACCTGCGCCGCTCTTTCCTGTGCCGCGGGAGCTGAGAAAGAGCTCGGCCAACAAGACGGCGAAGGCGCCAACCGCCAGCAGGAGAACCGGAAGAATCGCGACGATATGAAGCGTGGGTACCGGAATCATCGACGCACCACGTCGTCCGGCTCAGCGAGCGCCGGCGGATCCGTCAGAACGGTCCGCACCTCCATCACCCGAAGCGTCTCGCGAACCGAGGGATGGAGGCGCTTCAAGAACGTCTCCGGGTGGATCCCGATCCAGAAGATCGGGATGAGCAATGCAACCAGCACGGCTTTCTCTCGCCCGCCGAGATCGATGAGCCCGCGGTTCTCGGGATTCTCGACCGGGCCGAAGACGACCCGCCTGTACATCCAGAGCATGTACACCGCCGCCAGGACCACGCCGAGTGTGGCAGCAGCACCCACCCATGCGTTCACGCGAAAGGTACCGAGCAGGATCAGGAACTCGCCGACGAAACCATTCAGCAAGGGAAGCCCGATACTCGCCATGACGACCACGCCGAAAATGGCAGCGAAGACCGGCATGGGTTTGGCGATGCCACCGAACTCCGAGATCTCCCGGGTGTGACGCCGCTCGTAGAGCATGCCGACCAACAGGAAGAGCGCGCCGGTGGTGATGCCGTGGTTCACCATCTGGAGCACGCTGCCCTCCAACCCCTCCACGTTCAGCGCGAACATGCCGAGCGTGACGAAGCCCAGGTGAGCAACCGAGGAGTAGGCGACCAGGCGCTTGATGTCGGTCTGCACCATCGCCACCAGAGCGCCGTAGAGAATGCCTACCAGCGCCAGGCCGAAGAAGAGCGGAACGAATTCGACCGTCGCTACGGGGAACAGCGGGAACGCGAAGCGCAGGAATCCGTAGCCGCCCATCTTGAGGAGCACGCCAGCCAGCAAGACCGAACCGGCCGTCGGCGCCTCCGTATGCGCATCGGGCAGCCAAGTGTGCAACGGAACCAGGGGGATCTTGATGGCGAAGGCCAGGGCGAACGCGGCGAACAGCCACGACTGGGTCTGCCACCAGGGCGCGCCCGCGACGGGTACGAAGGTATCGAGGAGCGCCGGCACCTGGCTCCCCGGCACTGCGACGAGATCGAAATTCCAGACTCCGAACTGCTCCGCATGCAACCAGGCGACCGCCACCAATGCCACCAACATGAGCAAAGAGCCGACCATCGTGAACAGGAAGAACTTCACGGCCGCATAGACACGGCGAGGCCCACCCCAGACGCCGATCAAGAAGACCATCGGCACCAGCATCAGTTCCCAGAAGACGTAGAACTGAAGCAGGTTCAACGAGGCGAACGTGCCGAGCATGCCCGTTTCGAGAAAGAGCATGAAGAAGACATAGCCACGCAACGAGCGCCCGACGTCATTCCACGACGCCACCAGGACGATCGGCACCAGGAACGCGGTCAGGCAGATCAGCAGCAGGCTGATGCCATCAAGGCCCACGTACCAGTTGATGCCGAGAGCCGGAACCCATGCCGCATGCGCGACGAATTGCATCTCGATCCGGGTCGGGTCGTAGCCGATCCAGAGCATCGCGGTGAGCACCAGCGTGGCCAACGACGCTCCGAGCCCGAGGCCTCTCCATATCTGGGGCGGCAGGCTGCCGCCGGCAGAATGCGCGACGCCATCGATCGCGAACAACATCAAACCGGTCGCGAGCGGAAGAAGGATGACGTAGGTGAGGAGGTCGGGCAGTTCGGTCAACGCAAAGCCCTCAGAACGCCAGGTAGCCGATGATCGCCAGCGTTCCGACGAGCATCAGGAAGAGGTAGCCCTGGACCAGGCCGGATTGCGCGAACTTGAGCATGTCCGCCGCAGCGGCGCGGATGCCACGGGCGGTGCCTCCGATGACCATGTCATCCAACAAGCGAGCATCAAGCCCGCGGTAGAGCACCCGATCCGAGAGCTTGACGAGAGGTTGCACGAGAATGCGATCGTAGAGTTCATCGATCCAGAAGCGGCCCTCGACCAGACGGAAGACTCCGCCTAGCAACCGTCGGATCTTCGCGGGGTAGGCCGGGCGAACCACATACAGCCCGTAGGCGAGAGCGGCGCCGAGGAACGCCACCAGGGTGGCGACCGCTGCCAGCTGCCACTCGAGGCTGCGTTCCACTTCGTGGTGGACCGTGGCCAGAACGGGCGCCACGAAATTCCCGAAGCTGTTCGCATCTTCGATGGGGATGAAAGCCTCGGAGGGCCCGAACACGACCCCCCCAGCGACCGCCAGGATCGCCAACACGATCAAGGGAATCGTGACCGTGCGAGGAGACTCCTGGATGCTCCCCTGCTGGTCCCGGGTCATCCGAGACTCACCGAAGAAGATCCGGAAGTACAAACGGAACATGTAGAACGCAGTGAGGCCCGCGGTGAAGAGCGCGATCCAGTAGAGAGCGGCATGGCCGGGTACGTGATCTGCCAGATGGACCGACAGCAGGATTTCGTCTTTCGAGAAGAAGCCTGAAAAGTAGGGCGCGCCGGCGATCGCGAGCACTCCGGCCAGGAACGTGAGCCGGGTCCAGACCAGGAAGCGGTGCAAGCCGCCCATCTTGTCGATGTCCTGCTCGTGGTGCACAGCCAGGATCACCGACCCGGCCGCGAGGAAGAGCAGGGCCTTGAACCAGGCGTGGGTGGTGAGGTGCCAGATCGCAGCACCGTAGGCGCCGCAGCCTGCCGCCAGGAACATGTAACCGAGCTGGCTGACCGTGGAGTAGGCCAACACTTTCTTGATGTCGGTCTGTGCGATGGCAACCACCGCCGCGAAGAGTGCCGTCAACGCGCCGACCCAGGCGATCACCGCGGAGGCACCGGGTGCCGCCGCGTACAGGAAGCTCATCCGGCAGATCAGATAGACCCCGGCCGTCACCATGGTGGCAGCGTGGATCAGGGCGGAGACGGGAGTCGGGCCAGCCATCGCGTCGGGGAGCCACACGTAGAGCGGAAGCTGTGCCGATTTTCCGGCCGCGCCCAGGAAGAAGCACAAGCCGATCAAGGTCGCGAGCTTCCATTGCGCACCACCCAGCCAGCCCGGGAGCTGCACCATCTGGTCTGCAATCAGGGGAAAGGCGGTCTGGAGTTCCAGGAACGCGACGGAGCCACTGCCCACATCCTGAAGTGCCCAGAAGAGCAGGAACATTCCCACCAGGAAACCGAAATCCCCGATCCGGTTGACGATGAAGGCCTTGCTACCGCAATAGGCATTCCACTCATCGCTGTACCAGAAGCCGATGAGCAGATAGGAACAGAGCCCGACGCCTTCCCAACCAAGGAACATGAGCAGCAGGTTGTCGGCGAGGACCAGAACCAACATCGAGAAGGTGAAGAGGTTCAGGTAGGCAAAGAAGCGTTGAAAGCCTTTGTCCTCTCGCGCATCCGCGTCCATGTAGCCGATCGAGTAGACGTGGATCAGGAAGCCCACGCCGGAAACGATCAGGATCATCACTGCGGAGAGCGGGTCGAGCAGGAACGCGACCTCTGCACTGAACGGTCCCGCTCCGATCCAGGTGAAGAGCCCCTCCTGAAGCACACGGGAGCCAGCAGGCAGCTCGGTCAACGCCAGCAGGGCAAAGAACGACAGCACGAACGCAAGACCCGTGGCGCCGCACGAGAGCGCAATCGTCGCGATGCGAGGCAATGGCTGGCGCCACAGGCCAAGGCAGAGCCCGTGGATCACCGCTGCCGCGAGAGGCAGCGCAGGAATCCAATGCAGCAGGTCGTACTCGTTGGCTCCGTTCATGCGCCTACCACTTGAGCAGGCTCGCGTCTTCGACGTTCAACGACTCGCGGTTCCTGAAGAGCGCGATCACGATGCCCAGGCCGACCGCGACTTCCGCCGCGGCGACGACGATCACCATCAACACGAGCATCTGGCCGGCTGGATCCGCCCATTGCCGGGAGAAGGCGACAAGCGCCAGGTTCACGGCGTTCAGCATCAGCTCGATCGACATCAGAACCACGATCACGTTGCGCCGCACGAGCGCACCCACGGTACCGATGGCAAACAGGATGGCTGAGAGGATGACCGCTTCGCCGACCATCAATCCGTGCTCCGGCGGGCGAGGATGACGGCACCGACCATGGCCGAAAGGAGCAAGAGGGAACTCACTTCGAATGCCAGTACGTAGTCCGTGAAGAGCAATGCAGCGACCACCCGGTAGCCGCCGAAACCCTCGGGCAATGCGGCCGCTTCCGGGAAGTGCGCGGGAAGCAGGCCGATGAGCCCCACCGCAGCAGCGACCCCGAGGGTCGCGCCGACCGCCTTCGTCGCCCATTGCCGACCCGACGCGAAGCCATCCTCGCGCAGGTTCAGGAGCATCACCACGAACAGGAAGACCACCACGATCGCACCGGCATAGACCAGGATCTGGAGCACGCCAATCAAATAGGCCCCCAACATGACGTAGATGCCGCCCAGAGAAACCATCGTGGCTACGAGCGAGAGCGCACCGGCCACGGTGTTGCGCACGTTCAACACCATCCCAAGGGCTCCCGCGACGGCAAGCGCCGCGAAGGCGTAGAAGATCCATTCGCTCATGCGATCACCGCTTCGACCCAGAGAATGATGGCGCCCGTCACGAACACGTTCGCGATCGAAAGCGGCAAGATGACCTTCCAGCACAAGTCCATCACCTGGTCGTACCGAAAGCGCGGCAACGTCCAACGCAGCGCCATCTGCAGCCAGATCATCAACGCGACTTTCACCAGAAACGAGAGGACATGGAGGACGAGGCAGACGCCGGTCGCGAAGCCCTCCCCGAAACCAGCTCCGATGAAGCTGATGATCGTCTCCTGGGGCAGGAAGGGGATCGCCCAGCCTCCGAAGAAGAGCGTGGTGAGAATGCAGCCGATCACGGGCACTTCGAGGAACTCGGCCGTGTAGAAGAGGCCGAAGCGCATCCCGGAGTACTCGAGATGATATCCGGCGACGAGTTCGCTCTCGCCTTCCGGCGCATCGAAGGGCGGGCGCTTGTTCTCGGCCATGATGCAGGTCAGGAAGAGCACGAAACCAAGCGGTTGCAGGAAGATGCCCCACGCCGGAAGGCGAATCCAGCCGAGAAAGGCGGGAAGCTGAACGCCGCCGAGATGCTCCACGAATCCGAGCAGGCGGAAGCTGTCATCTTGCCACGCCGCCATCGCAGGAAGCTGCAAGGTTTCGTAGACCATGAACAAGCCGACGATCGAGAGGCCCATCGTGACCTCGTACGAGATCATCTGGGCGGAAGCGCGCATCGAGCCCAGCAGGCTCCAGTTGTTGTTGCTGGACCAGCCTGCCATCACCGCGCCGTAGGTTGCGATGGACCCGACAGCGAAGACGAAGAGGATGCCCCAATCGACATCTGCCACCACCAGGCTCAGCGTCGACGCGCCAAAGACGTAGGTGCCTCCATAGGGGATGACCGCAAGCGTGATGATCGCCGGCACGATCGCGACCACCGGAGCCAACAGATGCAGGATACGGTTCGCGCCGGCCGGAACGAAATCTTCTTTCGAGAAGAGCTTGATCACATCTGCCATTGGATGCAGCAAGCCGAGGAGCGTCACGCCCATCAGATCCGCGCGATTCGCCCCGATGCGATCCTGCATCACAGCGCTCTGTTTGCGCTCCACCCAGGTGATGAGTGGCAACATGCCCGCCAGCACGACGAGCACGATGAACAGCAGCTTGAGCACGACCTCCAACACGGCTCAGTCGGTCTCGCGCTTGCGTTCGGACTCGTCGCTGATCGACAGATCCAAAGCCGAAGCGATCCGCGCGAGAACCTGTGCTTCAGCGACGGCCTCGAACGCGGGCTCCAGCGCCGCGGGCACGGCCTGCACCCGGCCCTCGAAGTTGGTGACGGTGCCGCCCTTCTCGGCCAGGTGGCGAGCCGGAATTACGACGTGAGCAACCTGCTCCAGGCGTGAACGGTGAGTGTCGAGCAGGATCACCCCGTCGAGCGCGGCCAACGCTTCGGGCGAACCCAGGAACTGTTCGTGGATGATGTCGTGGCCAAGCACGATCAAGACCCGGACTCCACCACCGCGGATCTTGTCGAGCAGCAACCCCGGCTCGCCGAAGCCGGCCACGCGGGCGCCCTCCGCGTTCGCGGCCTTTTCCGGCCGGATCAACAATGCGTCGGCCGGGCCGGTCACGATCGGCACGCCGTGGGTCTCGCTGCCAAGCGCGGCAAGCAGCCCACGCAGAGCCGCCAGGTCTTCGTTCGTTGCGTGTGCGGAAGCCAGCGCCGCGACCACGCCGGGGCCCTCTTTCTCGACCGCTGTGCGCATCAGCTGCGCGGCGCACTCGACGGCCTGCTCGAGGGTCGTGCCCACGAGCTGGCCCGCGTCTCCGCGGACGGCAGGCTCGCTGATCCGGTCCGGCGCGCCGATTTCCTGATACGTCATACGACCGTAGTCACACAGCCACGTATCGTTCACCTCATCGTTGCGCCTGGGCGTGTAGCGCCGTACCTGATCGTCGGCCACGCCGACGTGGACGTTGCAACCTCGCGAACAACCCGTGCAGATGCCCGGCACTTCCTCCAGGAACCAGACCCGCACCTTGAAACGGAAGTCCCGGGTCGTGAGCGCGCCCACCGGGCAGATGTCCGCCACGTTCATCGAGTAGTCGTTCTCGAGAGGCTTGCCGGGAAACGTCTCGACCGTCGAGCGATCACCGCGTTGGGTGATGGCCAACTCGCTCGTCCCCGGTATCTCGCGACAGAAGCGCACGCAGCGGCGGCATAGGATGCAGCGCTCTTGATCGAATACGATGGTCGCACCGAGATCAACGCGTTTCTTCAGCGCCCGCCGCGGCTCTCGGGTGCGCGTATGCATCTGGCCGTAGTCGAACGCGTAGTCCTGAAGCTTGCATTCGCCGGCCTGATCGCAGATCGGGCAATCGAGCGGGTGGTTGACGAGCATCAGCTCCATCACGCCCTCGCGGGCCTTCCGGACGCGCTCATTCCCGGTGTGAACGACCATGCCATCTCGAACCGGCGTGTCACACGCGATCTGCAGTTTGGGAACGCCCTCCACCTCGACCTGACACATCCGGCAGGAGCCATCGATGGAGAGTTTCGGATGCCAGCAATAATGAGGGATGTCGACGCCCTTCATCAGGACGCCGAGATCGTCCAGGGCTTGCAGAAGGGTCAGCCCCTCCTCCACCTCGTAGGCTGTTCCGTCGACCGTGATGCGCAGCATCAGAGTTCGAAGCTTTCCGGGAACGGACATTTCTCGGCGCGTACATGCTCGAGAAATTCCGAACGAAAATGGCGCAGGAGAGCTTGCACGGGCCAGGCCGCCGCATCCGCGAACGCGCAGATCGTCTGCCCTTCCATTTTTCCCGCGACGTCCTCCAACACGTCGAGATCGGCTTCGGTTCCACCCCCGCGCTCGATTCGAAGCATCAACTTGTGCAACCAGCCCGTGCCTTCGCGGCATTGGGTGCATTGGCCGCAGGATTCATCTCGAAAGAACTCGGAGATCACACAGCCGACGCGAACCATGCAGGTGGTTTCGTCCATCACGATCACGCCGCCGGTACCCAATGAGCTGCCGTGTTCGCGCAGGAACTCGTTGGCCATCGGCACATCGAGGTGCCCGGCCGGAAGCAGCGGCATCGATACACCACCGGGGATGGCGGCTTTCAGCTTGCGCCCTCCGGGAACGCCGCCGGCATGTTCGAAGATGATCTCATCCAGCCGCGTACCAAGAGGCAACTCATAGAGGCCGGGGCGTTCCACATGACCAGAGACACCGAAAAGTGTCGTCCCGGGACTCTCCTCGGTACCGATGCTGCGAAACCAGTCGACGCCGCGGGCAAAGACATGCGGCACGTGGCAGAAGGTCTCGACGTTGTTCACCGTGGTCGGCCGGCCAAAGGCTCCGCACTCGGCGGGGTACGGAGGCTTGCGGCGGGGCTGTCCTTTCTTCCCTTCCAGGGATTCGAGGAGCCCGGTTTCCTCCCCGCAGATGTAGGCCCCCGCACCGCGTACCAGCACGACCTGATGGGCGAAGCCCGTCCCAAGCACATTCGAACCGAGCACACCTCCTGCCGTGGCTTCGTCGATCGCCCGCTGCAGGATGCGCGCGGGTTCCGCGTACTCGCCCCGGATGTAGAGGAACGTCGTCGCGGCGCCGGTCGCGAAAGCTGGAATCAGGATCCCCTCGAGGAGTTGGTGGGGGCCCCGCTCCATCAACACACGATCCTTGAAGGAGCCGGGCTCCGATTCGTCTGCGTTGCAAACGAGGTAGCTCGGCCCAGCCTGGTCCCGAGGCATGAACGACCACTTCAACCCCGCATCAAAGCCAGCGCCACCGCGTCCCTTGAGCCCGGCGTTCTTCAACGTCCCGATCACTTCTTCCGGGCTCTGCTCCGCGAGCACCCGACGGGCCGTCTCGTAGCCGCCCTGGGCGCGGTAGCCCGAAAGCGTGGTGTAGCCCGGGTCGGCGAAGTGCTCCGTCAGGTAGTGAGTGACGTGGGGAACCCGATGACCCATTCCGCGGGCTACTCCAATCCGTCCAGGAGCTGTTGGGTTCGCACCCAATCGAGATCCAGATGGTAGGTGTCATCGATGCGAAGCATGGGTGCATTGCCACATGCGCCGAGGCATTCCTCGTGGCCCAGGCTGATCCTGCCGTCCTCGGTCGTCTGACCCGCACGCACACCTAGGTACGCCTGCAGCTGACGCAACAAGCCGCGGCCTCCGCGCAGGGAGCACGTGAGGCTCGTACAGACGTTCACTTCATGACGCCCTCGGGGCTGAACGTGAAAGTGGTTGTAGAAGCTGACGACCTCGAAGACCTCGGTCGGATGCAGGCCGAAGATCTGCGCCACCTCCTCCATCACCTCAGGGGGGAGGTACCCATACTCCGCCTGGACGAGGCGCAACGCGGCTAGCAGCGCGCCGCGCTTCTCGGGCATCTTCGCGATCTCCGCATCGATGGCCGCGCGGGTTGCCACGCTCACCATTCGAGGGCGCCCTTCTTCCATTCGTAGATCAGGCCCAGCACGAGGGGAACAGTGAACACGGCCATCACGGCGAGCCCGTAGCCACCGAGATCCCGGAAGATCGCGCCCCACGGATAGAAGAACATCGCTTCCACATCGAAGAGCACGAATAACATCGCGACCAGATAGAACTTCACGGAGAATCGCTGGTGAGGCGAAGCGATCTGGGCCTCGCCGCACTCGAAGGGCTCCTGCTTCTCAGCAAACTCGCGCTTCGGCGAGAGCACGCGGTGGAGAGCGAGAAAGCCGGCGGCGATGAGCAGCGCGAGAGCCAGGATCAGCAGGATGCCGACGAACTCCCCGAGCATGCGTGCACCTCCCCCACATGCCAGGCAACCCGGATGAAGCCGGGACCGGACTGGCACGAAACCACCTAACTCCCCGTCACAGAAGCGAAATTCCGGGCCGAACCTAGCCCCAGGCCCTGCACTCGTCAATGGAAAAGCCTTGCATGAAGGCGGTTACACTCCGCCGCCATGCCCACCCCCGTCGCGGTTCTCGGAGCCGGCAGCTTCGGCACATGCCTCGCCGTACTCGCCGCGCGCGAGCACGACGTCACGATCTGGGCGCGGGATCCCGAGACCGCTGAAAGCATCGAGCGTGAACGCCGCAACCCGCGTTACCTCAACGACATCGAGCTCCCAGACAACATCAAGGCGACCGCCGATCTGAACGAAGCCCTCACGGATCGGGAGATCGTGATCTGCGCAGTCCCGAGCCACGGCGTTCGCGAGGTAATGGGGCGCGCGGGCAAGGTCATGGATCCGAACGCGATTCTCGTCTCGACCGTGAAGGGCATCGAGGTCGAAACCGGGATGACCATGCATCGGGTGCTCGAGGATGTGCTTCCAGAGGCCCTGCATCCGCGCATCGTGTGCCTCTCCGGCCCGTCCTTCGCGCGCGAGATCGCGGAGCAGAAGCCGACCGCGGTGACATTGGCCTGCCGCGAGGAGAGCTACGCGATTGCCGTGCAGACGGCCCTCTCCTGCCCGTGGTTCCGCTGTTACACCCATGACGATGTGGTCGGCGTAGAGGTCGGTGGCGCGCTCAAGAACGTGGTCGCCATCGCCGTCGGCATCTGCGACGGCCTCGAGACGGGCATGAATGCGCGAGCAGGTTTGATGACCCGCGGCCTGCGCGAGATCACGCGCCTCGGTCAGGCTCTCGGAGCCAACCCCCTGACCTTCCTGGGTCTTTCCGGAATGGGGGACCTTGTCCTCACCTGCACCGGCGATCTTTCCCGCAACCGCAACGTGGGCCTCGAGATCGGCCGCGGCCGCGGCCTCGACGAGATCGTCGGCAGCATGAACCAGGTGGCCGAGGGCATTCGCACCACCTTCGCCGTGTGCGAGCTGGCCACGCGGCTCGGCGTCGACATGCCGATTGCCTTCGGGGTGCGTCAGATCCTGCTGGGAGAGGTCGATCCGCAGGCCGGCGGGATGGCCCTGATGATTCGCCAGCTGCGAAGCGAAAACGAATAGACAGGGATCCGCGAACGCGTTCCCAAACTGAGATTTCCCTCGCCGGGACGGGGAGTTGACGCCTCCGCGCTGGATCCGTAGCCTCCCTGAATACCTCGAAATCGAAATTCATTTTCAATATTACTCATCGTGATCGACACCGTCCTCCTATCCCAGCTGCCCGTCGGGGCGACCGCCAAGGTGATCGCTGTCGATGCCCCGGGGCCTCTCGGTACCCGCCTCCGGGATCTCGGCCTGCATCCGGGCACCGTCGTGCACTGCCTGCGCCGCGCGCCCCTCGGCGACCCGCGCATCTATGAGCTGCGCGGAGTGCAGCTCTGCCTGCGCCGCAGCGAAGCCGGGCTCGTGCGCGTGAACACCGATGGCTGAAGCCGCCGCCCCGCCGCTTCTGCGCGTGAACACCGATGGCTGAAGCCGCCGCCCCGCCGCTCCTGCGGCTCGGCCTGGTCGGCAGCCCCAACTCAGGCAAGACCACCCTCTTCAACGCGCTGACTGGCCTGCGGGCGAAGGTGGGCAACTACCCGGGCGTGACCGTCGAGCGGCGTGAGGGAACAGCCCGGCTGCCCGGACGGGCGGTGCAGATCATCGACCTGCCGGGCACCTATGGCCTCGAGCCGATGAGCCCGGACGAGGCCGTGGTGAGCCAGGTCCTGGAGGGGAAGCTCGCGGATGTGGCACCGCCGGATGCCCTCATCGTCACGGTCGACGCTTGCGCCATTTCCCGATCGCTTGGCTTCGTGGCCGAGCTGGTGAACGAGGGCTTGCCGACCTGCCTGGTCCTCACCATGACCGACGAGCTCCATGCCCGTGGCGGAAAGCTCGACCTGGAACGCTTGCGCGCGGCCCTTGGAATTCCAGTCCTTAGCGTGGTGGGCCATCGCGGGATCGGCCTGGAGGCCCTGCGTCAGCTTCTCCCCCGGCCTTCCGAGTGGGAACGTCCGCCCATCCCACCGCCGACGGATGCGGAGGAGCGCCACGCCTGGTGCGAATCGGTGCTGGAACGGGTCGTCCTGCGCGCGCCGGGCCGCGATCCGTGGACCGAACGAATCGACCGGATCGTCCTCCACCCCCTGGGTGGGAGCGCGTTGTTCATCGCGGTCATGGTGCTCTTCTTCCAGCTGATCTTCGCCTGGGCGACGCCTGCCATGGATGCCATCGACGCAGGCATGAGCGCCTTGGCCGGCGCAGTACACGGCACGCTGCCCGCCGGCCTGCTCGCCGATTTCGTGAGCGATGGCCTGATCGCAGGCGTCGGCTCGGTCGTGATCTTCCTTCCCCAGATCATGCTGCTCTTCGGCCTGCTCTATCTGCTGGAAGACGTGGGCTACATGGCGCGGGCCGCGTTCGTGGTCGATCGACTGATGGCGCGCATCGGGCTCGAAGGCCGCGCGTTCGTCGCGCTGCTGTCTTCCTACGCATGTGCCGTCCCGGGCATCATGGCCGCACGCACCGTGCCCTCGCCACGGCACCGGCTGGTGACGATCCTGGTGGCACCGCTGGTCACCTGCTCCGCACGGCTCCCGGTCTACGCGCTGCTGATCGGCGCCTTCGTCCCAGCCACGACGGTCTGGGGCGGGCTTGGGCTGCAAGGGCTCGTGCTACTGGGCTTGTACGTGCTTGGAGGCGTCACGGCCCTGATCGCGGCTTCCGTATTGAGCCGATTCGTCGTTGGCCACGCCTCTCTGCCCTTCGTCCTCGAGTTGCCCCCGTATCGGGTGCCGCCTTTCCGGCTCTGGCTCGCCCAGGTCTGGAGCGCGGCGAGCGCCTTCCTGCGTCGGGCCGGCACGATCATCCTGCTGGCCTCGATCATCTTGTGGGGGCTCCTCACCTTCCCCAGGGTCGAAGCGCCGGTTGGCGCGTCGCCCACAGAAGCCAGCCGCTACGCCCTGGAGCACAGTGCGGCGGGCTCCCTTGGGCGTGCCATCGAGCCCGTGATCGCGCCGCTGGGCTTCGATTGGAAGATCGGCGTCGGCCTCGTCGCAAGCCTCGCCGCGCGGGAGGTCATCGTCGCGACCCTGGCCCAGGTCTACGCCGCCTCCGAGGAGGACGGCACTTCCCTGCGCAAGGCGATTCGCGAAGATGTCGATCCCAGGACGGGCGAGAAGGTCTTCACCCCCGCCACGGTCGCTTCGCTCCTCATCTTCTTCGTGTTCGCCCTGCAGTGCACATCCACCCTCGCGGTGATGCGCAGGGAGACCAACTCCTGGCGTTGGCCTGCCTTCGCCTTCGCCTACCTCCTCGGCCTCGCCTATGGTGCGAGCTTCCTCACTTATCGGATCGTCAGTGCCTTCACGACATGACCTGTTCACTTGTTTGGCGACCGCGCTGCTCGCGCTCTCGCTCGGCTGCGGAACCACGTACACCCGGCAGACCCTGCGCGATGACGGCGATCTCTCGGTGGTGCTTCGCGCCGAACTGAAGGACGACGCGACGGTCGAGCGGTATTTCCGGCATCCGGCCACGATCTCGAACATCCGCCTTGCCCACATCCTCTCGAGCATCGATGTACGCACTGCGGTCGACGACGATGGTGGCCAGCGAAAGCCCGCCATCGAGACCTCGCTCCTCTACCCGCTCGGTGGCGTGCTCAGTGAAGCCCTCGCCAAGGCGAAGAGCGACCAGGAGGTGCTCGTCCAGATCACGCGCAAGGAGAAGCGCCTCGGCATCTTCCATCAGAACTACATGACGAGCTTCGTTGCCTACGTCGGCGGTGACGACCTGCTCTACATCCACCTGAACCGCGTCGATTGGCCCGTGCCCAAGAGCTCGAACGTCGAGGTCAAGGAGCCGGCCGTCGGGCGTGAGGTGATGAGCTTCAAGGTGATCGGAGCGAATGCCATCGCTCCCGTCGGGCACCAGGCCGTCGCCGTCGAGTGGCGCGACCCGAGCTTCCGAAAGGCCTCGAACATCCGCGTCGGCCCGACGGGCAAGGTGCTGCGCAAGACGATCCTGCTAGGCGAGCCCGAAGAAGCTCCGGAAGACACGCCCGACATCCCCGTCGAACGCGCGTGCCCTCGCCGAACTCGAAGAAGCGCGAAGAGCCGGCGAGATCACCGAAACCGAGTACCGCCGCCAACGCCGCACCCTGCTCACCCCCCACTAAGAGCCCATCCCAAAACCGCTGTTGGCGAAAAGCTCACCCTCGGTGGCAATCCGGATTGCGGAGGTTTTGGGATGGGCTCTTAGTTGCCTTTGTGCTGGCCACCGTCGACGGCGAGGGTGATGCCGGTGATCCAGCTGGCCGGCGCGGAGGAGAGGAAGACCGTGGCGGCGGCGACCTCTTCGGCGGTGCCGAGGCGGCCGAAGGGGATCGAGTCGCGAATACCCTCGTACATCTCGTTGTTGACCTTCTTGACGGTCTCCCACATTCCGCCGGGGAACTCGATCGAGCCGGGCGCCACCGTGTTCACCCGGATGCCCCGGGGTGCCAGGTTGATGGCAAGGGTCTTCGAGTGGCTCATCAAGGCGGCCTTGACGGCGGCATAGGCAGCCGGCGAACCGGCTTCGAGGCCGGAAGTCGACGAGATATGGATCACGCAGCCACCGCCGGCCTCGGTCATCCACGGAACGACCTTCCAGGTGGCACGCACGGAGGCCATCATGTCGACGTTGAAACCGGCGGCCCAGCCGGCCTCGTCGTCGCTCACCCCAAAACCCGAGGCGTTGTTCACGAGCACGTCCACACCACCGAGAGCCGCCCTCGCATCATCCAGGAAGCCACCTAACGAGCTCCCGTCGGCCACATCGCAGGAAGCCGCGAAGGCGCGAACCCCTCGGGCCTCGATCTCCTTGGCCGTCTCTTCCAGAGGCCCTTCATTGCGAGCACAGATCGCCACATTCGCACCTTCGTCCGCAAAGGCCAGAGCCGTCGCCCGCCCGATCCCCTTGCTTCCTCCTGTGATCACCACCGCCTTGCCCGCGATCCCCAGATCCATGCCGCCCTCCTGATGCTTGGCGGCCCCATGCTACCCCGGTTGGGATCGCCGAGGCCGAATGCCACATGACCCTGCGGCGCCCGGTCGGCCGGACGCGAACGCCAGCAAGAGGGTCGGCTTCCTTCAAATCGGAGCATCGTCCCCCGGGGGTGAGAGTTAGCGACACTTTTGCGCATCACCTGCCTCCTCGCCGGCGCCAATCTTCACCGCTTTCCGTAACCTCCTGCGTTCGCCTGCCGACACACTGCATGGGGTTGCCCCAAAACCCGCCTGCGCAATGTGCGTACCCGGCGAGCCTGGCTGCCCATCGCCCGACCCCTGTCGCAGCGGAGCGCCCATGACCGTCCTTCTCGAAATCCTCTTCGTCGCCCTTCTCGCCATTGCCGTCGCACGGCTCGCGCCCGAACCGTGGCGCGGCCGGGCCCTGAACCTGCTGAAGGCCTGGGTGACAATCCGCGTCTTCTGGCTGCTCTTCGCGCACCCGGTGAAGATGGAAGACGGCTCCCATGTCGTCGCCCTGCAACTCATCTGGGACACGCTGGCGAATATCGACCCGGCCACCTTCTGGATGTTCTGCGGCCTCGCAGCAGCGATCAAGTTCGTCGGCATCCTCGCTTCGATGCAGCGCTGGATCGTTCTGCTGCGCGGTCAGGCCATCGAATTGCCGTTCCGTCATATCTTCGGCTCGTTCCTGATCGGCCGCTTCATCGGAACGTTCCTGCCGAGCACGGCCGGCCTGGATGGCTACACGCTCTACGACGCCGCGCGCTTCACTGGACGCACCGTCGAGGTGACCGCTGCGAAGGCGCTCGAGAAGGTGATCGGCGTGACCGGTATCTTCCTCTCGTTCATCGTCGCGTTGCCGGCCGGCATCGGCATGTTCTACTCGATCTTCGATCGAAGCACGGCGCACCTCGTTGCCGGCCTGGGCATCGCCATCTGCGCCACCGTGATCGGTGGCCTGATGACCGTCCTCTGGTTCCCGGGCATCGTGCAGTGGCTGATCGAGCACCTGCCGCTGCCGGGCAAAGCCCAGATGGCAGGGATCGTGCGGCGCATCTCGGAATCAGCCGCCGCCTACAAGAACAAGAAGCGCCTGATCGTCCTGGCGCTCGCACTCTCTTTCATCGTCCACTTCACGACGGCCGCGATGTACTACTTCACGGCCGTTGCCATTTCGGCCGTGGGCGCCGAGTTCTGGCCGATCGTGTTGGGCTCGTCGCTCCAGATCCTCGCGACGGTGCTTTCGCCCTTCACGATCGCCGGTGAAGGCATTCGCGAGCTGGCCCAGCTGGTGCTGCTCCAGAACATGATCGGCCCGGCCGCAGCCATCGTCTCCGCGGCGCTGGGCTTCTGGGCCGCTGAGGCGCTCACGCTGGCGGGCGGTTACTTCTGGTGGGTTCGGCCGGCGGATTACACACCGGAATGGTGCCGCGTGAACGGCGAGCAGGTCGACTACGAAGAAGCGGCCCGTAGCGCCGTGGCCCTCGAGACCGAAGAGGACCGCGCCGCCCGTGAGGCAGCAGGCACAGCCACCGCGAGCGTGCCTTTCGGCGAGCGTGTTCGCCTCGGCGCGAGCTATGGCCTCGGCACGGGCATCGTGGGCGGCCTGCTGGTCGGATTGGGCGAAGTCTTCGCCATCGCCTCCGGTGGCTTCGGCACGGAAGCCCAGGTGCTCTGGTACGGGCCACTCGCCTACGCCGCCTTCTTCGGCGCACTCTGTGTGGTGGGCGGCATCGTCCTGGCCGCACTGCCGATGAGCCGGGATGAGATCCGCGGCTGGACACCGGCCCTGGGCCTGCTGGCCACGGCGGTACCGATCGGCCTGGCGGTGACCGTGTTCCGTCTGCGCCGGGATGTCTACGCGGAGCAGATGCCGCCCTTGCCGGTGCTGGGCGCGGTCTTGGGCGGATTCGCCCTGCTCAGCCTCTTGCTCTTCGCTGTCGGCCCGCGGCTCTTCCGCGGTGGCCTCGGCAATCTCTTCAAGCCGCTTCCGGCACTCGGCCTGGCGGCTCTGCTCGGAATCGGCGGTGCCCTGGCCACCGGCGCGGTGGATCTGATCGAGACCGGCGGCGCAGCACCGACCGTGATCCCGGCCCACCTCTCCGAGCGGCCGAACCTGATCCTGGTGATGGTCGATACGCTCCGCGCCGATCATCTCTCTTGTTATGGCGGGCCCGTCGAAACACCGAACTTGTGTCGCATCGCCACGGATGGCGGGACCCTCTACGACGGCTTCAGCCACGCCTCGTGGACGAAGCCCGCGACGGCGACCCTGCTCACCTCGCTGGTACCCACCAGCCATCAGGCGATGTCGAAGCCCTCGGCATTGGGCCCGGAAATCGAAACGCTCGCCGAGCAACTAAGGGACCACGGCTACGCGACGGGCGGCTTCGTTTCGAATACCAACCTGACCGAGAGCTTCGGCTTTGCGCAAGGCTTCGACGAGTATCACTACCTGGGGCCGGATTATCTGTTCGGCGCCGAGGAATCCTCTTCAAAGCTGGTGATGTACCAGATCCTGCGACGCGTCTGGTTCGCGTTGCCGCTAGGCCTTCACTTTGGCGATTTCTATCAGGATTCGGAAGTGGTAAACGGCCACGCCATGCCGTGGCTGGATCGCCATCGCGATGCGCGCTTCTTCCTCTTCCTCCACTACATGGATCCCCACGATCCCTACTTCGAGCACCCGTACAACGGCTATGGGATCGCGCGGGCCTCGAACCAGCATCCGCCGGCTTCGATGGCCGAGGAGATGCACCGTCTCTACAAGCAGGAGATCGCTTACCTGGACGACAAATTCGGCGACCTGATCACACACCTCGAAGACCTTGGCGTCTACGACGATACGGTGATCGCGCTGGTCGCCGACCACGGCGAGGAGTTCTACGAGCACGGCGGCTTCTGGCATGGGCTCACGCTCTACGAGGAGCAGATTCATGTGCCGCTGATGGTGAAGTGGGCGAAGGGGAAGCCCGGCTCCGACCCCGATGCCCGAGCCCATGTGGCGCGGTTGATCGATGTCGCGCCGACCCTCCTTCTGCAAGCAGGCGCCCAGCCGGCCGACGCCATGCAAGGCCAGGACCTGGCGATGGATCTCGCGACCCGCAGCGAAGCCGGACGCACGGTCTTCGCGGAAGAAGATCATGAAGGCAACGTCCTGCGTGCGATCCGCACGGGCCAGTGGAAATGGATCGAGGCGGGAGAGGGAAACCCCCGAGGGCTGCCCACGAACGAACTCTTCGACATGGTGTCTGACCGGGGAGAGACCACGAACCGGATCGAGGACGAACCCGATGTGGCAGCTACGATGCGAAGCCACGCCGAAGGCCAGCTGCACATGGCAGAGGCCGGCAAGGTCGGCGAGGCCCGCGAGGCACAGGTTACGGCAGCCGAATGTGAGGCTCTCATGGCACTCGGATACGTCGAGAGCTGCGACGAGGGCGAGACAGCCACTCCGTGATACGCTCAGGCCCGGTGGCGGTCTGAGTCCAGGAATTCCCACAATATGCGCGCCTTCCTCCTGATCGCACTCCTCGCGAGTGTTTCGATCACTGCTGCCTTTTCGGATACCGGTACGTTGGGTGCATCGCCCGCAGCCGGGCCGACCGGCGCGGCGAAATCTCCCGGCCGGGTCGAATTGACGATTTCCAGCCCCGCGCCCGGCGCTCGGGTCGAATCGAAGATGCACATGGCGGAGATCCGCGGCACGGCCACGGCCGGCGCCGACGGCCCCCGAGGCTTCGATGTGATGCTGGTGCTCGATGTCTCGCGCTCGACCCAGACAGCTTGCGGCGCCGATGTGGATGGCGACGGCGAGATCGGCGAAGACCCGCACCAGGGCCTGTATGCCCCGGGAGAGTTCCCGGACGACGTGTACTCGACAGATCCGGAAGACACGGTCCTCCACGCCGAAGTCCTCGCAGCCCGTACGCTCATCGAAGGCCTCGATTCCAAACGGGTGAGAGTCGGCCTGGTGACGTTCTCCGGTGAGGTGGATCCCACGACAGGCCTACGCCGCGCACCGGAACAGCACGACGCAGAGCTGCGGGTTCCGCTCACCCGCGATCACGCCAGCTTGCTCACGGCACTCGACGAGGTGCTCCGCGAAGGCCCGCACGGCGCGACCAACTTCGCCGCGGGGATCCGACTCGCCACCCAGGAGCTCGCCGGTATGTCCGGCGCACAGAGCCGCCCAGCCGATCGCCACAAGAAGGTGATGTTGTTCCTGACCGACGGTATCCCGAGCTTTCCGGCAGGGCGCGCAGACACCCAGGATCCGGAGGACATGGCGGCGGCCGTGCGCGCCGCGCGGGTTTCCCAGGCTGCGGGCATCCGCATCAACAGCTTCGCCCTGGGAACCGATGCCCTCGCCCGGCCGAAAGCCGCAACCGAGATCGCAGCGGTGACCCTCGGCACGTTCACACCGGTGATCGAGCCGGCGGGCGTCGTGGCGGCGCTTCAGGCGGTCAATTTTGCGAACGTCGAGGACATCGGCGTTGCGAATGTCACGACCCAGGAGGTCGCCACGGATGTCCATCTGAATCCGGACGGCAGCTTCATCGCCTTCGTCCCGGTGAAGGTCGGGCGCAACAAGGTCATCATCAATGCGCTTTCTTCAGACGGTGCTGAGACGAACCAGGAGCTGGTCTTCGAGTTCTCGATCAAGGAGGCCGAAGACGCGGAAAAGCGCCGGCAGCTGGCCCGGCTGAGGAAGATGTCGGACGAAATGGAGCGCTATCTGCTCGCCGACGAAATGAAGCGCAAGCGCAATCGGGATCGCATGGAGCGGGTCTTGGATATCCAGGTTCGCGAGGGCAATCGGAGCCAATAGCGCGAAAGAGGGGCCGCTCGGTCCCCGTTGACCAGCCTTTGCCAGAGCCGTACCCTCGACCTCTCGAGCGATCCTCAAAACACGGGTTGATTTCAGGCGCTTGCAGGACCCTCGGCTCGGACCCCAACGGGACCCGCACCCGAAGCTGCTAAGTGCCCTCCCCACAGAAAGCGGGAAGCCATATGGCAAAGCGTCCGGAAGCGCCGGGACCCTCCACCCAGGCCGTACACGCGGGGCAGCGCAAGGGCCAGCGGGCTCGGAGCCAGAGCCATGCGCTCACTCCCCCCATCCACCAGACCTCCACGTTCTGGTTCCGCGATTCAGCGGAGCTGCGCGAATACGCGGAAGGCCGGCTCGATCGCGATGAGTACGGCCGCTACAGCAACCCCAGCTGGCGGGTCGTCCAGGACAAGCTCTCCGAGCTCGAAGGAGCCGAAGAAACCGTGCTGTTCAGCTCGGGGATGAGCGCCGCGACCAGCACGTTCCTCGCGCTGATACCGCAAGGCGGACACATCGTCGTCACGAACGATTGCTATCGGCGCACGCGCCAGTTCATCCAGCAATACCTTTCGAAGCTCGATGTCACGGCCACCGTGATCGCGCCCGCCGACACGACGGCCCTGAAGGACGCGCTGCAGGATGACACGGTCTTCTTCTTCACCGAGAGCCCGACCAACCCGTACTTGCGCGTGATCGATCTTCCCGAAGCGGCGCGCGTCTGTCACGAGCGCGGCGTGAAGGTGATCATCGACGCAACGTTTGCCACACCGATCAACCACCGCCCGCTGGAGCAGGGCGCGGATCTGGTGATCCACAGCGCAACGAAGTATCTGGGCGGACATAACGATCTCATCGCGGGCACCGTCTCGGGCTCGGCAGAAGAGATCGCGCCCGTGCGCGAAGCTTGCGGCGTGCTCGGCGGGATTCTCGATCCCCACGCCGCCTACCTGCTGTTGCGCGGAATGAAGACCCTCTCGCTGCGCATGGAGCGCCACAACGCGAACGGCCTGGCCGTGGCGCGCTGGCTCGAAGGCCAACCGAAGGTGAGGAAGGTCTGGTATCCGGGCCTCGAGAGCCATCCGGATCACGAGGTGGCCAGCCGGCTCATGCATGGCTTTGCTGGCGTCGTCACCTTTGAGATCGACGGCGACCTCGAGGACACGATCCGCTTCACCGATGCCTGCCGCCTGCCCTACATCGCCCCGAGCCTGGGCGGCGTGGAAACCCTGGTCGAGATGCCGGTTCTGATGTCCTACTGGGACTACCCGGCGGAGGAACGGCAAGCCTACGGGATCACGGATTCGCTGATCCGTCTGGCCTGCGGGATCGAGGACGTCGACGACCTCATCGCGGATCTGGCGCAGGCACTCTAGAGCCAACTCTGTTCAGTTGGATCCAACCGCACGTCGAATTGCAAGAAATCCATCGACACGAGCCCCGCAGCTCCCCTTGCTTTTCGGGATCAACAGGTTGCGAGAAAACCTGAACTGTATCGAGCCGAACTGCGCCCGGTCACCGCTGGCCACCTCGAGGCCTCAGCGTCGGCGTGGCTGTCGCCAGTGACCCCTGGATGAGATGCGGAGGGCTGCAAGCATGCGGATCAACTTCAATCTTTCGAAGTCGTATCCAGCGGGTTGGTGTATGGTCGGCCGAACCGGGTGCAATGCCCGGTTGTCGAATACTAGTTATGCGGCTCAGCCCTACTCAGGCCGCAACATCTTCTATGCGGAGGAATGCGTGACGCGGCTAGCTGATTTCGTCGGAACGCAATCCATGGCGGACCTCTACGACAGGTATTGGGTCCCTGCGGCACTCGATGTCTTCGCCCGCGAGCTCGCGAAGCGCGTGCAGCCCGGAACTCACGTCCTAGATCTCGGCACCGGGACCGGACTTGTTGCGGGTTACGCCTCCGAGCGTGCCGGGCCGGCGGGTGAGGTCACGGGGCTTGATCCGACGACCGATCTCCTAGGCGCGGCCAGAGCAAAGCAGTTCTCGGGCGCTCATGTCAGCTGGATTGAGGGCTCTGGCGAAGAGATGCCGTTCGAGGATGCATCCTTCGACATCGTACTTTGCCATCAGGGACTTCAGTATGTAACGGATCGCGAGGCCACTTTCTCCGAGATCAAACGTGTCCTCAAGCCTGGCGGCCAGCTTCACGCAGGAGTTTGGTCGAGTGCGGACCGTCAGCCCGCTTTTGGCTTCGTTGAGGACTCGCTGGGGTCCCACATTGGGGCGGATCAGAAGCCCATTCACGCGTGGTCCTTCGGTGGGCAGGAAGAATTGAGGCGCCTCGCTGAGGGTGCGGGCCTGACCATCGAGCGCTTGGAGACTGTCGAGCACCCATGGCGATTTGATTCCATTCAACAGTTCATCGACGTTCAAATTGCGTGCGCGGGCCGGACAGACGAGAACGGCAAGCTCGCCATGGGCCTAGTCGACCTAGATGACGAGAGCTGGCTCCCCGCAATCGATGCCTTCGGGAAGGACGCACATGCTGCACTTGGCTCGTTCGTTTCCCACTCGGGCTTGAGTGCACCCTTCGCGTCGGATGAGATGAGTGCGAAGGCGTGACTGCCCATTGGCAGCCGGAGAGACTCGAAGAGCCGCATAGGAAGCTGCTGCAGCGGACCATCACCAGTTCGAATCAATTGACCCTGCTTGCCCTTTGGCGGCATACTTTCGAGGTAGGGTCGGGGCCGGCCAGCGCTGTTGCTGGCCGCTGAACGCTGATCCGTTAGGCGGCGAACGTGACGATTCAAGAACTCGGCAGTGTCGGTGAGTTCGTAGCCGCGATTGCTACTCTTGTGACGCTCGCGTACCTCGCATTTCAGATTCGACAGAACACGCGGGTAGCCCGCGCTGAACTCACGAAGGACTTGTTCCTTGCTTCTCGGACCGCGTTGCTTGACATCGCCGGAAACGAGAGCCTGGCTCAGATCGCAGCTCAGACTCTCGATGGCGAGCAAGACCTCGAAGCCCTTCGCACGTATCAATTCAGGAACTCCTTCTTTCGCCTTTACGAGCTCTACTTCAATCTCGCGCAGCAGGGCCTCCTCGACGAATCGATCGGCGAATCCTATGAGAAGGTCATTCGCCTGTTCGTCAGGTCCGAGACGTTTCCTGCATGGTGGCATGATGCGAGCGAGGCCGAATATCAGGGTGCCTTCGTCGCTCACATCGACGCGATCGTCTCAGAGGAGTGGAGCGCATCTTAGCTTCGTTTCTTGAGGCGAGTCTTCTCGGTCGCCTTCTCACGGGCGACCAGCCCTACCGCCCAACGAGACGATGAAGCTGACCGGCCATAACGCGGACCAACTTGGTAGCCTTCTGGCGGCGATCTTGGCTGCCTCGCCGCTGACAGTCAGCGGCCGGCAGCATCTCGCCGATCCGTTGGGTGGCTGAATGAAGTCAGAGCGAATCAGCTTGTGGTTGTCTCTCCTCGCCAACTTTGGCGTTCTCATCGGCTTGGCCTTGCTGGTGATCGAGCTCAGGCACAACACGCTTGCGACCCAAGCGGCTCTCTATCAAGAGAGCATGAGCTTCGCTCGCGACCACGTTGAGTTGTTGATCGGGGACGAGAACCGGGAGCTTGCAGCAATCGTCTTTCGGGGCGAAACGGATCCCGATTCCCTTTCTCCTAACGAATTGGAGAAGTTTCTCTTGTTCACTGCATGGCGCATGAATACGTGGGAGACCACGTTTCTGAACTACGACCAAGGCCTGATCGAAGAGCGAGTCTGGAAGAGCATCGATGCCTGGTACTCGGCCTTGCTGCAGCGGGGGCCGGGATATCAGAAGTGGTGGGAGACGAGTAGGCACGGTTACGACCCGCCCTTTCAGAGCCATGTGGATCGAGCATTCGAGCAATCGCAGTAGCCTGCTGAGCGCAGCCGCCCAACAAAGGCTGCGGCTGACAACAGACAGCTGGGCCGTTCTGAATTCGGTAGCATTCTGGCATCGGGACTTTGTGGCATGGCGCTGACAGTCAGCGCTGTCTGTCGCGGCTGAGGCCCGATCCGTTGGGTGGCGTGTGAAGTACGTTCTGATCGTGGTTGTCGCCCTGCTCGTGCTCGTAGCGGGCTATGCGGTCTACATGGCCCGCGTTGCGAACCCCAGCGCGGAGCGCGAACTGCGCGAGGAGCCTGACGGCGAGCGCGCACGCAAGGTGATGCTGATAACGCTTCCCAGCGGCCAGACCCTTCCAGTGAACTACCTTCGCGAAGGTGACACGATCTACGCAGCCGCTGATGGTCGCTGGTGGCACCAGCTCCGCGGCCAGGGGGCGCCCGTTGAGCTTCTAGTGCGCGGCGAAACGCTCATGGGGCAAGCCCGCGCGATCGAAGACGATCCCGATCACCGCTCGGCAGTCTTCGATCGCCTTCGGCCCAGCGCACCGAAGTTCTTTGGTACGCTCGTTCAGATCGACCTGGCCCCGTTCGTGAGCGAGTCCCGGAATCTTCTCCACCAAGATCCCTAGTTCGGTCCCGCCGCCTGACAAGGCGTTGGCGTTCCCGCTTCCCCGCTCTACAGCAGGTTGCCTGCGAGCGGCTTGGCGTGCTCCATCGCGAGGAGCTGCTTCTTCATCGGCAGGCCACCGGCGTAGCCGCCGAGCTTGCCTCCGGCTGCAACGACGCGGTGGCACGGAACGACCAACGAGATCGGGTTCGCTCCGTTGGCCGTGCCTACGGCCCGCACCGCCTTGGGCTGGCCGATGCACCGCGCGATCTCGGAATAGGTACGCGTCTCGCCGTACGGGATCTCGAGCAGCGCCTCGTAGACCAGCTGTTGGAAGGGCGTCGCACGCAGATCGAGGGGCAGATCGAAGCCGGAGCGCTTGCCCTCCAGGAACTCGATGATCTGCTGGATGGCCACCCGGTTCGGCTCCCAGGCCGTGACCGGCTCGGCGTCGGGGGCGTGCCGGCGCCTCCAGCCGTCAAGGCCGCGCCCACCGGCCCGGGGCAGGTGGACGTAGGCCAGGCCGCGCTCGGTGGAGGCGCAGCGCATCAGGCCGTGGCGAGTCTCGAACTCCGCGACGTGGAGGTTCTCCATCGGGACGTCACAATAGCAGGGTCGTTCAGTCGCGTGGACTCTCGGAGGAACGTTGCCTCATCTTCTCGTCGCCGGCGGTGCCGGATACATCGGTAGCCATACCCTGCGCGCTCTGCGAAAGGCCGGCCACACCGCGGTGGTGGTCGATGACCTGCGAAGTGGTCGCGAATCTGCGGTGGAAGATGCGCCGCTGGTGCGCTGCAACGTCGGGGATCGGGCGGGCATCGATCGCCTGCTGGCGCGCTACGGCCCCTTCGACGGTGTGCTGCACTTCGCGGCTTCCATTCAAGTGGGCGAATCCGTGGCCAACCCGCTGGCCTACTACCAGAACAACGTATTGGCGGCGGCCAACCTCATCGACCGGGCGCTGCACCACGGCGCACGCGCCTTCGTGCTCTCCTCCACCGCTGCCGTGTATGGCAACCCCGAGACGCAGCCGATCGCGGAGACCGCAGCGCTGGCCCCGGTCAACCCGTACGGTGCGGGCAAGGCCATGGTCGAGCGCATCCTGGCCGACGTAGAGGCCGCCCATGGCCTGCGCTGGGCAGCCCTCCGCTACTTCAATGCCTGCGGCGCGGATCCGGCCGGTGGCCTGGGCGAGTGCCACGAGCCCGAAACCCACCTGATCCCTCTCGCCCTCGAAGCCGCTGCTGGGCTCCGGCCCGCGCTGAAGCTCTTCGGCACGGATTACCCGACACCGGACGGCACCTGCGTCCGCGACTACGTGCATGTCACGGATCTCGCTGCCGCCCATGTAGCCGCAATCGAGGGGTTGCTCGGCGGAGGCCCGGGAGGAGCCTTCAACCTGGGCAGCGGAGCGGGCCTGAGCAATCGCGAAGTCATCGAAGGCGTCGGCCGGGTCGTGGGAATGCCGGTTCCATGCGAAGACGCGCCGCGCCGCGCCGGTGACCCCCCTGTCCTCGTCGCCGACGCCACCCGCTTCCGCATGGCCTACGGCTGGCAGACGCACCACTCCGACTTGGAGACGATCGTCCAGACCGCCTGGGACTGGCTCCGCCTCTGGCGGGCACTCTGAGCGCAGCTGGAGACGCTCAGTCCATCTCGAGGCGCTTCATCATCTTCTGAAGCGATTGCCTGGGGATCCCGAGCCGCTCCGCCGCGCGGGTCTTGCTGCCGGCTTCTTCGATGGCGTGAGCGATCATGCTTCGCTTGAGGGCATCGACGGCCCGGTTGAGATCGCGTTCCTTGAGGAGGGAGGGGCTTGCACCTGCGGGTTCGCGGGGAGATTCCGCACGCAAATGCTCCGAAAGCATGCTTTCGGAAATCGTCTCCTCGTCTCCCGCCAGAGCGATCGCTCGCTGGATTTCATTCTCGAGCTCGCGGACGTTGCCGCTCCAGGCATGGGCCGTGAGGCGATCCATCGCGGCGTTGGTGAAACCCGCCAGGTTTCGGCCCATACGTTCGTTCGTGATGTCCAGGAAGTGGTGAGCCAGGGTCGGAATGTCCTCGCGCCGCTCGCGCAGCGGCGGGATCGTGACCTCGACCACACGCAGCCGGTAGTAGAGATCCTCCCGGAAGCGACCCTCCTTCACTTCGTTGCGGAGGTCCCGATTGGTCGCAGCGATGATGCGCACGTCCACCCTTCGGGTATCCGACGAGCCCAGGGGACGGATCTCTCCGTCCTGGAGCACCCGCAGGAGGCGCACCTGCATGCCCGGCTCGGTCTCGCCGACTTCATCGAGGAAGATCGTGCCGCCGTCGGCCACCTCGAAGAGCCCCTTCTTGTCCTGGTGGGCGCCCGTGAAGGCACCGCGCTTGTGGCCGAAGAGCTCGCTCTCGAGAAGCGTGTCCGGCAGCGCGCCGCAGTTCTGGGCGACGAAGCGATGCTCCTTGCGCTCGCCTGCGTAGTGGATCGCGCGCGCCACCAGATCCTTGCCAGTGCCGGTCTCGCCGGAGAGCAGCACCGTCGCGTCGGTCTGGGCCACCTTCTCCATCACGTCGAAGACGCGTTGCATGGCCGGACTCGCCCCGATGATCTGATCGAAGGCGTATTGCCGCTCGACCTCGCGGCGCAGGTAGATGTTCTCGGCCCGCAGCTGCTCGTTGGCCTGGGCCAGGGCCGCGGTCAGCTGGGCGTTCTCAGCGTTCAAGCGATACGCCTCGAGGGCACGCTTCACATCGAGGCGCAGCTCATCCGGTTCCCAGGGCTTCTGGATGTAGCGGTAGATGCGGCCCTCATTGATCGCCCGAACGACCATGTTGATGTCCGCATAGCCTGTGAGCATCATCCGCACGCAGGACGGGCGGATCTCGATCACCTTCTCCAGGAACTCGACGCCGGTCATCTCCGGCATCACCTGGTCGACGATCACCAAGTCGATCTCTTCGTTCTCGAGGATCTCGAGGCCATCCAGGCCGTTGTCGACGGCGAAGACCGTGTAGTCCTCGGCGAGCGTCAGCTCGAGGGATTCGAGAATGGCGACCTCATCGTCGACCAGCAGCACCTGGAAGGGCCGCTCGTCCTTGCCGACGCCCTGGCGAGCGCCCTCGATGCTGGTCAGGGGTTCCGGGACCACGTCAAAGCACCCTAGCGATCGGCGAGAGGTGCAGCAAAACGCGGCACCTCGAACGGGCGGGCGCCATGACGCAAGAAGGCGGCCGACCCCGAGGTCGACCGCCTTCTCAGACACTGAGGCGATGAGTGCTACCGCCTCCGGGCCGTCTTGCGCTTCGCTGTGGTCTTCCGCGCGGTCTTGCGAGCCGGCCGCTTGGCCGCCTTCTTCCGCGTGGTCTTCTTGCGCGCCGTCTTGCGCTTCGTGGTGGCCTTCTTGCGGGTCGACGCCTTCTTGCGAGTGGTCGCCTTCTTCCGCGTCGTGGCCTTCTTGCGCGTGGTCTTCCGCACCGCTTTCTTCCGCGTCGTCTTGCGGGCGGTCTTGCGTCGGACCGTCTTGCGCCGGGCCGGGCGGCCTCGCCGCGCCATCTTGGTGCGAGCGACATCACCCTGCTTGTCGATGAAGTACAGGAAGCCGTCTTCCCGCTCGACACCGGCCTTCTGGACCATTTGGGGCTTGACCCGGGAGGGCTTGCCGCCGCCCCGCGCCATCTTGGCCCGGCTCACATGCCCCTTCTTGTCGAGGTAGTAGAGCCAGCCCTTCTCTCGTGTGATTCCAGTCCTTGCGACCTTGGTGGCCATGGACCCCTCCTTGTTGGTGTGGTTCAGATTGCCCGCCCGGGGAGGCGGGGCTCTGGAGGAACCGCACCGCGGTGGGGGAAGACCGGCGGTACACCACAGAGGATCGGGAGCGCCCCCGACGGTGTCAATAGGAAAACCGGGGGTTTATCGACGGAGTTGCGAGTTCGCCCAGCCTACCCACCGAGGGTGGCCAGGAGCCGTCCTAGGCCAGCTGGGCCTCGACCGCCTCGATCACCGCCACTTCGTAGCGGGCACCGTCGAAGGCGTTCATTTCCTGGATCCCGGTGGGGCTGGTGACGTTGATCTCGGTGAGCTTGCCGCCGATCACGTCGATTCCGACGAAAAACAGGCCATCCCGGCGGATCCACGGGGCAACGCGCTCGATGATCATTCGGTCCGTGTCGTCGAGGATGCCCGGGGCGGCCTTGCCACCGACGTGGAGGTTGGCCCGCACCTCACTCTCGGCGGGGACCCGCAGCAGGGCGCCCAGCGGCTCCCCCTCGAGCAGCAGGATGCGTTTGTCACCGATGCGGATATCCGGCAGGTAGCGCTGGGCCATCACCCGGCGCTCGCCGAAGCGGGTGCTCTGCTCGAGGATCGAGTTGAGGTTCCGGTCGTCCCGGGTGACGTGGAAGATCCCCTCGCCTCCGCGTCCATCGAGGGGCTTCACGATCATCTCGCCACCGAGGGAGTCCAGGAACTCGAGCAGCCGGGGGATCTCGTGGGCCACGAGAGTTTCGGGCATCAAATCGGGGAAGTTGAGGGCGTAGAGCTTCTCGTTGGCGGCCAGGATGCCCGCCGGCCGGTTCAACACCAGGGCCTTGCTACACAGCCCGAGGATCTGGGTGGCGACGATGAACTCTCCATCGACCGGTGGATCCTTGCGCTGCCAGACTACGTCGAACGCCTCGTCGAGGGCCACGTGGCTCGGTTCGCCGACGCTTGCATGGTTGCCCTGCTCGCGCCGCAGGGTGACCGGCCTCGCCGTGGCCACCGCCCCGCGCGCGTCCACGCCGAGGTCGGCAGGATCCACATACCAGAGGCCGTGGCCGCGCTCCTGGGCGGCCAGCATCAGCACGAAAGTGGTGTCCCCTTCGATATCGATGGCCTCCAGCGGGTCCATCACGAAGGCCATGCGCAGGGGTCGAACTGACACGTTCAGGAAATCCTCAGCTCCCCAGGAGGGGAACCCGTAAGCAGGATGAGGGGTCTGGTTAGCGCAGTGCCCGCGCCGTCGGCTACGGTGCGGCCGAGATCGGGGGATCCTGGCCAGTGAGCTGCTTCCACAGCCGAGTGGAGCTTGGGCCGTGAGCCGCTTCCGCAACCGAGTGGAGCCTGGGCCGTGAGCCCCTTCCGCATTCTGCTTGCAGCGGTCGTGGTGCTGGGCCTGGCCTTGGGGGCTGCCGGCACCGCGTTCTACGTGGGGTTCGTCCGCGATCTGCCGAGCTTCGAGACGTTGGCCGATTACCGGCCCCCGCTCACCAGCAACGTCTTCGATCGCCAAGGCCGTCCAATTGGCGAGTTCTACGAGCATCGCCGCCAGCTGACGCCCCTGGAAGACGTTCCGCGACTCGTGATCCGTGCGTTCCTGGCCGCCGAGGATGACACCTTCTACGAGCATGCGGGGGTCGACTACCTCTCCATCCTGCGGGCTGCCTGGGCCAACCTGCGGGCCGGCGGGGAAAAGGTCCAGGGCGCGAGCACGATCACCCAGCAGACGGTGAAGCAGTTGCTGCTCAGCTCGGAGCAGACCTACAAGCGCAAGATCCGCGAGCTCATCCTGGCTCGGCGCATCGAGCAGCGCTTCAGCAAGGACGAGATCCTCTACCTCTACCTGAACCAGATCTACTTCGGCGCGGGTGCCTACGGCATCGGCGAAGCGGCGCGCACCTACTTCGGCAAGACGATCGGCGAGATCGACGCCTCGGAAGCGGCGATGCTGGCTGGGCTTCCAAAGGCACCGGGCCGCAACTCGCCGTACCTGAATCCGGAACGGGCAGAAGAGCGGCGCGTGTACGTGCTCGACCGGATGCAGGAGGAGGGGTTCCTCGGTGCGGAGGCCCATGCCACGGCGGTGGAATCGCCGCCGCTTCTCCGTGATCGCGAGGCCGAAGCCAACTCGGCGGCGTCCTATGTGACCGAGGAGGTCCGGCGCTCGTTGGTCGCGATTCTCGGAAACGACGCCGTCCTTCACGGCGGCCTGCGCATCGAAACCAGCATCGACCTGGATCTTCAAACGGCGGCCGTCGCCGCCGTGCGAGGCGGGCTCGAAGCATTGGACCGGCGCCGGGGGTACCGCGGGCCACTCCGTCGAGTCGAAGACCTGGAGGCCGACGGTCCGACGGATGCCCTTGAAGAGCTCGCCCGTCTGAACGCTTTCGAGGAGCAACCCGAACCTCATGGCCGGCCTCTCGTCGCGCTCGTGCTCGATGTGGAGAAGGAACGCGCACGTATCGCCCTGGCACCGGGCATCGACGCCGAGCTCCGGCTCGAAGATCTCGGCTGGGCGCGGCGCGAGGAAGAACGACGCCGCGAGGTGAAGGATCTCACGAAGGTATTCTCTGCGGGCGACATCGTGCCGGTCATGCTCGCCAGCGACGAGGTCGAAGAAGGCGCCCTGCCACGCGCCCGCCTGGCCCAGCATCCGGAAGCGCAAGGTGCCCTGCTGTCGTTCGAGATCGAGACCGGGGACATCCTCGCGATGGTCGGCGGCTACGATTTCAAAGACAGCGAGTTCAACCGCACGACACAGGCATCGCGTCAGCCCGGCTCCGCCTTCAAGCCGATCGTGTATGCCGCGGCTCTCGGGCGAGGCTACACACCGGCGTCGGTCCTGTACGACCGACCCGTGGTCATCGAAAGCGAGGGCTTCACCTGGCGCCCCGAGAACTACGGCCGCAAGTTCCTCGGCCCCATTTTGCTAGGCGAGGCTTTGGCGCGCTCGGTCAACAACGCCACGATCCACTTGCTGCAGGACGTCGGCATCGACCACGTGATGGAATTCAGCCGGCAGCTCGGCATCGAAGGGCCGCTGGAGCGCAACCTCGGCCTGGCCCTCGGCTCGAACCCGGTCACGCTGCTCGAAATCACCCGGGCGTATGGGATCTTCGCCGCGGGCGGACGACGGGTCGAACCACGCTTGATCCTCCGGGTGCTCGACCGCGATGGCCAGGTGCTCCTGGAGGCATTGCCTCTGGCGGCGCCCATGGAGGAGCCGACCGAGGAGACGCTTGAAACCGCGGAGCTTCCCGAACCCGCGGAAGAAGGCGAGCTACCGGAGGGCTACGCGATGCCACCGCAACAAGCCTACCTGGCCAGCTCCGTGCTGCGGCTCGTCGTCGATCACCCGCGTGGAACCGGCCGCCGGGCCCGAAGCCTCGGGCGCCCGGTCGCGGGCAAGACCGGTACGACCAACGACCAGGGAGACGCCTGGTTCGTGGGCTTCTCCCCGGACGTGGCCACCGGAGTATGGGTCGGATTCGACGAGAAACGCGTGCTAGGCCGAGGCGAGACCGGCGGTCGCGCCGCCCTGCCGATCTGGATCGAATTCATGGGCGCAGCCCTGGCCGGCCGACCCGTACGTGACTTCGCCGTACCCGAAGGCATCGTGTTCGCCCGCATCGACAGCAAGAGCGGCTTGCTGGCCACCTCGGCCAGCGACCAGACCCTCTTCCAGGCCTTCGCCGAAGGCACCGAACCCACCGAACAAGCCGACCGCGCCGTCACCAGGACGGGGTTTACAATTGACCTATTGAAAGAGGGCTTTGCCCTCTTTCAATAGGACAATTGTAAACCCCGTCCCCGCTTGTTGACTTGTTGGAGGAGGTCGGAGGGGGTGGCTGCCAGGTGGTCTGCGCCGGCTTTCTCGAGCTCGGCTGCGCCGCCGATTCCCCAGACGGCACCGATCGTCGTCAGGCCGTGGGCTCGGCCGGCGATCATGTCGAAGTGGCGATCGCCGACCATCGCGGCACGGCAATCGGGTGGCTCCAGTCCCAAGACCCGGAGGGCTCGGCCGACCGTTGCGGTCTTGTCCTCATGGTGGGTCCCGGCGAGGGGCGCGCCCACGATGGCCTCGAAATGGACGTCCAGGCCGAGGCTCTCGAGGATCGGCCCCGCGAATTCCACCGGTTTCGATGTCGCGACGGCCAGCCGGTGATCCGTCGCGAGCGCTTCGAGCGCCTCGGGGATCCCTTCGAAGGAGGGCGTCTCCTTCGGTGCGACGATCGTGTAGCGCTCCCGGTAATGCGCGATGGCGGTCGGCGCCAGTTCGGGGGCGACCCCCCGGGCCGAAAGCAGCTCGCGGAAGACATCGTGGAGCGATGCTCCAATCCAGCCATGGAGCACTTCGACCGGCTCCGGAGCCAGGCCCAATTCGATCAATCCATGGTTCAGGCATTGGCTGATGGCATGGCGTGAATCCACCAGGACACCATCCAGATCGAACAAGATGGCGTCGTGCGGTTTGTGATCATGGATTGACATACCTGCGGTCGGCACGTTAGCAACAGGGGTGGGGGAACGTCCGATCGATAGCTCGGCCCAGCCGCAGCGACAGGCGACGAATGGCAAGCGCGAGCCCGCGTTGGAGGGAGACCTTCAAACACTGCTCGGACGTGCGCTGGATCAGCTTGCCGCGACCACCCGTTGCACTCACGCCGCAATCTGGAGCGCGGGGCCGGAAGGCGAGCCGCGTGTGCTCGCGGCTCGCATCGAAGGCGCGTCGCTAGCGCTTCCCCTGCCGGCTTCTTTCACTGCAGCCCTGGCACTTGGCCGCGCCTTCGATCTAGGTGCGCCCGACCCATCCGGCCAGCTGGCGGCGCTACTCGAACAAGGCTTCAGCGCCGTGGCGCCCATTCTCGGGCATGAGACCAACGGCCCGGCAGCCGGTGTCGTGCTGCTAGGCGGACCAGACGAGCCGCCGAACCGGGTGCGCCCCCGTACCCTGGCCGCGCTGACCGCGACCGCCGAGCGTCTGCGCGCGCCGCTACAGACGGCCGCGGCTGCCCAGCGGCTCTCGAGCCTCGACCAGGAAATCCAACAGCTGAACCGGCTCGCCGCCCTCGGCGGTTTGGTCGCAGAAGTCGTCCATGAGATCCGCAACCCGTTGGTCAGCATCAAGACCTTTCTGCAGCTTCTCCCGGAACGCGAATCCGACCCTGAGTTCACCGAGAACTTCCTGGGCATCGCGCGGGAAGAACTGCAGCGGATCGAACGCCTGCTGACCGTCGTGCTCCAGCACGGGCGCACGCCGCGCAAGGAAGAGCGGGGCGACGTCCCTGAAGCCCTGGAGACCGTGCTCGCCCTGGTGCGTTTCCGCGCGGAAGACCGGGAGATCTCGCTCGTCGCGGAGCTTCCCGAGGTACTCCCGGCGATTCGCCTCGGCGGAGATGAGCTTCGTCAGATCCTCCTCAACCTGGCCCTCAACGCGATCGAAGCGTCGCCCGCTCGGGGCATTGTGAGGATTTCGGGCGAGATCTGCGCGGCGAAGATTCGGATCGACATCGACGACGACGGCCCGGGGATTTCGGACGACGTTCGACCTCATTTGTTCACGCCATTCTTCTCGACCAAGTCCGAGCGCCCCGGCGGCCTCGGCCTGGCGATCACCGCTCGCATCATCGAGCAAGCGGGGGGGCGCATCGAAGCGGTCAATCGCCCCAGCGGAGGCGCGCGCTTCCGCGTATCGCTACCGCTCGTCTGAAACGGAAGGCAACCAGCCAGCCACGCAATGGGCGAGCTCGGCGAGGCCCCTGGCAAAGAAGTGATCCGTGTCCGGCAGCACGATCAACTCCACCTCAGGTACGCCTCCAAAGGCTGTCTCCAGCGCGCGATGCGGCGCGAGGTCATCCAACTCACCCGTGATCGCCAGAACCCGCTTGCCGGTTCCAATGATCGTCTCCGGCGAGATCAATGAAGGCGGCGGCGCCACCAGGATCAGTCGATCGACCCGGGGATGACTTGCTGCGACCCGCACGGCCGCAGCCGCGCCGAAGGAATAGCCGCAGGCGACGAGCTTCCCCGGAACCGTCTCGGCCAGCTGGTCGAGAGCGGCTGCGTAGTCCTGATCTGCGTCGTCGGCCTCCCCGCTCGGCTCACCGGAACTCGCACCCACACCCCGCCAGTTGAAGCGCAGGCTGTCCAGCCCCTGCTTGAAGCAGGCATAAGCCAGCTCGTTCACTACCGGCGATTCGAGGCTGCCGCCGTAGAGCGGATGCGGCGGCGCCACCACCGCACCCTTGGGCGCATCCGGCCCCGCCGCCACATAGATCGCTTCGAGGCTCGCCTCAGGATCGTCCCGCCGGGCAACCGTCACCATTCGTTCGGTCCACTTCATGGACGAAGAATGCGCAACCTGAAGGCCTACGGCTAGAGTTCGAGGCCATGGCCCAGGAAAGCAGCACGGACCGCAAGAAACGCGCGGGGCGAATCGTCCGCAAGCTCGCCCGCGCCTATCCGGACGCCGACTGCGCACTCCACTACCAGAACCCCTTCCAGCTGCTGATCGCAACGATCCTCTCGGCACAATGCACCGATGCCATGGTGAATCAGGTCACCGCGGAGTTGTTCCCCAAGTACGGCACACCGGACGCTCTTGCCGATGCGGAGCCCGGCGAAATCGAGCAGTTGATTCGTCGCACGGGCTTCTACCGTCAAAAGACGAAATCGATCCAAGCCGCGGCCCGGGGGCTTTGCGAGAGCTTCGAAGGAGAAGTGCCGCGCACCCTCGCCGAGCTGGTCACCCTGCGCGGAGTTGCGCGCAAGACGGCCAACGTCGTGCTGGGAAACTGCTTCGGCGTGCCCGGCCTCACCATCGACACGCATATGAAACGGGTCAATCGGCGGCTGGGGCTCACCACCGAAGACAATCCGGACAAGATCGAGCGAGACCTGATGACGCTGATCCCCGAGAAGGAATGGACCGTCTACTCTCATCGAGTCATCACCCATGGCCGCGAATGCTGCGATGCCAAGCGGCCAGCGTGCACGGCATGCCCGCTGCGGGAGGAGTGCCCCCATTGAGTCGCGTGGTCTACCAGGGACGCTCGTTCACCATGCAGGTCGAAGAAGCCCACCTGCCAAACGGACGCACGGTCGAACTCGACGTCTTGCGTCACCCGGGTGCCGCTGCCGTGGTGCCTTTCGAAACCGACGACATCGTGCTCTTGATCCGTCAGTACCGCCACTGCGCCGGGGGCATGATCTGGGAGGTTCCCGCCGGCAAGCTCGACGGTGACACCCCGGAAGTCTGCGCCGCCAAGGAACTGGAAGAGGAAGCCGGGCGCCGCCCTGGCAGGCTGGAAAAGCTGGGCTCGGTGTGGACGACACCTGGCTTCACCGACGAGGTGATCCACCTGTTTGCCGCGTTCGATCTCGAGAAGGTTCCCGCCCGGCCCGAGGACGACGAGATCATCGAGGTCGTGCCGACGCCGCTCGAGCGCGCCCTGGAAATGATCTGGAGCGGGGAGCTGCGCGACGGCAAGAGTGCGTTGGCCCTGATCCATGCAGCCCGACGCCTCGGACGCCTGACGTGAAAGCGGGGCTCGGCGTGGTGTTGGCCTGGCAACACTACGCCTGGGAGACGCTCGTCGAGCTGGCGCGCCACGCCGAGGCATGCAGCTACGACGTCGTCTATACCGATGGCGATGTCTCGATGATGCCAGGGCGGGGCGAAGGGGATGTCCTCGACGGCGCGACGCTGACCACCGCGTTGCTAGGCGCGACGACACGCATCGGTGTGGGATCCATCCGTCTCGTGCAGCATTGGAATCCGGCCCGCCTCGCCCAGTGGACGGCGACCCAGGAGCGGCTGTTCCCGGGTCGACTTCACCTCCTGCTTGGAATCGGCGGCCAGGCGACGGACAAGCGCTTCGGCCTGCCGTGGGCCGAGCCCGCCGAGCGCGCGGCCTGGCTGGAAGAAACCGTGCGCGCCTGCCGGGGCTTGTGGCGGGGTGAGGAGGTGACCCGACGTGGTCGGTGGGTACAGCTCGATCGGGCACAGGTTCGCCCGGTCATGCCAGAGGGCCGTCCGCTGCTCGAAATCGGCTGCGGCGCCGGTTCACCCCTGCTGCCGGTGGTCGCACGGCATGCCGGGCGCTGGGACCTGAACGTCCCGGCTTCGCCCGACAGAATCCGCAGTGCGCTGGGAGCCCTGGAGAAAGCCTGCGCAAACGAAAGCCGAGACCCGACGAGCATCGGCCGCCAGCTCTGGGTCATGACGCGGCCCCACGGGGGCCTCGGCTCCGATGAGCTGCGTCATGCCTTTCGGCGCTGGTACCCCTGGTTCTCCTGGCTACCCGACGACGAGATCGACGCCGCGGTGATCGCGGGAAGCGCCGATGCCTGCCGGGACCAGCTAGGCGAGTTGCGCACCGCTGGGATCGACCGGCCGCTGCTCGACTTGACCGGCCTCGAACGTGACGCAGCGCATCAGGCGATTGACGCGCTCGCGCCCTAGCGGGAAAACCTCGTTGACCCGCGGAGTTACACGCCGTAGTCTGGCCAGAGTACGCGGGAACCGCGCCCTCCCGCCTGTCTGAGCTGCTCGTTGCGAGCTGTGTTTGCCACTCTGGGGGTGGCTGGCCAGGTCGTAGAGCGGCATACACCCCGCGGTGTTCAACCGAAACGGGGGAGGCAAGCGAGCAGTGAACGGACGCGGATATTCGGTGGGCTTCGGTCCGCCCCAGACACCCGACGTGATCAAGTACTTGATGATCGCGAACGTCGGCGTGTTCATCCTGCAGAACCTCTTCCCCGGCATCGTGGAAGCCTTGTTTGCCGTCTGGCCCCAGCGCGTCTGGGAACAGGGCTTCGTCTGGCAGCCGGCTACCTACATGTGGCTGCACTCCACCGGCAGCGTGTTCCACCTGCTCTTCAACATGTTCGCCCTGTGGATGTTCGGCTCGCCGGTCGCGAGCCATTGGGGCGATCGACGCTTCCTTCGCTACTACGTCCTTTGCGGCGTCGGCGCCGGCGTGATCATTGCCGCCTGGCCCGGCCTGCTCTTCCTGTTCGGCATGCCGACGGTGCAGTACCTGATCCCGACCCTCGGAGCGTCTGGTGCCGTGTTCGGTGTGCTGCTCGCCTACGCACTGATCTGGCCGGACCGGACGATCATGCTGATCTTCCCGCCGATCCCCATCAAGGCGATCTGGCTGATTCCGCTGCTCTTCTTCATGGAGCTCTTCAGCGGCCCGTCGAATGTGAGCCACGTGGGGCACCTCGGCGGCGTTCTCGTCGGTTGGATCCTGCTCCAACGCATGGGCGTCGGCGATCGCGTCGGGTTCAAGCAGATCAAGTACCGCTACCGACGCTGGAAGATGCGCCGCAATCTGCGGGCGGTGCAGAACGAAGACCGGCGCGACGACCACAGGACGTTCCACTGATGTCCGACACCTTCGTCCTCAGCCCGGCGCTCGACGCCGAGATCAGCGAGGCAGCGGAGCTTCTGCTCCGCGCCTCCCGGGTCGTGGCGCTGACGGGCGCGGGGCTCTCGGTGGAGAGCGGCATCCCACCCTTCCGAGGCCCCGGCGGCTTGTGGACGAAGTACGGCGAACCGCCGATGGATGGCTATCAACGCTTCCTCGCGGATCCGGCCGAGGCCTGGCGAGAGCGACTGAACCCGACGGCCTCGTGGGCCAAGGGGCTCATCGAAACCCTGGGCCAGGCCAAGCCGAACCTGGGTCATGAAGCGATGGTTGGCTTGGAGGAGATCGGCGTGCTCAGAGCCACGATCACCCAGAACGTCGATGATCTGCATCGCCAAGCCGGCAGCCAATCCCTGCTCGAGATTCACGGCAACCACGCCATGCTGCGATGCATGGAGTGCCACCAGCGCTTCGACCCGGCCGAGGTCGAGGTCGACCCGGACGCCCTGCCTCCCCATTGCAAACTTTGTCGAGGCATCGTCAAAGGCGATACCGTGCAATTCGGCGAACCGATCCCGCCGGATGTGTTGCGCGCCTGCTATGCGGCGGTCCAAGGTTGCGATTGCATGCTGGTGGTCGGCACTTCCGCCACGGTCTATCCCGCGGCCGAGTTCCCTCTCGAAGTGCTCCGCGGCGGCGGCAGCCTCATCGAGGTGAACCCCTACGAGAGCGAACTCACGCCCGTCGCCTCCGTTTCACTGCGGGGCCCGGGCGGTGCAATCCTCGAGCGTCTACTCCACCATGCTCGTGCGCGCCAACCCTACGAGGCAACAGGATGAGTCGAAACGATTGCGACGACGATTGCATCGACCCGCCGAAGCGCGGCGGCGGCATCAGCGGCTTCATTCGGAGCCTCCTTTCGGGTGTGCCGTGGAGTGAGCGCGCCGAAGTCACGGAGACGCTCAACCTGGAAACGCCACCGCTGATGCGGATGCGGGTCGACAACGCCAACGGCCGCACCCAGGTCATCGGCGAAGACCGCAACGATATCGAGGTCGAGATCCACAAGACAGCGCGCGCCGAATCCGAAGAAGGCGCACAGCGGCTGGTCGAAGAGATTCAACTCCTCACACGAGAGGACGCCCAGGGTGTGCTGGAACTCGAAGTCGACATCCCGGGCCGATGGAACCGTCAGGGCCGCGCGGACCTGACGATCCGTCTTCCGAAGGAGATCTGGGTCGCTGTCCAGGCAGCCAACGGGCGCATCTGCCTCGATGGCCTCCGCGGCAAGGTACGCGCACACTCGAGCAACGGCCCGGTACGTGCGACCAATGTCATCGGTGACATGGATCTCCAGGCGATGAACGCCAAGGTGCAGACGATCTGCACCTGCGGCCGGCTGCTGGCCCGGTCGAGCAACGGCAAGATCCAGGTGGAGGAGCATCGCGGCGGCGTCGATGCCTCGACGACGAATGGAACCGTCACGTGCAAGATCGATGAGCTCGGCAAAGAGGGCATCACCCTCGTCACGAGCAACGGCCGAATCTCTCTCGATCTTCCTGAGGACGCCGATGGAGATCTCGACGTGCGGGTCGACAACGGCCTGATCCGGACTTCCCGCGAACTCTCCGGGGAGAGCCCGGAACGCCGCGGGCGCCTGAAGGTGACACTCGGACAAGGAGGCATCCCGATCCGCCTCCGAGCGAGCAACGGAACGATCACGGTACGTTAGTTACGCCACCGCCCTGCCCACGCGTCACTTCCCTACGGCGCGTCGCAAGCGGGCACCGCCGTGCAGGAAGACCACGGCCGAGGGCTGGATCTCGGCGACCACCAGCACGCCGACGGCATCGCCCTCCTTCAACTCCAGGGGTTCGGCGAAGCCTTCGACCTCCACCCGCGCACTGCGCCGATCCGGGCTGGGATGCCAGACGGTTCTCGCAACATGCACGATCGGCGGCGGGGGAATCGTTGCAACCTGCGGCGGCCTGGGCCGGGCCGGCGCAGGCTTGGGTGCCGGCTCGGGCCGCGCAGCCCGAGGCGTGGGCTTGGCCGCGGGCGGCGGCCGAACTGGCGGTGGGGCTGAAGCGACACTTCGTGCGGGCGGCGAAGCAGCCGGCGCCCGGTCGGGCTCGATCGGAAGCGGATCCACCGCCGGAAGCGCCTCGGGTAGCGAAGCAGCGGGCTGCTGGGCGCGGGCAGGCGCAGGTGACGGAACGTCCGATCGCATGGCGCGGGCAGGCGCAGGTGACCGAAGGTCCGATCGCATGGCGCGGGCAGGCGCAGGTGACCGAAGGTCCGATCGCAGGGTGCGGGCAGGCGCAGGTGACGGAAGGTCCGATCGCATGGTGCGGGCAGGCGAAGGCATCGGCCCTTCGCCTGTCGGCTGAACCGCAGCCACGACGGCCAGGGGCGGCGGTTCCTCGGCGGACTGCGCCGCCCTGTCTCGCGGTGGCTCGGCAGTGCGCGGCGCGGAAACGATGGATCCGAGCGGCTCGTCGGGCACCGCCGCTGCGAGGCGTGCGGCCGTGGTCTCGGCAGACTCGACCAGGTCATTGCCAGCCTGCGCGATCGCGGCGGATTCGACTGGATCGCTGCCAGCCGGCGCGTCTGCCACGAACTCGACTGGATTGCTGTCGATCGACGCAGCGCCCGGGGGTTCGACTTCGGCGCGGATTGAAGGTGGAGCCTCGATGGGGGCCACCTGAGCGGCTCCCTGCTCAGCTTGCTCAGGCGTCCACAGCCAGACCAACCCCAACGTGAACGTCACCACCGCAGCGCCCACCAAGGCACCGCGCC
>JAFDCZ010000081.1 GCA_019312665.1 Deltaproteobacteria bacterium | reverse complement strand
AGCGTCTCGAACGCATTGCCGGATTCGATCTAGCATGAGCGCCGCCTAACGGATCAGCGTTCAGCGGCCAGCGACAGCGCTGACCAGAACCGACCCTACCCTCGAAGTATGCCGCCAGGTGGCAGCCAAGGTCAATTGAACCGGGCTGTTGCTGGTCCGCTGCAACGCCTTGTTGGGCGGCGGCGACTACTGCACGGACCACAGCGGTCCGGGAGCAGCGAAAGACCGTGCAACAAGAATCACGAAGGCCGCAATCACTAGCGAGGCGAGACCCGAGTGTACGGCGGGCCGATCCGAGAGCGCCCCTGCGACAGCTACTCCCAGAAACGGCAGCTGAACGAGCCGAAACGGGTCGAGAATCGGCATGTCCAGGACGAAAGTGCTGACCATCAGGATTACAACGAAGTAGGCGATGCCTGTCACGAAGAATCTGACCCTGACCGAGTAGTAGTGCCTTCGCCAGGACTGGATCTGCCCTGGATCGTCAGGCGCAAGGATCGAAGCCAAAACATAGAGCGCAGTGGGCAACGTGAGAACGAGGGCGAACCGCCCAAGCGTCCATTCGACTTCTCTGTATGACCAGAAGTTCCAGAAGATCAACAGGGAAGTCACCAAGTTTCCGAGTACCCAGACAGTATGTACCCAGTACCCCCGTTCGGACTCAAGCACATGCGGCAATACAGACGCCGCGCGCACAACCGCGAACGAAATAACGAGCGAGTACGCGATTGCAAGATATTCAAACTGGGTCAACGATTCGCCCCGGACTCCGCCGCCCAACTAGTTATTCGACAGTTCAGTATAGCGCCCATGCTGCAGCCCAGCCTCGCTGAATATCAGCGGGGCTGGATTCGTCGCTGCGCTGCAAGGATGTGGGTTGCCTCACGTTTTTTGGGATGTTCCGTTGGGGGTACCGGAGTTCGGTGGCATATCGAAGCTGTCTATTTCCGGCGCACGGGCCCGGGCTTCGTGGTTCTGGTCAGCTGTCATTCGAACTCCGTCTTGCCGGCGCCGGGAGTGCTGGCGGGCGCCGCTGGGCCCGAGACGGCGAGCCGATCGGCAGGGCTCGTGACGCCGAAGGGGCCATTCTGCACGACGTGGGTGTAGACCATCGTGGTTCGAACATCGGAGTGGCCGAGCAGCTTCTGGATCGTTCGAATGTCGGTCCCGGACTGGAGCAGATGGGTCGCGAAGGAATGTCGAAGCGAGTGACAGCCGGCCTTCTTGGAGATGCGAGCATCCGTGACGGCCCGCTTGACGGCTCGCTGCAGCACGGTTTCGTGGAGGTGATGACGATGGCGTTGTCCAGTGTGACAATCGGTGTAGATCCGCGTGGCAGGGAAGACCCACTGCCAGGGCCAGTCGCGGCTTGCGCGCGGGTACTTCCTGGCGAGCGCGTGAGGAAGCGCAACGTAGCCTGCACCCGCCACGAGGTCTCTCTCGTGTTGCTCTCGAACGGACTCGAGGTGTGCCGGAAGCTCCCGGCGGAGCAGGTCGGGCAGTAGAGTGACGCGATCCTTGCCCCCCTTCGCGGATCGCACGATCACTTGTCGCGCATCCAGGTCGATGTCCTTGATGCGCAGACAAGCGCATTCGAGCACGCGCAGGCCTGCGCCGTAGAGGAGTGTCGCCATGAGCTTGGGAACTCCGTCCAACTGGCCGAGCACTGCGCCGACTTCGCGAACGCTGAGGACGACAGGGAGAGTTTTCGGGCGCTTGGCGCGAACCAGTTCGTCGAGCCAGCCGATGTTGGTCTCGAGTACCTCGCGATAGAGAAAGATCAGCGCTGCGAGGGCCTGATTCTGTGTCGAGGCGCTGACCTTCCTCGTGGTGGCCAGCGTCGAGAGGTAGGCGGTGATCTCCGCGGCTCCCATCTCGCTGGGATGACGTTTGTCGTGGTAGACCACGAACCGGACGATCCACGCCCAATAGGCTTTCTCGGTACGTGGGCTCAAATGGCGCAGTCGCATCGCGCGCCCGAAGCTCTCTTTCAGCTGTGGCCCGAAACGAACTCGTGGCTCCCGAACACACCAGGCCGGAGAGGACGAGTTCGCCCCCAAAGGATAGATGGACATGCTCTTCCCTTGCGGGACCGCAGAGGGACCAACGAACCCGGACATCATAGCGACCGCGCTGGGAGCCCGCGGGCGGAATGACGGGGCAAGGCCTCGGGCGAGCGCTCCAGACCTCATCCGAGAACGAGCCTCATGACCTCCCCGGTTGTTCGACTGGGTTGGGGGTCATCAGACATCGGGAGAAAACGCGCCTTCTCTTTCCTACGCCCACGCCTGAAGCGTCTCCGCTAGAAGTTGTCCTTCCGAAGCCTCGTCTCGGTGAACACGGCGACCGGCGCGGCACCCTCCAGGCCGATCGCCTTCTGCAACCCCGGCGCCGCGGGTCGAAGGAAGGGATTGGTCCGGAGCTCCAGATCGATCGTCGTCGGCAGGGTCGGCTGGCCGGCGGCGCGGGTCTCGTCCACCTGTTGGGCTCGCGCTTTCAGATCCGTGTTGCCCGGATCCACACTGAGCGCGAACGCGGCGTTGGCCTGGGTGTATTCGTGGCCGCAGTAGACGCGGGTCTCGGGCGGAAGCTCCATCAGCTTCTGTAGGGAGGTCCACATCATCTCGGGCGTTCCCTCGAAGAGGCGACCACACCCCATCGCAAACAACGTATCGCCGGTAAACACCAATCGATCATTCGGGAACCAGTAGTTCACGGCCCCCGCGGTATGGCCCGGCACGTCGAACACGTGGACTTCATGGCCACCGAGATCGAAGACATCGTCCTGGCCCACGGCCTTCTGGATGCCGGGAATCTTGGCCTGCTCGGCCCGCGGCCCGATGATCTCGGCGCCGGTCTTCTTCTGGAGCTCCAGGTTTCCGCCCGTATGATCAGGATGCCAATGGGTGTTCAGGATGTGGGTGAGGCTCCAGCCCTTGGCTTCGAGAGCCGCCTCGATCGGCGCGACCTCGGGTGTATCGATGACGGCCGTCACGCCGGAGTCCGCGTCGTGCAGGAGCACCGCGTAATTGTCGGACAGGCAGAGGAACTGATGGATCTCGAAATCGGCCATGGGGTCTCCCGGTTGAGAAGGCGGCGGAGGGTAGCGCGGCTGCGCAGGAGAAGAAGGCTGAACGCAACGCTGCGGCTGCGCGGCGGGCTGCAGTAGGGGAGACTCTGGAGATGCACGATCACGAGCATGCGCATGGGCCTTCGCCGGCCCTCTCCCGCCCGGAGCAGCGAAAGCGCCTGGCTTGGACCTTGGGGCTGGCGGCCACGTACATGGTCGCCGAGGTGCTCGGTGGCCTCTGGACCGGCTCCCTGGCACTCCTGGCCGACGCCGGACATATGCTCTCGGATGTCGCCGCCCTGACCCTTTCGCTGTTTGCCCTCTGGCTGGCGGAGCGCCCTGCCCCGGCGGCGCGCACCTTCGGCTACCGGCGTTCGGAGATACTCGCGGCGCTCGCCAACGGAACCGCCCTGGTGGTCGTCGCCATCTTCATCTTGATCGAAGCCTGGCAGCGAAGCGCCGCACCGCCGGAGGTGCTCGGCCTGCCGATGCTCGCCATCGCCACCGGCGGTCTGGTGGTCAACATCCTCGGCCTCTTCCTGCTCCACGGTGGGCGCGATGCCAGCCTGAACATGCGCGGCGCCTGGCTCCACCTGTTGAGCGACGCACTCGGCAGCGTGGGCGCAATGACCGCCGGCCTCTGCGTGTGGCTGTTCGGTTGGTCCCTGGCCGACCCGATCGCCTCGGCGGTGATCGCTTTGCTGGTGTTGGCTTCGGCCTGGACCCTGCTGAAAGAGACGGTGGATGTACTCCTCGAGTCCGCGCCCTCTCATCTCGACGTGGCCGAAATCAGTCGTGAGCTGACGAACACGAAGGGTGTGGCCTCGGTGCACGACCTGCACGTCTGGACGATTACCAGCGGCATGGTCTCGCTTTCCTGCCACATCTCTTGCCGCGACGACACCCCTCCGGCCACGTTGTTAGGCGATCTCCAGGGCCTCCTGCGCGACCGCTACGCGATCGAGCACGTGACGATCCAGGTCGAGCCCAAGGATTTCGAGGAGTCGGTCGAGGTCTGTTGATGGGTCGCCCCCGGTCTCTCGGTTTCGGCCTGCTGGCGGGGCTCGTCGCCCTGCCCGGGGCGGCGCACGCTTGCGGCAGCGTCGTCACCACGCTCGTTCCGTTGGCCTTCCTCGTACAAGAGGTGGGAGGCGAACGCGTCGAGGCGCTGGCGCTGGTGCCCTCGGGCGCCAGCCCGCATGCATTCGAGCCGCGCCCCTCCGATGCCGCGCGAGCGGAAGCGGCATGCCTGTTCGTTTCGGCGGGCGACGGCTCGGACGCCTGGGCCGCTCGGCTGGGTGACACGCTCGCACGCGGTCGCCACCTCTCCCTCGCTTCGGGCCTCGGGTTGCCGACCCACGCCTGGCTCGACCCGATCAGCGTGCGCGACCTGTTGGCACCGCGACTGGCGGAGGCCCTGGCTGCCGCAGACCCGGATGCAGCGGAAGCCTACGCGGAGTCCTTGCACGCATTCCAGGCGCGGCTGACCACCCTGGATGCAGACGTGCGCGCCGAACTTGCCGGCGCCGGGCGCCAGTTCGTCGCCTTGCACGATGCATGGGGGGCCTTTGCCGAGTGCTACGGGCTCGAAGCCATCGGTGTGTTGCGCCACGCCGATGGTGGCGAGGTGGGCCCGCGGAGCCTCGGCAAGCTGGTCGCCAAGGCCCGGGAGGCCGGCGTCCGGGCCATCCTCGTGGAGCCGCAGCTTCCCGGGCGCATGGCCGAGCGCATCGCGGAGGAGTTCGGAGCCGGGACGGAGAAGGTCGATCCCCTCGGCGACCCGGCAGACCCGGCCCGCGCGAGCTATGAAGCGTTGCTTCGCTTCAACGCAAGGGCATTTCGCAGGGCCATGGGGGATGGACGATGAAAGAACAACGCCCCCCGGTCGTGCGCGTCGAAGGGCTGAGCGTAAGCCGCGACGGTCATTCCGTCCTCGATGACATCTCGTTCGAGGTGGCGCCGGGAGAGTTCGCTGGCATCTGCGGTCCCAACGGCGCCGGCAAGACCACGCTCCTCAAAACGCTGCTCGGCAGCTTGAAGCCCGACACGGGCGAGGTCGTCGTGCTCGGCGTGGCGCCGGGGCACCAGCTGGACGAAGGCATCGGCTACGTGCCCCAACGCAACAGCGTGCCAGCGAACTTCCCAGCCCTCGTGCGAGATATCGTCGCCATGGGACGGTTGCGCAGGCGCGGTTGGCGCCATCGGCTGCGGACCTCCCCGGCCGACCGCGAAGCCGACCGGGAGAACCTCGCGCGGGTCGGAATCGATTCCCTGGCGGATCGGCCGATCGGGCAGCTCTCCGGTGGCGAACAGCGCCGGGTGGTGCTCGCCCAGGCCCTGTGCGCAAGCACCCGCCTGTTGATTCTCGATGAGCCGACGGTGGGTCTCGACCTTCCGGCAGAGCAGGCCTTCTATCGTCTGTGCCGAAAGCTCCAGGCCGAGCTTGGCCTGTCCGTGATCGCGGTCTCCCACGATCTGGTGGCCCTGGCTGGCGAAGCCGACCGACTCCTGTGCATCAACCGCCGCATGCACGTCCACGGCCATCCGGATGAAGTCGTGCATAGCCACGCCCTCAAGGAAGCCTACGCCTGCGAGTTCGATTTCCTGCGCGGCGAAATCGACCACCACGGTCGCCACGGCCCGGGGCACTGAGCGGAATGCTCGAACTGGCCTTCATGCAACGAGCACTGATCGCCGCCATCGGCGTAGGCCTGGTCTGTGGAGGCCTGGGCTTCTTCGTCGTCCTGCGAGGGTTGGCCTTTGCAGGCGTCGGCATCTCTCATGCGGCGATCGGCGGCATCGCGATCGGACTCTTGTTAGGCATCAGCCCCACTTGGAGTGGCGCGGTCTTCGCCGTCGGAACCGCCGTCGCGATCGCCTGGTCGAGACGGCGCAGCGCCCTCTCGCAGGATACGGTGATCGGCGTCTTCTTCACCGGCGCGATGGCCCTGGGCCTCGTGCTGGTGAGCCTGCGCCGAAGCGCTCAACAGGATCTGTTCGGATATCTCTTTGGCAATGTCCTGGCGATCTCGTCTTTCGAATTGACGGCCCTCCTCGCCCTCGGCGCATGCGTGTTGTTCCTTCTCGCGATCACGTTTCGCGAGCACCTCTTCATCGCATTCGACGAAGAGATCGCCGGCGCCTACGGCCACCCCGTCGCCAAGCTCGAAATGCTGCTGCTCGTGCTGCTGGCCATCACCGTCGTGCTCGGCGTCCGGCTGGTCGGCGTCCTGCTCATCGAAGCCCTGCTGGTCGTGCCAGCCGCTACGGCGGCTCTCTGGGCCCGAGACTTCCGGGGGCAGGTGGCGCTGGCCATGATGCTCGGTGCCGTATCCGGGGCGGCAGGCCTGTTCGTGGCCTACCAGCTCGATCTGGCCGCGGGCGCGAGCATTGCCATGGCGACAGTCCTTCTCTTCCTGGTCAGCCTGCCGCTTCGGAGAAGCGGCTGAACCTTCGAGGTCGACCCAAGCCATGAATCGAAAGCTTCGAACCATCGGGTTGGCGCTGCTCCTTCTCGCGGCCCTGGTCGCCATCGGCTCCCAGCTGCGGACGGCGGTTCGCGTCGGTACCGGAATGAGCGCGCTCGTCACCTGCGGCCTGGCGCACCACACCGGCCTCGATCCGGAGTGGGTCATGGCGCAGTACGTGGGCCCCCTGCTAGGCGCCGGCGCGGAAACGGTTCAGCTCCGGCGCGACCCTGGGACGGGAACCACCGAAAGCCTGGCGCCACTCGGGACGCAGGGACGAGCCATCGTGCGTGGCGGCGTCGGCTGCACCCTCGTTGCCGATGAGGATGAAGCCACACTTCGCGGATTCGAGGATCCGCCCCACGCGCCCCCCCTCCCGCCAGACCTTCCCTGGCCGAACGGAAGTGCCCCCTTCGAAGGCCCCGCGAACCCGGCGCTCGTCGCTGCCCTCGATGACGCCTTTGCGGAGCCGGAGAACACGCCCGGGCGGATGCGCCAGACCCTCGCCGTGCTCGTAGCCCACGGGGGGCGGCTCGTAGCGGAACGCTATGCGTCCAGCGTCCATCGCGATTCCCGCTTGCTGTCCTGGTCGGCTGCAAAAAGCGTCACGGCGGCGCTCATCGGTGTCGCCGAACTCGAGGGCCGGCTCGATCGTTTCGCCCGTGCCGTCGTCCCGGAATGGCAGGAGGCCAGCGACCCTCGCGGCGCCATCACCCCAGACCAGTTGCTCCGCATGTCGAGCGGCCTCGCCTTCGATGAAACCTATGGAGCCGTGAATGACGTCTCCCGGATGCTCTTCACTCATCCGGACGCAGGCGCATTCGCCGCGGACATGGAACTCGTCCACGAACCGGACAGCGCATGGTCGTATTCGAGCGGCACGTCCAACATCCTCGCGCGTATCTTGCGGGACCTCTTCGGGCAGGACCTCGAAGCCCAGGTGCGCTGGAGTCGCGCTTCCTTCTTCGACCCGATCGGAATGCGCAGCGCCGTATTCGAAACCGACGCCTCAGGCAGCTTCATCGGCTCCTCCCTCTTCTACGCGACAGGCAGGGATTGGGCACGCTTTGGCCAACTCCACCTGCAAGATGGGACGTGGAACGGCCAGCGCATCCTTCCCGAAGACTGGATCCGGTACGTGAGCACACCGACGCCGAAAGCACCTGAGGGCCGATACGGCGCGGGGTGGTGGTTGAACGCCGGCGACCCGGCCGACCCGACGCAGCGCATGTGGCCCACGGTTCCGCCCGAAGTCTATGCGGCGCGCGGCATGAGCGGGCAATACGTGGTCATCGTCCCTTCCGCCGAGTTGGTGATCGTGCGCTTGGGGCTCACCCAATCCGGAGGAGATGAGTTGCAAGGGATCGAGCCGCTCGTGCGCGCAACGATCGACGCCGTGAAGGGCGCACCGTCATCGGACGAGTAGACAGCCTGCCTCCATTGGCGCCAGGGCCGGATCCTTGAATCCCCGGGGGCCCCCTCCGGCTCGACGGCAACCTCTTTCGACTCCGGCCTGGACATGCGCGCCACGTAGCGGCCCTTGGGGCCACTCCTCTTCAGTATGTCTCGACTGATTCAGCGTTCTCAGCGGCTCTTCTTCCATTTGGCCACGATCCTGGTCCTCACCGTCGTGCCGTGCACGACGGCGGGAGCCCTCAGCGTCGTCGACCCGGGCCAGACGCCTGTCGTCATCAGCGGTGCTGGGAATGCGGAGTTCTCGGGAATCACCCATATCGGCGGTGGCCAGTTCCTCTCGGTCGCGGATTCCGGGGGCACGCTTCACCCTGTGACGATCAGCATCGATCCGGTGACGGGCTTCGTGAGCCAGGCCAGCGCTGGCACGCCCGTGGTTCTCGTTGGCGGGGTCGACCTGGAAGGTGTCGCCTGGCGCAGTGCAACCGGGACCGTGTTCGCATCGGATGAGGTCGGGCCCGCGATCCGTGAGTTCGATCCCACCACAGGCGCGCTGATCCGCAACATCACGTTGCCCCCGGTCTACGCCAACCAGAGGCCGAATCTCGGCCTCGAATCGCTGAGCCTCTCAGCGGACGGCTCCGCGCTGTGGACCGCCAACGAGGCGGCACTTCTCGTCGACGGCCCAGAGGCGACTTTCGTCGACGGCACCTGGGTGCGCCTCCAGCGTTTCGACGCAGCGGGGATTGCCGCGGGGCAATGGGCCTACCAGACCGAAGCCACCGGAAGCGTCACGGGCGTGGTCGATCTCGTAGCGCTGGCGACCGGCGAATTGCTCGTACTCGAGCGCGCGCTCACCGTGGGCGGCTTCCAGTCGAAGCTCTTCCTGGTCGATTTCGCCGGCGCGACGGATACCAGCGTCCTGCCGGGACTGGCTGGCGCCAGCTTCCAGGGTGTCGGCAAGACGCTGCTCTGGAGCAGGACGACGGTCGGGCTGAACTTCGAGGGCATCAGCCTGGGCCCGACCCTGGCCAACGGCGATACCAGCCTCGTGCTCGTATCCGACGGCTTCGGAACGCAACCGCCGAATGCATTCGCGCTGCGGCTCTCCGTGCCGGAACCGCGGATGCTCCTGCTGGTCTTGTTGGGCACCGCCGGCCTGTTCGGTCGATCGCGCGCCGCGCTGGCCACCCACCTGCGCAAGGTCTATCGCGAGTCCTCGGTTCGCTCGTACAGCGAGGCGACCTACGAGGCACTGAAACCGGAGCTGGCTTCGTCGGGCGAATGAGTGCTTCAGGCCGAAGGGCGTGCCGCAGCGGCCCAGCGTGAGAGCCGCGCCAGCGCCTCACGCAGATCCGCCTCGGGCGCCGCATAACAAAAGCGGAGCCAGCCCTCCCCGGCGGCACCGAAGTCGATTCCCGGAGTCACAGCAACGTGCGCGCGATCGAGCAGCTCGTTCGCCAATGCCAACGAATCCCCGCTGAACGCGCGCGCATCGACAAACACGTAGAACGCACCCTCGGGTTCGACGGGAATCTCGAAGCCGAGCTGGCGAAGGCCATCGATCAACAATCGCCGACGGGGCGCGAGGCTCGCGCGGGCGGCCTCGATCGTAGCGCCACCTTGCTCGAGGGCCGCGATCCCCGCCCGTTGCACGAACTCACTCGCGGAAATGAACAGGTTCTGCTGCAGCGATTGCAAGGTGCGAAGGGCGGCTTCCGGGGCGATCACGTAGCCGAGGCGAAAGCCGGTCATGGCGTAGCGCTTCGAGAACCCATCCAGGACGAACGCCTGATCGGTGATCTCCAACGCGGAGGTCACGCGGGCATCGCCGTAGACGAGCCCATCGTAGATTTCGTCGCACACCAGGGGCACGCCGAGGCTGGCCAGGGCTTCGAGCGTCTCGCGGCTCTGAATGGCACCCGTCGGATTGGCCGGTGTGCCCACCACGATGGCGCGCGTGCGGGGAGTGAGGGCACTGCGCACCGCGTCCACATCCACCGCGTAGCCTGCGGCCGGATCGCAAGGCACCGCCACGGGCGTCCCACCACAGAAGCGAACGAAGTTCGGGTAGCACGCGTAATGCGGCGACGGGATGACCACCTCGTCCCCAGGGGCGAGCAGAAGGCCGAACACCATCAACATCGCCGGGGATGTGCCACTGGTCACGATCACCCGCGCCGGATCCACCGAACTCCCCGTGCGACGCGTTTTGTCCGCGGCGATGGCGTCGCGGAGTTCGGGAAGGCCCCGGCTATCCGTGTAGTTCGTCTGTCCGGAGCCCAGGGCTTCGGCGCAGGCCTGGAGAGCCGCAGGCGGTGGCTCGAAATCTGGCTCACCGATTTCGAGGTGCACCACGTGGATTCCGCCTCGCTCCATCTCCTGGGCGCGCTCCATCAGCTCCATCGCAAGGAACGGCTGGACGGCCCGGATATGAGCGGGAATGTGCACCCGGGCGAGGTAGCCGCAGGGCTGATACATGTCAACCAAGAGACGCTCGCAACTCATCGGATTATCTACGTTTTCGCGGCTCTCGCGGTTTGACGGCTGCCGGCACAAGGGATAGCTTGCGGGGCATGTCCAAGGGGGTCCAGATCGCCATCGGCGGCGTCTTGATGGCGTTGCTGCTCGGCTGGTACGGCTCGACGCAAGTCAGCGAAGCGTCGTTCGCCTACTACCAGACACTCGAAGAATTCGTGGCCGCAGACGGCGCAGCCAGCCGCGCGGTGCGCGTACACGGCTACGTCGCCGACGGGTCCATCGAGCGGGACGTAGGCGCGAAGCAGGTGAGCTTTCGCGTGCAGAGCACACCGCCTCACGCGGGAGAAGGCGACGGCAGCATGATGCAGGTGGTGTACGCCAGCCTCGAGACACCCGACCTCTTCAAGGACGGTGCCGAGGTCGTCGTGGAGGGCCGCTTGCAGTCTTCCGACAACGGCGAGAACACGTTCCACGCAACCAACGTCCTCGCCAAATGCCCGTCGAAGTTCGAGGGCCAGGAGCCCCCGGGCTCCGGCACCTCGAGCTAGCCCCAATGAGTGACCGGCAGCCCGCCGATGAGTGAGCTAGGCGCCTCGGCCCTCGGACTCGCCTTCGTAGTCGCCCTCGTCGGTGTGGTTGCGGGCGTGATCGGCGGAGTGCGCCGCGAGGCGAGTTGGGCAGAAGTCGCACGACGAGCCGTCCTCCTCCACTTCGTCCTGGCGACCGTCGCCATCGGCAGCCTCTTCTGGGCTTTTGCCACCCTCGATTTCCAGATTTCCTATGTGGCGAGCCACGCCGCCCGCAGCATGGCCACCCACTACCGCCTGGCCGCACTCTGGGGAGGCCAGTCCGGCTCACTGCTGCTCTGGCTGTGGATGCTGGCCGCGTACGCCGCCGCGGCCGTCGTCGTCAACCGCCGCAATCAGAGCCTGATCCCCTGGGTCAGCGCGATGCTGATGCTGAATGCGGTCTTCTTCGGCGTGATGCTGAACTTCGTCTCGGACCCGTTCGAAACGGTCCCCGCAGGCCAGGTGCTCTCCGACGGCAGCGGCCTCAACCCGCTGCTGCAGCATCCGGTCATGATGATCCACCCGATCGTCCTGTACACAGGCCTCGTGGGCTTCGCCGTGCCCTTCGCCTTCGCCTTTGCCGCCATGGCGACAGGCGAGCTCGGAACCGCATGGATGCGCATCACTCGCCGCTGGACGTTGTGGGCGTGGTTCTTCCTGTCGGTCGGTATCCTGCTCGGCGGGCGCTGGGCGTACGAGGTGCTCGGCTGGGGAGGCTACTGGGCCTGGGATCCGGTGGAGAACGCGTCCTTCATGCCCTGGCTCGCAGCCACTGCGTACCTGCACTCGGTGATGGTCCAGGAAAAGCGGGACATGCTGAAGGTCTGGAACCTGGTGCTGATCGGCCTGACCTACTCGCTCTGCCTGTTCGGCACCATGCTCACCCGCAGCGGCCTCGTGAGATCGGTCCACGCGTTTGCCCAGACCGAGATCTTCGGAATCCTCTTTCTGAGCTATGTGGCGGGGATCGTCGCTCTCTTCTTCGGCGTCCTCATCTGGCGTTCTCCGGAACTCCGCGCCAAGCACCAGCTCGAATCCGTGCTCTCCCGTGAAGCAGGCTTCGTCGTGAACAACTGGCTGTTCATGGCGTTTCTCGGCGTGGTCTTCTGGGGCACGCTCTTCCCGAAGGTCTCGGAATGGATCACCGGTACCGAGCTCTTGATCGGACCCGCCTGGTTCAATGGCCTGGCCAGCTTCGTGGCGCTTCCGTTGCTGCTGCTGACCGGCATCGGGCCGCTGATCGCCTGGCGCCGCGCCTCCGGCGCGAACCTGAGGCGCCAGTTCGTCTGGCCCACGGTGTGCGGGTTGACGGTCGGCCTCGCCACGGGAATTGGCACGGGGCTCTCGGGCGGCGTATTCCCGGTGCTCGTCTGGGCGGTTTCCGGCTTCGTGGTCGGCACGATCTCGCAGGAATACGTGCGCGCGGTTCGCGCGCGCATGCGCCACGGTGAAAACCCTGTCCAGGCGGTCGCAACCCTGATGCGAAAGAACCAGCGGCGCTACGGCGGCTACGTGGTTCACCTGGGTGTCGTATTCATCTTCATCGGGATCGCGGGAGCCGCCTTCAACGAAGAACGGCTCGAGAACATCCGCGTCGGCGATTCGATCGAGATGAACGGGTACCGGCTGGAATACCGCACGGCCCGAGCGATTCCGGCCCAGCACTACGGCGGAGCGATCGCCCGGTTGGCGCTCTTCAAGAACGGCGAGCCGCTCGTCACGATGACTCCGGAACGGCGCGTGTATTGGCTGGAACAGCAGCCCGCCTCGATCCCGGCGGTCTACTCGACCCTTCTCGAAGACCTGTATGTGATTCTCACCGCCATCGAGCCGGATGGTTCGGCGACGGTGAAGATCTATCGCAACCCGTTGGTCAACTGGATCTGGATCGGCGGCTACACCTTCGTCCTGGGTACGCTCCTCATCCTCTGGCCTCACCCGCCGCCGCGAAGCCGCTCGGAGGAGAGCGAAGCGTGAACCACGCCCTTCGGGTGTCCCGGACCTGGTTGCGTGAACTCTTCGTCGGCGGCTTGGCCATGACACTGGCTTTCGCGGCGACCGCCCAGCCCGAGAATCGAACGCCCGACGTTCCGGTCGGCGACGGCATCATCCGTGGACGCGTCCTCCAGGCCGAGGGCGGCATGGCGCTGCCAGACGTCGAGGTGGCCCTCTACGCCCTCACCGCCGAGGGCCTCCCCGGGATGCGTCGGACGACGAGCGATTCCGAGGGCCGGTTCGCGTTCGAGAACATCTCGCGCGACGGCAACCTCGCCTACTTGCTAGGTGCCCGGTATCAGGACATCCCCTTTCCTGGTGCACGCATCACGTTCGCCGCGGGTGAGACCGAGCGTCAGGCCGACATCAAGATCGCTCCGATCTCCAACGATTCCAGTGCGCTCAGTGCGGGCCGGGCAGAACTCCGGTTGCAACGGACGGGCACTGGATTGCGCCTGGTGGAGACCCTGCAGGTCGAGAATCCAGGGCCCCACACGTTTCACGTACCGGCGGCAGACCGCAAGGGCGCAACGCCGGCCCTCCGTGCGCAGCTGCCTGAGGGCGCCCACGATTTCCAGATGCCGCTTGGCGTGATCCCCGATGGGGTGGAGAAAACGGATCGCGACCTCTCCTGGTGGGGCCCGGTGCATCCGGGGAATCAGGATCTCTCGTTCTCCTTCGAGGTCGGAATCCCGGACGCAGCCAGCAGCGAGCGGATCGAATTCACCTGGGAGCTGCCGAGTGGCGCCTCGGCGCTCAGACTCTGGGTCCCGGTGGGAGCGAAACTCGAGACTCCGGACTTTGCCGCGGTCGAACTGGCGCCGGGCGAGGGCTCGGGCATGCTGGCCTTCGACGGCGGTTCGGTGCCGCCGGGCACCCGCCTGGCCATCACGTTGAGCGTTCCGCCGGCGCGGCTTGCGGAAAGCGTGGTCGTGCTGAAAGAGGTCCGAGCGCTCCTGGCCGTCGATGATGCGGCCATGGCGGTGAACGAGACCCATGTCCTCGAGATCACGGGCGAAGCCCGGGTGCTCGGCACAGCCGACGCGCCGCTGCACTTCGTCCCCATCCCGGAGGGTGTCACCCGTTTGCGGTTTGGTGCAGATGGGCGCGGCATCACGTTGCTGCCGGACGAACGAGGCGGACTGGCCGTCCTCGGCGAAGCGCCGCCCGGAACGCTGACGGTCGAAGTCGCCTACCAGGTACAGATCGATTCGTTCCCCGTCGTCTTCGACCGCAGCTGGCCCCTGCGCGTACCCTTGCTTTCGATCTTCGTGGCCGATCCGGGCAATCTGGCCCCCTCTTCGGACCGCCTCCACCGGCGCCGCCCGGCCCGCACGTCCGACCTCACGTACATGCACCTGGAAGCCTACGAGGTCGAACCGGACGAGACGGTGCACCTCAGCATCGACCGCCGACCGCCGAGAGCCCAGCTGCCCGCTATCGTTTTTCGGGGAGGCGTCGCGCTATCCGGTGCGCTGGTTCTTGCTCTGCTCGTGATGCCCCTTTGGCGCGAGCATACGGGCGACGCCCTGGCCGGCGAAACCGAGACCGCGGCCGGTCGGGAACGTGAAGCGGTCATCGCCGCCCTCCGCGATCTCGAGCACGACTTCGAGACCGGCAAGGTCGAAACCGAAGACTACGGAACCCTGCGAGGCGAGTTGCGCGCTCGCGCGATCGAACTGATGCGCGACGAGCGCGAAACGCCGACGTCCTCCGCTGCCCTCGAGAGCGCAGCCGTCTGCAGCGAGTGTGGCGCCGTACCCGACCCCAGCCACCGTTTCTGCGCCCAATGCGGAGCGGCGTTGCCGAGCAGCAACGGGTGAGCCAGGCCGGCCCCGCGATCGAGGTCCGCGGGCTCACCCGCAGCTTCGGTCCACTGGTGGCCTTGTATCCACTGGATCTCGATGTGCCCTCCGGCTCGACCTTGGCCGTGCTCGGCCCGAACGGTGCGGGCAAGTCGACCCTGTTGCGGTTGATCGCCGGCCTGGCGCGGCCCTCGGCGGGAACGATCCGCCTGGGCGCGACCCAGCATGAAGGTGCACCGGACGATCGGCTGGCCCGCCGCCGCCGGATCGGTTTGATCGGCCACGCGACCTTCCTGTATCCGGCCCTCACCGCGCGCGAAAACCTGATCCTGGCCGGGCGTCTTTGGAGTGTCGACGATCCAGAAGCGCGCGCCGCCACGCTCCTCGATGAACAGGATCTGCTTGCGGCGGCCGATCGTCCCATCGGCGGCTTCTCCAGGGGCATGGCCCAACGGGTCGCCATCGCCCGAGCCCTCGTCCACGACCCGGCCATCCTGCTCCTGGACGAACCATTCACCGGCCTGGACCCGACCGCTGCGGATCGTCTGACCGTTCAGCTCAAGGCCGCACGGGACGGTGGGCGAACCTCCTTGCTCGTCACCCACGATCTCTCCCGAGCCGCGGCCTTGGCGGACCGAACGCTGATTCTCAAACACGGGGTCGCCAGACCCATCGCGCCTGAGGCCTTGTCCAGTCGCGACAACCTCGACGCAGCCTATCGTGAGGCGATCGCGAGCCCGGCGCCGTCATGAGCATTCTATGGACGCTGCTCTGGAAGGATCTCCTCACCGAGTGGCGCAGCCGCGATCGGCTGGTCGCCATGCTGGTCTTCGCCTTGCTCGTCGTCGTGGTGCTCTACTTCGCCGCACCTCCAGGCCAGGCCGGCACCGCGCGAGAGCATGTGCCCGGCCTGCTGTGGGTGGCCTACATCTTCGCCATCGTGCTGGGGCTGAGCCGCTCCTTCGGCATGGAACTCGAGAACGAAGCGCTGTCGGGCCTCGCCCTCGCCCCCGTCGACCGCGGATTGATCTTCCTGGGCAAGGCTGGCGCCAACCTGGTGTTGGTGCTGATCATGCAGGCGGTCGCGGCCGTCGCCTTCGCTCTCGCCTTCGACGTGAACCTCGGGCCGGTCGCGCTCCCCCTGGCCGGAGTCGCCTTCCTGGGTGCGGTGGGCCTGTGCAGCCTGGGAACCCTGTTCTCCGCCATGGCCGTGCGGACCACCAACCGGGAAATGATCTTGCCCCTCCTGATGCTGCCCCTGATGGTCCCGGTCCTGCTCGGAGCGGTCCAAGCGACCCGGGGGCTGATCGCAGAGGGTGAGCTTCCTTTCTCGGCCCTTCAGCTATTGCTGGTGACCGACGGCGTGTTTCTGATAGTTTCGTTCCTCGGCTTCGAATACGTCCTCGATGAATGACCAAGGCATGACGGCAAGCTCCACCACCTCTCGCGCACACACGATCACCGCCCTCTTGCTGATCGTATGCGTGGCCATCTGGGCCTTCCTCGCGTGGAATGCGCCCATCGACCGGGTGCAAGGCGTCATCCAGAAGATCCTCTACGTCCACGTGCCGATGGCCATCGGCACCTACCTGGGCTTCATCTGCACGGCCCTTGGGGGCGCCCTCTACCTGTGGAAGGGCGAAGAGCGCTGGGATCGCTTCGCGCTATCGAGTGCCGAGATCGGCGTGCTCTTCGCGGTCATGATGCTGATCAGCGGCCCGATCTGGGGCAAGGGCACCTGGGGAAAGTGGTGGTCGTGGGATCTGCGCCTCACGCTGACCCTGCTGCTCTTCTTCGTATACGTGGCCTACCTGCTGCTCCGTTCGTTCACCGAGGGCAGCGAACGAGCGGCCCGTTTCGCAGCGGTCTACGGCATCGCTGGCCTGGCACTCATTCCCCTCAACTATTTCGCAATCAAGTTGGCCGCCGGCCGTTCGATCCATCCGGAGAACCTGGGGGGAGACAGCCTCGGCACTGGAATGGGCTGGCCATTCTTCATGGGCATGGTGGCGATGGTCGCGGTCTTCGCCTTCCTGCTGGTGCGACGCCTGGAGGTTGGCAGCCTGCGCGCCGAGCAGACCCGCCGACTGGCCTTGGCCAACCGGGAGGGAATGACGTGAGCTACGCGATTGCGGCTTATGGCCTCACCATCGCAGGCATCGCTGGCTACGCGCTGTACCTGGCCCGAGAGCGTGCAACTCTTCGCCGGGAAATCGCCCGTGGGGAAGAATCAAATCCTGGTTGACAAACAGGAGGCTCGCGGTTTATAAGCAGAGTGGCCCGTAAGTCGTCGCGACAGTTCGCCTTTTCCCCCAGCCAAGGCATCCGAAGCAAAGTTTCGGACCCGGTGCGCGGGAACTTGCAGACCCGCCGCACACGGCCCGGGCAGAGGGGAATCAGCTTCCCCGTTTGAGTCACACGGGATGCCTGCACAGGCAATGCGCGCGCAGCCCGGCATCGGCAAAGGATCTGCAGCTAGACTCTCAAGAGCGGATGAATGCTCGAACATCGCGCCGCGGTGCTCCCCCCAGAGCTGCATGGCACGGGGCTTGCCTATAGAAGTCACAAGACTTCAGAGGCTCGAACGGAGCTCGCGCAAACCAAGGCGAGAACCGGAGGCGATACCCATGGCAAGCATGAAACGTGGCGTCGGATACTGCGAGAACACCGACTGCGAGGATTACGCCAAAGGCGTCTTCCTGCTGAACCACGGCGATACGTTCTACTGCCCGCGCTGCCGCCAGCTAGGCAAGGTGGAAAAAGAGCGCGGCTTCTACACCGGCAACTCGGACATCTTCAAAGAGGTCCGTGTCGAATACAACTTCGATCCGATCAACAGCGTCTACCGCGAGATCGCGATCGTCCGGGACGAGAGCCTCTGGGGCCGCAACAACGTCTACACCCTCCAGTCGCCGCTGATCAAGACCGAGAAGCGCGCGCTCAAGGTGGCCGAAGCGATCCTCGCCAACCTGAACCGCTACCGCGGCTTGCTGAACGGCGACGAGATCCCGCGCACGACCGAGATCATCCTCTCCTTCGACGACCCCTTCGACGAGTTCAAACGCAAGGTCCAGCAGTTGGGCAAAGAACTCGAGCAGAGCGGCCTGCGAGAGACCGGAGCGTAGGCGAGGAGGGCGGGGACGTTCTTTCCGCTGTTTCCGTTATTCCG
>JAFDCZ010000225.1 GCA_019312665.1 Deltaproteobacteria bacterium | reverse complement strand
TCCATCGTCTCGGTGACCTTGCCGGTGAGCATCCAAGGGCCCGGCTGCGGCGGGCTCGACGCCTCGGGGGCACTCGTCGGTGCACTCGGTGCTTCCGCATGCAGGCTGCCTGGCGAGAAGGCAACTGCGACCAACAAGAGTGTGAATGTCAGCTTAAGCATGAAATCTGCCTCATGGGACATGGGTTGCACGGAGCAGCCGGAACCATTGCTTCAGTTCCCGTAGTCTTCGGGGCTGTGATCTTCACCGTGGCACTGGAGGTAGCACCGGCCCGAGAACTGCCCCGTGTCCTCGAATTCGAGCCGCCCCGAACCAGGATCAGGCGAAACGATCGTGAGGTCGAAGTTGATCAGGTTGCTGTTGTTGATTGCGTTTCCCTGGGTCGAGGAGACGCCATGCGGATCGTGGCAGGCGCTGCAGGAGATGTCCTCTTCCAGATGCTCCTCATGCTCCTCGAAACTATCGTCGCGCAGGATGCTCGTTTCGCTGTGGCACTTGTAGCAGAGGTCGTAGAGCGAGGCGTTGTACGCGACACCGTCGAGCGTGTTGTACTGCCGTTCTGTCAGGTAGGGATACATCGAGCCATGGGACCCGGCCGCGCCGGTCCCCCCGGCGCCCGGCCCCGAATCACTCGCGTGGCAGTCACCACAATAGATGATGCTGGCCTCGGTCAGAGGGGCGAGCAGGCTCGGAACGTTCATGTTCACGCCCGGGCCCTGGACAGGATGATACGAGGGGTTGTTGATCTGGAACTGCAGCCTCTTGTCCGTCTCCAGAAGCTGGCGATTGATCGGAGGGCTGCTCATCGAGGCGAGCGCGTGGCATTTGTAACAGACCTCGTATTCGTAGACCGCGCTCTCGATGCCCTGTCCCTGCGAGTTCACACCGGTCACGCCCTTCAGAGGGCCGCTCGCGCCAGGCGCGATTGCCTGCGTGTTCGTCAACTCATGAGGATTGTGGCAATCGGTGCACTCCACGTGCTTCGCCATCGGGAACGTCGGGTCTTCGTCGGAGCTGTGGACGTCGGTCGTGAGCTCCACGGGATGGTGGAATGGGAGGGTGATATCGGCCAGGATGTTGGTGGAGGCCGTCCCTCCGTCATGGCATACCAGACAGTTGTCCTCCTCGGTCACCCGATTCAGGATCCAGCTCGTGCTCGCTGCTCCGTGGGAGCGATGACAATTCGCGCATGCGTTTTCCCCGACGGTCGTCAGATCGGTATGCGGCCACGGGTCGGGTGGGGAACCGTTCCACATCGCAAGGGATGTGGCGTGTGCAGAACTCGACCAGCCGGTCTTCTGGTGGCACGTCGTGCAGAGCGCGGAGCCCTGCAGTGGAGCCACCAGGAATTTCCCGAATGCCTCGTCATGGGGATCGTGGCAGGAGGTACATTGAAGCTGCCCGAAGGCATCGAGGCGAACGGCTCCGGTCAGCGTCGCCGGATCGGCCAGCTCGGTGTTCTGGGTCGCCAGGCCGGCGTCGTAGTGAAACGAGATCGGGTGGTCGTCGCTGAGGTCCGTTCCGATCAGGCTGGCTCCGGGCGGCAGGAAGCGGACGCCACCGACGAAACCCACCTCGGCCGGCTCGCTCAACAACTCACCGAGGGCGATCGTACCGTCGTGACAGGAAAGACAGAGCTTGCTGGCGCCCGTCGGCTGACCCACGGCCGCCCGCAGTGTGGAGCTCTGGTAGGGAAGATAGGTCACGGTCGAATCGTCACGGTTCCAGAGCACGCCCGCTGTCTGGGAAGCGTGGTGAGGCGTGTGGCAGAAGATGCAGATCCGGGTCTCCTCCTCAGCGCGAATCGTGCCAGGCCCGAAGGCGGAGAGGTTGTGCTTCGTATCGCGAATACCCGCGAGGGTCGCGCTCGGTGCCAACCAGGTGACGAATAGGCAGAGCAGGATGGTGACGTGCATCGGAGGGTCTAGTCTCCCAGGTATTCGAATAGCTGGATCCGTTGATTGAAGCCGTCGGCCACGTAGATCCGATCGCCCCCTGCGATGTGGATCCCGCCGGGCAGCCAGAACTGGCCCGGGGCGGCTCCACGATCTCCGAAATGAAGCATCAGCTGCCCCTGCCGATCGAAGATCTGAACGTTGTCGAAGAGGGAGTCCACGACGTAGACATGGCCATCGCGATCGAGGGCGACGCCCTTGGGCTTCGAGAAAGCCCCGGGGCCGTCCCCCGCATGACCGAACGCGGATAGAGGATCGCCATCTCGCGTCAGGATCTGCACTCGGAAGTTGAGGCTGTCGGTCACGAAGAGCTGCCCGCCCGCATCCAGTGCGAGATGGGTGGGAAAGTTGAAGCGGCCCAGTTCCCGGCCACGCTCTCCGACGAATCGTCGGATTCTCCCGTTGCGATCGAACGCCAACAGACGGTGGTTCCCGGTATCGGCGACCCACAGCACACCTGTCTGTGGATCGAAAGCAAGGCCGGTGGGCCGCTGCAACGCTCCCTGCCCGTCCCAATCGCCGAGATCGCGACCCTGCCGGTCGAAGCGTCGGATCACACCCTTCGCCGAGTCCGAGACATAGGCCACGCCCTGCTCATCATGGGCGATCGCAATCGGAGACATGAGAGCGGGATCGTCCCGTCCGGGGATCGCGAAATAGCGGCGCCCCGGAATGTCGAACACGTGGACACGTCGCGCACCCGGATCCGCGACCCAGAGCCGCCCTTCCGGATCCATCGCCAACCCGTGGGGCCGCACGAGGCTGGGCGACTGCTCGCCGGCCACCCAATTCCAAAGCCGGCGCAGGAGGCCAGGCCGGATCCCGAGGTCGGCAGGACCGCGGATCTCCGAGACCCAGCGGACCCTTGCGACCGAGGGCTCTCGTGGCCAGGAGGGCGCGACGACGACGCTCTCCTCGGCGGGGGCCGTCGTCTGACAGCCCGCGGCGCAAACGAGGCCGATGGCGAGCGCTAGATGAGCCGGCCGAAGGCCGAGCAGCAACCTTTCCACTCCCCACCCCCTCATGACCTGCACTAGAAATGCCTCGTCACGCGAAAATACACGCCGGTGAAGGTTTCTTCGATCCGCCGCGTGATGCCGCTCTTCTGGTCGGTCCGTGTCCAATCCGCAGTGCCCTCCAACTCGAGTTCGATCCGACCATATCGATAGGTGAACGAGAGAGAGCTGCCAACGCTCAGGTTGTCCTGGGTGTCCTGGTTGATCTGACGTGCCACCAGATTCAGCCTTCCGAGCAATCTCGGAGCCAGCCACGCCGTTGCCGATGCGTTGACCGAGTAACTATCTGACACGAGACCGGTGTCAGTGATTTCATCGTGACTGTAACCCACGCCGAAACCGAGCGTAGATCGCCGGGTGGGACGGAAGCTCACGGTATGGGTTGCGATGTAACGCTCGCGCGGCGTGATCGTGGAGCGGAGCTTCTCGTATTCGAAATGGGTTCGATTGCGTCCGAAGATCACGTCCGCGCGCGCGATGAACTGGGTGCTGTCTTCGAGTGTGGAATCTTCGGCGAACCCGGAGATGAGATCCTGGGTCGTGTCCGTGTAACTGATGTCGAGCGTCAGGTGATCCCAGAGGTCGAGTGTCCCACCGACTACGAAACTCGCCGTCGTGAACGTGCGGGAGGCCTGGGTCTCGTAATCGTATTGGACGGACATGGTCGAAATCAGCGGCGGGACCGCCGGATCGAGATCGCTCCCCGGGTTCACCTGGATCGCCGTCTGGCTGCCGAGATCGACGATCCGATAGTCGATGCCCCTGGTGAACTCGAACAGGGTGATCGGATCCCGAACGACGATCGTCTCGGGCAGGATGAAGAACGAGTTGAGGATGATCAGCGTACCGAGCGTGATATCGTGCCGCTCCCCGAGGACGGACAGGATCCCACTCTCCGTATCCTCGTCCTGATAGGAGAAGGACGGAAGGAAGCGCAGGCCTAGCCGCCCCCCCGGAATGCGCTTGGTGTAGTTCTCGCCGAGGGTCGTCGTGACGCTATAGATCGTGCCGAGATCCGATTCGAAGTAGGTCCCGCCAAAGCTCGCGGACGAGTAGAGAGACTGGTAGAAGCGATGGGTGATGCTGGCCTCCGCCGACTGGGCGATCTGGCTGGCGCCATCGAAATCCTGGTAGTTGATGCCGTACGAGTAGTGCGTGTCGACTGTGGGACTGAGCCGAAGTTGAAGGAACTCGTTCAGATTGATGGAACTCGAAGACCGGTCGCCGTCTTCCATCGTCCACCAGAAGTTGCTGTCGAGACTCCCGCGCTCCAGCTCCCAGTCCTGGGAGAGTCGAAAATCATGCCGGTCCGTCTGCTGGCTTCCGGTTTCGAATATGGATTCGAGCGAATCGAATTCGTATTGCAAACGGTTGCGTGTGTGCAGCGTGTCATGGGTCGTCACCACGCTGAACTCGTCCCGCGAAAGATCGTTGCCGAAGGCCCCGCTCGTTTCCGTATCCTGGTGCCGGTAGAGAAACCGGGTGGGAATCTCACGGCCCCATAGAGAAGCCTCACGAAGCCGAAGCCCAGCACCGTATCGGAGAACGTCGACGGTGCGGCGTGGGGAGAACGGGGAGTCCACGTCGGTCGTCACCTTGGTGGCGAAGATGCTGAACGGGTACGGCTTCTCGGGCAGGAACCTCAGGTTCACATCGAAGTTGAGCCGCTGGCGATCGACCTCCGTGCTGGCCTGCGAATCCGTCTGCAAGCTGTCCTGTTCGAACCGCAACCCGACCTCTCCAAAAAAGCGGAGAAAAGTCGGGTGGTAGGCCCAGCCATCAGCGCCCACGGTGATCTCCTCCCCGAAGGTCCGCTCGGTCTCCTCCACGTCCGGTCGTCCCGTGACTTCCCGCGAGTCATCGTCGTAGCGGACGTCGAAGGTGAGATCGCCGAATACCCGCTCGATCTGATAAGTCGGTTGCTGGTAGGGCTGGCTCGCAGCGGGCACGTCGTACAGGAGCGAGCTGAGAACCACCGCTCCGAATGAGCAGCCGATACGTGCGAGAGGCAACCACCCGCCGAGCGGGATCCCGTGGGTCCCGGCCGCTAGAACGTCGTGCGCGCGCGGTCCGGGATTCACGGCCCGGCCCTTGCCTGTGGCACCCGCTCCCCGGCATCCCATTCACGCCCTGGCGACGGGGCGCGGGGCTCCTTCAGCAGCGAGCGGGTGGGGCCACGGTGGGGGTCATGGCAACGGGTGCAATCCTTCGCCACTTGAACGAAAGCTGGGGCCGGGCTCTTCGCATCATCCTGCTTCGGCTCGGCATCCGCGTCGACTGAAGGGAGGGGAGGAAACCCTTCTTCGGGTTCCGCCGGGAGATGCTCCGCCGTGAAAGTGAGCAGGTCCTCGCGGAGGTGACACTGTCCGCAGAGCCGGGCGGCAGGCGCCGCCCGTACGAGACGCGGCTCGGAAGCCGAATGCGACTCATGGCATACCACGCACCAACCCGAGCCCACCGGGCCGTGGACGAACGATCCATCTTTGGCCAGCTCAGCGGGCTCGTAATCCGTGTGGCAGCGAACGCAGAGCTCTACGACCGGGAACCGCAGCCGCCCTCCTTCCGCCAGATCGACGAGTGAGGATCCGCTGGCCGCACCGCCGCCCCGCGCCCCCCGGAAGCCCGACGAGGCTCCGAGATCATGGCAGCGGTTGCACTCCTTGGCCGCGAAGGGGCCATGGGTGAAGCGCCTGATCTTCCTCACCGGCTCGTAGCGACGTGAAGCCTTCTGTCGAGCCTCCTCTTCGAGCAACACCCTGGCAGCCAGTTGCTGGGCTTCGACGCGCTCGCGCTCGTCTTGCGTCATGTAGGGGGGATATCCGTCGATGAAGAACTCGACGAAGGCGTGATGATCCCTGGGAGCGCAGGCGAGCACCAGCAGAAGCACGGCCATGGCCACCGGCAGGAACCTGGCAATGGTTTTCCGGATCTCCCCCCGAGGCAAGCTTCACTCCTTGCCCTGGTCGAATGACTCGTCGTTCTCTTCAGGTTCGAACTCCTCGTAGCGGTTGGGATCGGTGGGCGTCACGAACCCGTACACCGCGAGCCTGTTTGGCCCGTAGTTGTTGGCCACGAAAATCACGTACTCGAGGGTAAAGCCCGGAGCCACGTATTTCTCGAAGTAGGGAGCGATCTCGTAGTTCACGTGAACGGAGGCGGGTAGATACATCCCACCCGGACCGATGCCGGTGCCCCCGAAGGCGAGCAATACCTGGGCGTTGCTGACATCCCAGATCTGTACGTTCTCGAAGGCTGCATCGACGGTGAAGAGGTGGTGTTCCCGGTCGACCGCCGTGCCCTTCGGCCTGGCCAAGGTTCCCGGGCCATCGCCGAGGAAGCCGAACGTCTTCCCAAGTCCGTCACGAAGAGGTGGCCCCTCTCGTCGACGCTGAGACTGGTGGGAATGTTGAACTGCCCTTCCCGTGGCCCGAACTCGCCGATCACACGCAATTGCTTCTTCGTGCGCCGGTCGAGCACCAGAACCTGATGCTCACGCCGATCCGTGATGTAGAGGTGCTGCTTGTCCACCGCCACGCCGGAGGGAATCAACGTCGCAGGGTTTCCGTAGCCGCGCACGAACTCATTCTGTGGGTTGAACTGGACGACCTGGTTCCGGCCTGTGTCCGCAACGAACTTGTTGCCCTGCTCGTCTATCGTGATCGCGACCGGCACCTGGAGCTTGCCTTCGCCTCGATCCTTCAGGCCATCGAAGTAGCCCTCACGAAGGTTCAGGACCAGGACAGTCTCCCAGCCCGGATCGGCCACGTAGATCACGCCATCGTGCGCAGCCACGGATGCCGGCTTGCGCATCTTCCGTTCGCTGGTCACGTCCCCGACGAGGAATCTCATGAGCGCACTGGGGCGACCTTCGAGGTCGGTCGCTCCCACGTAGCGCGTCAGGTACTGGACGCGAGGCCGCTGAGGGGGGAGCGGATAGAAGATGGGGCCCCCGTCATCGCTCACAGGTGTGGCGCAGCCAATGGCAGCAGCGGCCAGGGCGGCCAGGCAGAGGGCAACGACGCCCCCCCGGCAAGGGGCACTCGGCGAATCGGATCTCATGGTTTCTCCGCGGGAGAGGGTGGCTCAGCGATCCGCATCGAGGATGGGATCCTTTCCTCCCGGTCATACGCGATGGGAATGTGGCAGCTCGTGGTGCAATTGCCCCCGACCTCTGTCGGCTCGAAGGTCAGCGTGAGGCGCTCTCGGCCGTAGGGCAGCCAACTGCGGATCAATGCCTGGTTGGATGCCTGATGGGGTGCATGGCACAGCAGACACGTGCGGCCGCCCCGAGGGCGGAGGGCGTGCCGGGAGTGCAGGTCGTCCTCGCCGTTGTGGAAAGCAGAAGGGCTTGGCTCGAGCTGGTCGTGGCATTCCTCGCAAACGCTGGCACCGCGTGCGGGCGGCTCGAGTGGCCGGGACAGCACATCGGAGTGGTGGGCCGGGACTTCACCGCCGCTCGGTCCTTCGACGTGGCACGGAGAGCAGCGCCTCTCCGTGATGGGGCGGTGCAGAAAGGCCTTCCGCTCGAGCTCCTGATGGCACTCGCCCTCCATGCAGCCCGATTCCGCCTCCTGGGCGACGGCGGCCATCGGAAGCCCGAGAAGATGGATCACCATCAGGCTCACCATCCAGCCCGCCATTGCACTCCCCCCCCATCCAGGCCGCAGGGTAGCCGAATACCCACCAGCGGCTCTGGGGTTCCGGAGCGGACCGATCCAATCGGACCCCGGAACTGAAGAAGGGCCAGCCCTGGAGGGCCAGCCCTTCCGCGGTGTGCGAACACCGCTGCTCCTGGATCGTAGGTTCTTCCTACTTGTCGTGGCACACGAAGCAGAGGTCGCTGGCTCCAA
>JAFDCZ010000011.1 GCA_019312665.1 Deltaproteobacteria bacterium | reverse complement strand
GCCAAGTTCGAGGTTGGCGCTGAGATCAACGCCGAGCTGTTCGAGGCCGGCCAGAAGGTCGATGTGATCGGCATCAGCAAGGGCCGCGGCAACGCCGGCGTGATCAAGCGCTTCAACTTCAAGATCAACCGCAAGACCCACGGTACCCACGAGGGCACCCGGCGTCCCGGCTCGATCGGTGCTGGCGCCTACCCCGGCAAGGTAACGAGAGGGTCACGACCCGCAACGTCGAGGTGGTTCAGGTCGATACCGAGAAGAACCTCGTGCTCGTCCGCGGCGGTGTGCCTGGCCACAACAACGCCCTCATCCGCCTCCGCCCCGCCTCCGCTCCCAAGCGTTAGGAGAGGGTCAGAGGCAGCCTGGTCGAGGGGTCGGGCTGGCCCGAGGCTTCGCCATGGCGCGCTACGACCGCAAGGACAGCTACCACCAGCGCGCCAAGCGTGAGGGGTATCGGTCGCGAGCGGCGTACAAGTTGCTCGAGCTCCAGGAGGCCCAGCGGGTGCTGCGCCCCGGGCAGCGAGTCGCGGATCTCGGCTGCTGGCCTGGCGGCTGGCTGCAGGTGGCTGCCCAGATCGTGGGACCGAAAGGCCGCGTGGTCGGGGTCGATCTGGCCGAGATGGATCCTCTCACAGAGCTGGCGAATGTGTTCGCATTTACCGGGGACATCACGGAACCTGCTGTTCTCGAAAGGGTTCTCGATGAGCTGGGTGGGCGAGCTGACGTGCTGCTCTCCGACGCTGCGCCCAAGCTCACAGGGGTGCGGGCGACGGATCGGGCCCACGAAGAGCTGCTGCTCGAGGCGATCGAGACAGCCATTCCGGCCCTCCTCACACCAGGCGGCAGCCTGTTGGTGAAGCTCCTCGATTGCCCAGAAGCGCAGGCCTTCCAAAAGCGAATGCGTTCGCAATTTGGCAGCGTGAGGGTCCTCAAGCCGAAGGCCAGCAGGAAGGGGACGACTGAGAAGTATCTGCTTGGCCGAGCCTGATCCTTCGGGCCAGGTGCCCTGGCGGTTTCAGCTCTCTTCTTCCTCGGGAAACTCGCAGGTGGTCAGCACCCCGGGCGGAGGCATCAGCGGAACCGGGCCAGCGGCCGGGCTGATGATCACCTCGCGCAGCCTGGATTGGGGAGCGGCGCAGAGCGTGATCAGCTCGCGCTCCGCATCCCAGGCGGCGTGCCATTTGCCGTGGCTGACGCGGAGGTCGAAGCCTTCCGGAAAGTGTCGGCCCCGCGGGACGTAGATCTCCGTGGGCCCCGTGACCCCAGGCCGGCTCTTGTACATGAGGATCATCACCCGCCGCTCGGGGTCGTAGTCGACCTGGTTCGGATAGCCGGCAACCCGCCGCGGATAGGCTCGGGTCAGGATGTCGGCCGGCGGCTTCTCGTTGCCGTTGGCATCCAGGATGCCCCAGCCCCCCTCGCCGTGTTCCCAATAGGCCCAGCCGCTGGTTACGCGATCGGCCATGCGCGCCACGTCGTTCAGGTAGCGATCGACGCCCACGACCTCCTGTCCCGTGCCCCATTCGCCAATCAGCATGGGCGCCTTCTGGGCGTTGATCTCGGTGATGCGGGATTCGGCCCAGATTTCGACCGTGTCGTCGAAGCTCGGGTACTCACCGCTCGTATCCACGATCAGCGAGTAGAGGTGCGGGAAGTAGACGAGGCGGTCGTCGCCTGCCCGCGGGTCGTCGAGGATGCCGATTCGGGAGGGGCTGCCTGAGTTGGGCCCCCAGGCGCGAGGCTCGTAGAAGATCCATCCGTCCTGGTCGACGCTTCGCACCATGTGGATGAAGCGCTGCAGGAACTCCTGGTAGACACCCTGGTCGAACTCATCGGCGGAAAAGGCGTCTGGCTGCGCCAGACCCGAGCCAGCCCAGGGCTCGTTGATTGCGTCGTAGCCGAGGACTGCCGGGTGATCCTTGAAGCGCTCCACCACCTGCAGCCAGGCATCCAGGTAGTGCTGCTGGATCCAGCCCGTGCTTCCCTCGTAGTCCCAGAAGTTGTCGAAGGCCCGGGTGATGGCCGGTGTGAAGTAGGACAGGAACCAGTTGCCGGGGATGGAAGGGAAGGGCTCACCGTCGGTGACGAACGACCAGGCTGGGTGGCCGTTGCCGCTCATCCGACGCCCATCGGAATCCACCGGGCCATACACGTCCTGATGCATGTCGAGTACGACGAAGAGGCCCGCCTCGTGGTGCCAATCGAGACGCTCCTCGATCCGGTCGAGATATGCTTCGTCGTACACGCCACGTTGGGGCTCGATACCGTCCCAAGTGATCAGGAAGCGCGAGAAGTTGAAGCCCCAATCGCGTGACAGGCGCAGCACGTCATCGCGGCCGACCCACGGCATGCGTTCCGGGTCCCATTTGGCGTCGCCGCTCACGTTCATGCCGTGGAGGATCAGCGCGCGGCCCTGCTCGTCCGTGATGAAGCGGGGCTCGCTGGGAGCCGGGGCCACCGGGCCGCATTGGGTTCCAAGGCTCGAGGTGAGGGCCAGCAGCGCCAGGCCGCCCGTGAGCGCGGCCGTCCGTCGCCGAACGGATCCGGAGGTCAGACTGTGGGAGTTCAGAGGGCGCATCGATTTCTCCGCTACCTGGGGTGTGCGGGGTTATTTTCCCACTGTGTGGACCGATGCGCAATCGAGTGCGAGCCCAGGCGCTAGCGCTCCCGTACGGACCAGCGCCGTTCAAGAAGCTCGATCGTGGCCTCGCAAAGATCCGCGTTGGCACTGCTTCCTCCCACGCGGATCGTCCAAAGGCGGGCACCGAGCCGCCAACACGAGGCGTCGGAGTCGAACCAGGCGATGTCTTTCAGGGCGACTCGCAGCTCGGCCCGCCGGGTCTCGCCCGGGCCCAGGGCGAGGCGCGTGAAGGCACACAGGCGTTTCATGGGTTGCTCGATGTCCGGCTCGGTCCGGCCGGCATAGGCCTGGACGACCGTTTCACCCGGGCGCGACCCCGAGTTCGTGACGTCCACTTCGACGCTCAACGTCTCGGCTTCTGCATCCAACTGCACGCTCGCATTGGCGAAGCCGAATTCCGTGTAGGAGAGACCGAAGCCAAACGCGAAGGCCGGTTCGACGCCATCGCGCTCGAGTTTCGTGTAGCCGTGCCAGAGGTCGTAGGTGCAGGCCGAGGCATCGCGATCGAAGGTCGGCAGGTCTTCCGCGCGCCTCGGCATGCTGAAGGGCAATCGCCCCGAAGGGTTGATCTGGCCGAACAGGATGTCAGCCAACGCGTTCCCGCCCTCCATGCCCGGGTACCAGAGCAACAGGATCGCGGGCACCTGCTCCCGCCAGTGTTCCATCAAGACCGCGGAGCCGGCCATCACGGCGACGACCGTGTTCGGGTTGGCTTCGGTTGCCGCGAGGATCAACGCCTCCTGTCGCGCACCGAGCGACAGATCCAGGCGGTCGCCGCCGATACTTCCGGTGTCGCTTCCCGGGTGCCCACCCGGGATGTACTCGCCTTCGTCGCGGTAGTCGTATCCCACGACGAGCAGCACGGCCTCCGCATCGGCTGCGAGGGCCCGCACGCGGTCGAGGTCGTCACCAGAATCGAATCCGACCTCGCAATCCATTCCGCAGGCTGAGCGCAGCCCTGAGAGGGGCGTGATGACTTCCGGAGGCGATACGTCGCTCGAGCCGCGATCGCCCAGGTTCGCCTCGTCCGCGAGGCGGCCGAGAACCAGGATGCTGCCGAGCGACGAAGTGTCCCAGGGCAGGATCTGCTCGTTGCGGAGCAGGACGATGCTCTTCTGGGCTGCTTCGCGCGCCAACGCTCTATGCGCAGTGCAGGCCACCACCTCGGGGCCGTAAGTCTCCGGATCCGGTGCGGCAAGTGTGCGGAACAGGCTGCGAAGCACCCGCGTCACGCCATCATCGATCCGCTCCTGGCTGACGTCACCTCGCTCCACCGCAAGCGTGAGTTTCGGCCCGAAGCGGATCGTGTCGGGTGCTTCCACGTCCAGACCTGCCGGGAACGCATTCCAGCCTCGGCAGCCGAGGATGAAATCGGAATACACGAAGCCCTGGAAGCCCCAGTCGTCTTTCAGGATGCCGGTCAGGAGGCTTTCGTTGTGTCCACAGAACGTGCCGTTCAACTTGTTGTAGGCACTCATCACCGCGCCGACGCCCGCATCGACGCAGCGCTTGAAGTGCGGCAGGTAGACCTCACGCAAAGGCCGTTCGTCGAGGCTGACATCCACGCTGAAGCGCGCGTTCTCCATGCTGTTGGCTGCGAAATGCTTGGCGGTCGCGACGATGTCGTGGTGCTGAACGCCGCGGGCGAGGGATGTCCCCATCTCACCTAACAAGAAGGGATCTTCCCCGTAGGTCTCCTGTGCGCGGCCCCAGGCCGGGTGGCGGAGCAGGTTGATGCAGATTCCGCCGAAGAGGTTGCCGCCGTGGGCGCGCAACTCGCGGCCGATGGCATCGCCGATGCGTCGTTCGAGGTCGACATCGAAGCTCGCGCCGCGGGCCATCGGCACCGGAAAGCAGGTCGAGCGGCCCATGTTGATCCCGCGTGGGCCGTCGTTGAAGAGGAGCGCGGGAATGCCGAGGCGTTCGTTCCCGGCTGCGACGTGATACAGCCGCGCGCCGTATTTCCCTCCGTCCTCCTTCATCTGCTGGAGGAAGCCGTGCCCCGAGAGCATGAAAATCTTCTCGTCGAGCGTGAGTTCGCCGAGGAGATCGCGGATCTGCCGTTCTCGGGTTTCCGGGTCGGCAGCCGGGGCGACGATGGCCATCGTCAACCCTGCTGGTGGACGACGTCGGCTTCCAGATCCACCGTGTCGCGCACTCCGGTGATTCGGCAGCGCACCATCTGGCCCGGTTCGAGCTTGGACCCGCCGCTCAGAAGCGTCATGCCGTCGACTTCCGGGGCCTGGCTGGCGAGCCGCGCAATGCTCAGCTCTCGGGGTCCCTTGCCTTCCACCAACGCCATTCGTTCCTTCCCGATCTGCTCCCGGGCCTTTTCTTCCATCAGCTCGGAAAGAACGCGAGTCAGCTCCTGGTAGCGCTCACGTGCGAGCTCTCGCGGTACTTTTTCCTCGAGATCGTAACCCGCAGTGCCTTCCTCGTCCGAGTAGCGGAACACGCCGACCCGGTCGAAACGCGTCTCACGCACCCAAGCCAGAAGCTCGTCGAAATCCGCGCCAGTCTCGCCTGGGAAGCCCACGATGTAGGTGGTGCGCAAGGTGGCGTGGGGGATCGTCTCGCGGACGCGCTCGACCAAGCGGCGTTGGCGTTTCGCGGTGGTGCCTCGTCGCATTCGTTGAAGGAGGCGATCGCTGGCGTGTTGCAGGGGCATGTCCACGTACGGCAGCACACGCTTTCCGTTTGCCAGGACCTCGAGCAACGCTTCGTCCACGGTGGTCGGATAGATGTAGAGGAGCCGCACCCACTCGAGGCCGTCCACTTCGTCGAGGCCCCGCAAGAGTTCTGCGATGCGAGGCCGGCCTCCGCCTTCGCCGATCGGGCCGAGGTCTTTGCCCCAGGCCGTCGAATCCTGGGCAACGAGATTGATTTCTCGCACTCCAGCGGCCGCCAGCTGTTCGGCCTCGGCCACCACCGAGGCCAGCTGCCTGCTCTGGAAGCGTCCGCGGATTCCGGGGATCGCACAGAACGCACAGACCCGATCGCAACCTTCGGCGATCTTGATGTACGCCGAGTGTCCCGCGCCCGAGAGCAACCGTGGGGTTTCGTGATCGTAGAGATGCGTGTGCCCCGGCTCGACATACAGCCCGCGGCCACGCCCAGCCAGCGCATCGTCCAGGATGGTCGCGATGTCCTGGTAGTGGGAGGTGCCGACGAACGCGTCGACCTCGGGTAGCTCCTTGGCTAGCTCGGCACCGAAGCGTTGGGGCAGGCAGCCGGAAACCACCAGCGCTCGCAGGGCTCCCTGCTCGCGTAGATCGGCGACGTCCAGGATGGCTTGGATCGATTCCTCGCGGGCGCTCTCGATGAATGAGCAGGTGTTGATCACCGCGACATCGGCAGATTCCAGCTCCTCGGCCAGGGCGTAGCCCTGGGTCGCCAGGCTTCCCAGCATCACTTCCGTATCGAGGAGATTCTTGGGGCATCCCAGGGAATGGAAGTAGACGGTTGCTTTGGGGCTGTCCGTGGACATGAGGGGCAGAAGGGTACCCGACTCCGCTGCTCGCCGACCCTCCCGGGGCCGCGTATGATCCCCGGCTCCCCATCCCCAAGACCGGAGGCACCCGTGTCCGATCGTCCGTTCCAGGTTCTCGGTATCCAACAAATCGCCGTCGGCGGCCTCGACAAGCTGGCCCTGCGCAAGCTCTGGGTCGAGACCCTGGGCCTCACCCTCACCGGTGATTTCCAGAGCGAAGCGGAGAACGTCGACGAAGACATCGCGGTCTGCGGTAGCGGCCCGTTCAAGGTGGAAGTGGATCTGATGCAGCCCATCGATCCGGAGAAGCGGCCGAAGGTCCACGAGCCGGCGCTCAATCACGTCGGCCTCTGGATCGATGATCTCCGCGCCGCCGTCGCGTGGCTCGAGGCCAAGGGGATGCGTTTCACGCCGGGGGGCATTCGGCGCGGCGCGTCGGGCCATGAGGTCTGCTTCGTCCATCCCAAGGGCAACGCGGATGCGCCGATCGGCGGTGAGGGCGTGTTGATCGAACTCGTGCAGGCGCCGCCCGAGGTCGTGAAGGCGTTCGAGACGATCGAAGCCGCGGGTTGAGGGTGGCTTGGATTCGCATTGCGCTCGTGCTGGCAGCTCTTGGCGGGCTGGCCTGCGCTGAACCTCCCGCTCCGCAGGTCGCGGAAGGTCGAGAGGCCGCGCTCCTCGAGGCGCTGGTTTCTCAAGAGGAGACCGTTCAGGAGGCGGCGCTCGCCGAGATCGAAGCCGCGGGGGATGCTCGTTTCATAGCTCCCTTGATCGAGTTGTTGCGCGTCAGCCAGCTCGGCATCGCGGGACGGGTCGCTTACAACCAGCGGGTCATCACCCTTGAGCGGCTCTCGGGCGAGGTGCTGGGCGGCGATTGGTTTGGCTGGGCCGAGTGGTTCGGCCACACGGATCTGGCCGAGCCGCCCGGTTTCGCCAGTTGGAAGGGTCGGCTTCTTTCGCCGCTGGAGCCGCGCTATGCGGAGATCCTGACCGACGATGCGCCCACCAGGATTCGCGTGGCGGAGATCGATTGGGGCGGCGTTCCGATCGATGGGATCCCGCCGCTCGAGCATCCGGAGCACGTTTCAGTGGCCGGGGCCGAGCATATGAGCGATGGCGAGCCCGTCTTTGGTGTCACTGCCGGAGGTGCGAATCGCGCCTATCCGCTTCGCATTCTCGATTGGCACGAGCTTGCCAACGATACGCTCGGCGGAATTCCCATCTCCCTCGCCTACTGCACGTTATGTGGTTCCGGGATCGCCTACGACGGGCGCGTGGCCGGGATCGATGAGCCGCTGCGCTTCGGCACCAGCGGATTTCTCCATCGCAGCAACAAGTTGATGTACGATCGGGCGACCACGACGTTGTGGAATCAGCTCACCGGACGCCCTGTATTCGGCGAGCTCGCCGGCCGCGAAGGCCTCGAACTGGCTCTGCTTCCCGCGGTGGTGATCACCTGGGGCGAGTGGAAACTCCGCAATCCCGAAACGACCGTACTCACCTTGGAGACAGGCTTCGACCGGCGCTACGAGGCCGGTGGGCCCTATGGCGCTTACTTCTCCTCTCGGGACAAGCTCTTTCCCGTCTTCCTGAACCGGGACGAGCTCGCCATCAAGGATCGCGTCTTCGGTCTGGTTCACGAGGGCCAGGCCAGAGCCTGGAAGCTTGCAGATCTCGTCGAAGCCAAGGTGACCAACGACGAACTCGATGGGCAACGAATCGTGCTCGTTGCAACCAGTGGCCTTATCGAGGTCGAGGGGTTCGACGAGCGAGCCGGCCCGGTGCGCTACGACGCTGGCGGCGCCGTTCGAGCGTACGCCACGTCCGAAGCCGGTTTCCATCTTGGCCCCGATGACGAGAGCCTGCTCGACGCAGAAGGCCAGCGCTGGCAGATCACCGAAGAGGCACTCGTCGGCCCAGGCGGAGCGCGCGCTCCCCGCCGCCCCGGGACACTCGCCTACTGGTTCGCCTGGCAAGCCTTCCATCCCGAGACCGCACTTCCCCGCCGTTGACTTCAGAGGAGGCCGGCGGATTTGACGTCCAGGTAGCCGTTGACGAGGGCGATCGGGAGTTTTTCGGGGGTGGTGTCGAGGAGCAGGGCGCCTCCGGTTTCGAGTTCCCGGTGGGCCTGGCGACGGCCGTGCAGGTAGTGGTGGATGGCGGAGACGCGGGTCGCGTCTTCGAGGTTCTCGACCGGATCTTCGAGACGCGCATCGAGGACGGTCTCGCGCAGGCTCGCCAGCATCACGAGGTGGCGCCGTGCCATCAGTTTCATGGCTGCACTGAGCTCGCTGCCGTCTTCGTCACGCAGGTTGGAGATCCAGACGATCAGGCTGCGCTTGCGGACCCGGCCCATCAGCTCTGCCGCAGCACTCAAGTGGTCCGAGGCCCGCGGCTGGGCATGAAGGTCGAATACGCCATCGAGGAGCGCGCCAAGCTGGGTCCGGCCCTTGCGAGGTGCAAGCCAGCGCTGCTCGCCCCCGAGCGTCGAGAAGCCGACGGCATCACCCTGCCGAAGGGCCACGTGGGCGACGAGGAGTGCCGCATCCAAGGCTGCATCGAGGTGGGAGAGCTCGCCGTCCTGCGCGCGCATCCGGCGCCCGCAATCCAGCACCAGGATGATCTGTTGGTCCCGCTCGTCCTGGTATTCGCGGGAGATCGCGCGTTGGAAACGGCTCGTCGCCTTCCAGTCGACCTGGCGCAGGGGATCGCCGGGGCGGTACTCGCGAAGCTGCTGGAACTCGAGCCCGGCACCTCGTCTGGGGCGGCGCCGAACGCCGAGCTGGCTGGTGCGATGCTCGGTGGCAAGAAGTTCATAGCGGCGTAAGGCATCGAAATTCGGGTAGATCCGCATGTCGGTCTCGACCCTGGGCCGATGGATGCGATCGAATAGATGCAAGGGCGAGGCGACGCGCATCTCGACCGGGCCGAAGTGGGCGGTCCCCCGCGAAACGGGCCGGACGCGATACTCGAACACCGCTTCTTCTCCTGCTGGGATCAGGAATGAGCGCGGGAAGTCGTCGGTTTGGAGTTCGACGGGAACGTGGTCGAAGAGTTCGATCTGGAGCGGGCGCCGATGCCGATTGGCGAGACGCAACACCACGTCCGCTCGAGCTTGCATCGAGAGCACGTTCGGCGCTTCGCGGGTCACGTCGGGCGCCGGAGTCCACCAGGCCAGCAGGGCGTCGCCGAGGAAGACGGCCAGCCCGAGCACGCCAAGAACCACCCAAAGAGGCTCGGCATCGGGGAAGAAGGCCACGACTCCGCCGAGTGTCGTCCACACGGCGAGCGCGACGAGTGCGCGAAAGCTCGGGATCATTCTCGCGGCGCCTCCACCTCCGCGAGAATGTCGTCAACCACATCGTCGGTGGTCCGGCCCTCCAGATCGGCGCTGGCCTCCAGCTGCAACCGGTGGCGCAGCGCCGCCGGGGCAATGTTCTTGATGTCATCCGGCGTGACGAACGTGCGGCCCTCGAGCAGGGCGTGGGCTCGCGCAGCGCGCACCAGGGCGAGAGCGCCTCGCGGGCCAGCGCCCATCGCGAGGCCCGAGCGCGCCCGCGTCGCTCGCGTGATTCGTACCGCGTACTCCACGACGCTTTCGTCCACGTAGATGCCCGCCGTCGCCTCCTGGATCTTCACGACGTCCGCAGGCGTGGCCACGGCTTCCACGTCGTCCAGTGCGAAGGCGTCGCCGACCCGCCCCCGGGTCACGTGCTGGGTGAGCGCCACCTCTTCGCTCTCGCTCGGGTATCCCACCCGGATCTTGAGCAGGAAGCGGTCGAGCTGCGCTTCGGGGAGTGGGTAGGTCCCCTCCATCTCGATAGGGTTCTGGGTTGCAAGCACGGCGAAAGGGGCGGGGAGTGCCAGGGATTCACCTTCGATCGTGACCTGACGCTCCTGCATCGCTTCGAGCAAAGCCGCCTGGGTCTTCGCCGGCGAGCGATTGATCTCATCGGCCAGGAAGAGATGGGTGAAGATCGGCCCCCGCCGCAGCTTCATGTCCCCTGTGCGGGCCTCGTACAGCATATGCCCCACGATGTCGGCGGGCATCAGGTCCGGTGTGAACTGCACACGGGAGGTCTCGCCCCGGAAGGCCTTGGCCAGAGCGCGGGCCAGCAAGGTCTTGCCGATTCCGGGCACACCTTCGAGAAGCGCGTGCCCACCTGCGGCGACCGTGATCAGGACCTCGTCGATGACCTGGTTCTGGCCCACGATCGCGTTTCCGATCTGCTTGCGGAGCCCGCCTAGCAGGGTGGCGGCCGCTTCGATGGCGGCTGTCTGTGTCACATCGGGAGTTGAGTTCATAGCGTGTGTCGAATCCTCTCGAGGGTTGCGATCGTGTGGGTGAACGCATTGCGGCTGGAGGCGACGTCCTCCCCGCGCAATGCGTCTGTGACTTCAGCCGGTTGCAGGGCGGCGGTTCCCGCGAGGCGTTTCTCGAGTTCCTCCGGACGCATGCGCAGCCATCCAGGCCGCCGTGCGCGCAGCTCGTCTCCGAGGGCATCGCGGGCAGCTTCCACCAGCACGTCGCGCCGGCCCCGCGCGAGCAGGTGCCCGGCGGCTTCGATGTGCTCGAGCAGGCTTCTGCGAACGGGAGGCTTCTCGAGAATCAGGGGGCCGAAACGCCGGCCTGCCCGCCATGCCCAGGCGAGCAGCCAGACGCTTCCTGCCATGAGCACCGCCCAGCCGTGTTTCCGGACGAGGCCCAGGAAACCTGGCCAGTTCTCGACAGGGAGGATCCATACGAGTTGCGGGCCTCGGCCCTTCCGGAGCAGGAGCCGAAGCGCCACCTCGGCGTGGTCGACATTCCCCAGGCCGTCGTTGCGAATCAGGTAGTCGTCGGTCACGACCGTGACGAAGCCGAGGCCGTGTTGGACACGAACGAGGTGCGCGCCTGTCTCTCCCCGGATCGCTGCGACAGGCTCGACATCCGGCGTTTCGAGCCAGAAATCCCGGTCGAAGTAGGCGGTGTATCGATTTTCCCCCTGGCCGAAGGAGAGCTCGACTTCATCCCATCTCACGCCGGGCCAGGCGTTCGCCATGGAATCCGGCGCCGACGCGCCTTCTTCCCCGTCATCTTCTGCCGCCTCTTCCTGCACATCGTCAGGCTCGGATTCCGAGGTCGTCGGCTCGGTCTGCGCCTCGTCGCCTTCGGTCGGCGCGTCGGTTGCAAACTGCCGAACGCCAAGCGGGTCGAGAAGGAAATCCGGCCGCCTGTCCTCATCGTCCCAGAGCGTCCACGTCGTCACCCAGAGGTGGCCGCCCGCCTCCACCCAGTCGAGCAGGCGTTCGGAGCGTTCCTTGCCAAGGGTGAGCCGCCTGGCCGGATAGAAGATCGTTGCGCTCACGTCGGGGAAGCCCCGAGAGAAATCGCCTGGGCCTTCGAGGATCTTCACCTCGTGCCCCATGCGCTCGAGGAGCAGCTGCCAGGCCAAGTAGGGGTTCTGCTGCGCTTCGAAGCTCGAGCCTCGATACTTGGCTTCCGTCCGGCGCTCGAAACACGTGAAGAACAGGGCCGAGGCCGCGGCCAATACCACGGCGGCAACGACCGCTGTCCAACGATTCCGGGTCATGAGGCCGGCTCCAGAAGTCGCGGCGCCCAGCGTTGGCAAAGATCGGCGAAGGTATCGTCCCCGATCGGCGCTCGCGCATAACGAGAGAGGATCCATGCTTCGTTCAAGGCGCCGAAGTCATCGACGAGCGGCGCGTCGGAGGTGCCCTGGACGATGCGGACGCAATCGCCCTCCGTGGCGCTGGCGGGGATCCGAAGCTCCCGTCGCTCGATCAAGAGGATCAAGGCGCCCCGGTACAAGAGACTGATCGCGCGCGTCGCATCCCCGGCCGCAAAGGCTTCACGGGCTGCGCCGATCACATCCGCCGGGAGGGTCTTCGGGTCGAGGTCGAGGCCGAACAGGGCGATGGGCGCGCTCGGCTCCGGATCGCGGCTCTCCCAGGGAGGCTCCCGGACCAGGCGAGCCACGAGCAGGATGAGGCCCACAGCGAGCCCCGTCCACAGCAGCACCTCCGCCAGGGCGGCGAGGATCTCGCCGAGTTCGTTGCCAAAAGCCCATTCCGGCATCTCTGTGTCCGTATCCCAATCGAACTCCCGAAGCCTCCAGCGCTCCACGTCCTCCCAATGCCCGAACGTTTCGCCGGCCAGGATCTCGGCGCTGCACGCACCGGCCGTCGTTGGATCGTCAGGGACACAGACGGGTTCCGCGCGAGCGACCGAAGCGGAGGAGAGCGACAACAGGAATGCCAGCGCGGCAAAACCGCGCTGGATGTCCTTGGCAGGACGGTTCGACTTCTCGCGCTCGGATCGAATCGTCAACCGGCGGAGCGCAATTTCGATATCCCACCCCTCGAGCCACATCCTCCGGTTCACATAGAGGCCGAACCCTCCAGCGATCAGCAAGGGCTCGACCACACTCGTGCCGGCCAGGTAGAGGAAAGCGACCAGGAGTCCCCCGGCGGTCGTGTCACCGTCGAACCAGTTCTGAAACAACAAGAAGACCTGCTCGGTCAACGCTTCAGGTGCCAGCCACAACGTGAACATCAGGAAGGCGAGGATCAGGGCGCCGTTGACATGGGCTCCAATGGAATGGAGGGAGGCCGCGGGACCCAGCTCGGCGCGGGTGAGGATCCGGGTCCGCTCTTGCCGCGCGTCTCCCTTCAAGCCTTCGAGCTGAAGAACGGGGAGCGCATAGCAACGGTTCGGACTGAAGCGGAGCAGCGTCAGGGAAGCGAAGACACCGTTCCGAAGAATCTCGGGCATGGCCCGCAAGGTGGCGAAGGGGGAGGGTGGATCGGTGAAGAGCGCTCTTCCGAGTACATGCAGTACGACACGGCCCGCCACGGGCCGGAGCCACCACAAGATGAAGAGCGTCCACCACGGGTGGCCGCGAAGCGCGATGATCAGGGCCGACGCGATCGGAACGACGATCAGGAACCACGCGCCCCAGATGGGTCGCCACCAGCTGCGTGCCATTGCAAAGCCGAGATCGATGGCCTCCCAACCCGAGCGCGGGTGAGCCGTGATGCGGAGTTCTTCAGCTTGCACGTCGTCGCCCCGCGAAGAGCAATGAAGCCAGTACGAAGATCCAAAGGCCGGCGCCGACCGCGTAGAGCAGCGGCGTCGGCCAGACGTCATGGTTCGACGACCAGAACGCCTCGATGACGGCGGCGATGACCAACATGGCGGTTCCGCCATAGAGAAGGGGAAGGACACCGCGGGCCGCCGTGCGCAGGGCGTCGCCGCGTTTGCGGCGGCCCGGGACGGTGACGGCCAGCCCGATCCGCAGGCCGCACATGCCGCATACGACGATCGCGTTGAGTTCGAAGGCGCCATGCCCGATCACGAACGGCCAGAAGGTCTCCCCGTATCCGACGTTCACGATGTGGCCTGCGACGCCTCCCAACAGCACTCCGTTGAAACCGACCAGGAAAATGCTGCCAAGGCCGAACAGGATGCCGCTTGCAAAACAACGAAAGCCGATCGAGACGTTGTTGCTGATGTAGTGGCCGAAGGCCGCGAGATCGCCGGAAGTCCCCCGCGGTGTTCCCATATGGGAAGCTTCCGGGTCATACATCTGCTCGATGTTGTTGGCGCCTTCTGCGCCAACAACCGAGTAGACGACATCCGGGTCGATGCGAACCGCCACGTAGCTGGCGGCACCGGTTCCGTAGAACAGCAATGCGGTAGCGGCCAGGAGCTTCCATTCCCGGCGAAGCGCCGCGGGAAACGCGAGCAGGCCTTCGAGCCAGCGCAATCCCTTCTGGGGGCGTGCTCCGTAGAGTTGCTGATGGCCGCGCAGCGCGAATCCCTCGAGGCGCCCGACCAGGCCGGTCCCGAACCCCCGTTCCCGTGCGAGGGCCAGATCCTGGCAGATCGCGCGGTAGGCTCCCGCGAAATCCGCCGTGGCAGGCTCGCTGGCCTCCAGGCCCAGAAGGGCCGTTTCGAATGCGCGCCAACGCTCCTCGCGCTCGCGTGCAAAGGCCTCTTGCTTCACCGGCTGGATCCCTCTCGCCCCAGCAGATGTGCGGCAATTCCCTCCAGATCCTTTCGGGTGCCGCCAAGCGGGGTCGCCAGACTGGCGAGCTCATCGGCCCTTGCGGCCGTAAGGCTGGGCGCGCGCTCGACGAACGCGATCACGGCGCGTTCTTCGTCGGCGTCGAGCGCGATCGGCGGAGGGACGGGCGCCGCATCGACTTCGACCTGGTCAGGAAGGCCTTGATGATGCGTGTGGATGACGAGGGATCCGGCCGCTAGATCTCCAAGGCGCCGACAATTCCGATCGCAAAGCATCGAAACGATTCCGAAACCGTACGCCATGGGAAGGAAGTCGGCTGCAATCAGGAGGTTTCGCAGCAGCGATGCGGGCAAACGGATGGGCGTTCCGTCGAGATGCACGACCCGAAGGCCCAGGCCGGCCTTCCCGGGCGTCCGGCCTCCCCACAGCACTTCGAAGGCAACGGGGTAGAACCACTCCGTGGCGAAGACGACGAGCAGCGTGGGGCCGGTCGCAGCGTCGCCAAGCCAGAGGAAGAACGCCAACGCGGTGGCGGTGTAGATCACGCTACGGATGGATGCATCGACGAGGAAGGCCAGCCCTCGCGGCACAAGCCCGGCCACCGAGAGGGCAAGCTCGATCCCTTCCGGGGTCTCGACCCGGAAGCGGGTGTCCACGGGGCTGTTCAGCGCACGACCTCGGGGCGGCCGGCCACCTGACGATAGGCGGAAATCCAGAGCAGGTAGCCGATCATCAATGTGGGCGTCATGAGGATGACGGCCGCGAGGGTACCGACGCCCAGGAGCGCGCCCGAGTCACTGGCGATCGCGGGGATGAACAACGCGAAGAGCGGGACGAGCGGCACCGCGTAGATGGCTCCCATCACGAACATCAAGCCGATCATCTTCCATTTGACGGGTCCTGTCATCGTCCACGAACGGCCGATGGCCTCCATCGGCCCCGCCTGGCCTTCGACCCAGATGAAGAACGCGAAATAGAATCGAACCAGCACGAATGCCCAGACGAGATTGACGAGCTGCCCGGCGACCGCCATTCCGGTCGATTCGGTCAACATGCCGAGGAAGACCGGGATCTGACCGACGTAGGTAAGAAGGGCCATCAGGAAGAAGAAGAACAAGCCACTGCCGAGCGTCGAGCCATAGTTGCGAAAGCCAGCCCATAGATCGCTGAACTCCGCCCGGCCGTCGTGGACGCCCAGCAGGAACACGCCCACTCCGTAGGCGAGCACCGGCCCGACGAGGAAGAATCCGATCACTGTGACCACCGAGCCCAGCAGCATGAGCGTGGCGACGATGCCAACCCCGAGCCAGGTGGGGAAGCTGGCCCAGGTCGTGGACCAGGCATCGGAGACGCATTGGCCAATCTGGAAGTCCCCGGTTCCCGCGAGCGTGCCGCCAGTGGGTGCCTCTACATCTGCCGACGGCGGTGCGTAGGGATTCTCGGACATGCGAATTCCTCCTCGCCTTTTCCACTCGATGCAATCGGCCGGGGGGTCCATCCTCTTGAAGGGTGCGAGGCTCGGAGCAGCTAGGCGAGGAATAGCGTGCTGAGGGCCCGAAGGTCAGTGCGTCGATCCTGCTGCGGCTCGGCGGCCATCAAGTAGCCGAACACGCTGGTAAGGCAGAGGAATGCGGCGCGACCCGGCTGGAGGCCGCTGCGAAGCTCTCCTCGCTCGGCGCCTCTCTCGAAATGTTTCGCGAGCTCGTGAACGAGCGGGAAGGGCTGTTCGTCGAGCGGAAGGTCGCCTGGCCTCCGGGCGTGGACGCGGGTCATGTCACGGGCGAGTTCGGCATCCCCGATACTTTCGAACGCGTCGACCAGGGCATCCGGAAGTGTGTGCAGAACTTCCGTGAGGGAGTTGCACGGCCGCAGTCGATCAATGACTTCCAGCTCCTTGCGCCATTGGAGCTCCAGAAGCACATGCTCCTTGCTCGGGAAGTGGAAGTAGAAGCTCGGCCGGGAGACGCCCGCTGTTCGCGCGATCTCGGCCACACTGGCGTTCCCGAATCCGACGCGAACGAACTCGGCGAGGGCCGCTTCGTAGAGGGTCGCGCGTGTCTTCTGCCGGCGTTTCTCCCGAGGCCCGACGCGGACGAAAGGCGAGGGCGCACTCATGGAGCGAGCGTCACGGGAAGGTGCTGGATGCCCTGCATCAAGCTCGAGCGAAGCGGCGTCGCGGGTGCGGTGGGCTCGAAGCGGGGCCAGCGAGCGAGCAGCTCCTCGAACATCACGCGCGCCTCGAGGCGCGCGAGCGGAGCGCCGAGGCAGAGATGCTCGCCAAATCCAAAGGCGATGTGGCGCCGGGCATCGGGCCGGCGGATGTCGAAGGCCTCCGCATCGTCGCCGAAGACTTCCTCGTCCCGGTTCGCCGATGCATAGAAGAGCGCCACATACTCACCCTGCTGGATCTTCCGGCCACGCAGCTCGGTGTCTTGATTCGCATGGCGAATGAAGCTGCGAACTGGCGATACCCAGCGCAGCATCTCCTCGACGGCATTCGGAATCAGTGATGGATCGGTCACCAGTGCATCGCGTTGATCGGGGTGCTGAGCGAGCGCGAGGGCCCCGCCCGAGATCAGGTTTCGGGTGGTCTCGTTGCCCGCCACCAGCAGCGTGACGCAGAACATCGCCATCTCCGTGTCGGTGAGCCGCCGCCCTTCGATCTCGGAGGCCAGGAGGTGCGAAACGAGATCGTCCTGCGGTTCTCTTCGGCGTTCCGCGATGACATCGCCCAGGTACGCGACGAACTCGCCCATCGCCTGGACGTTGGCGGCGACCATTTCGCCGCCGCCCAGCTCGACGACTGCATCGGACCAGCGTTTGAACTGGTCGGCGTCTTCCGGCGGCACGCCGAGGAGCTCCGCGATCACCTGCATCGGAAGCGGCACTGCGATCCGATCGACGAGGTCGATCGGGTCGGCGGGGTCGATGGAATCGAGGCATTGGCGGGCGACGTTGCGGATCCACGGCTCCATTTTGGCGACTCGCTGGGTCGTGAACTCTCCGATCACGAGCTTGCGGTGGACGTTGTGGGCCGGTGGGTCCATGCGGATGATGGCTGGCGCTGCCTCGCGACCTGCTCTGCCCAGGAGCTTTCCGCGGCGGGAAGGCGAGGCCTCGAACAGCTGCGTGCCCCGGGCCGAGGAAAAGAGCCGCGGGTGGCGAGAGACGTACTGGATGTCCGCATGGCGGGTCACGCACCAGAAGCCCCCCGCTTCATGCCAGTGCACCGGGTCGCTCGCCCGAAGTTCCCGAAACGCCGAGTGGGGATCGTCCAGGTACCAGTCCGCCTCTTCCGGATGGAACGAGGGCATCGATGAACCTCCAGGAGCGCAATCGAACGGTAGATTCAAAACTGACAGGCGTCAATGAATAGATACATACGTCAGCATCAGGTCCGTCTCAGGCGCACCTTCTGGCGGGTTCGAGCCCCGACTGCTTGAATACGCCGGCACCGATGAGAGGAGACCCATGGCGCTCGAGATCCTGCGGGACCCGCGGCTGGCTGATGTGGAATGGAAGGATCTCTGCGATCTCGGCACGGTCGAGGTGGCGTACGAGGTGGTGATCTACCTGCCCTGGCTGTTCGCATCCTTCCTGTTCGCCCATTGGGGGGTGACCTGGCATCTGGCCTGGTTCGTTCCGGCACTCTTCAGCTCGTTCGTCTTCTTCCTTTGCGGGCTGCGTCAGGTGCACAACGCCTTCCACTACGCCGTGGGGGTCACGCCAAAGGCCAACGAGCGGCTGATGTTCGTGCTTTCCCCCCTGATGATGAGCGCCATGCACGCGGTGCAATGGAACCACCTTCGTCATCACCGGCACTGCATGGACGACGACGATGTCGAAGCCATGAGCGCGCGCATGCCAGGCTGGAAGGCATTGATCACCGGTCCCCAGTTTCCGGTACGGCTGCATCACGCGGCACTCACCCTTGGAAAGCCGCGCGTCAAGAAGTGGATCCATGCGGAGCTCATCGCCATCGCGTGCATGGTGGTTCTGGCTTTCTTCGTTCTCGATCTGGCGTGGCTGCAGTATCACGTCATCGCCATGACCGTGGGCCAATGCTTCTCGGCATTCTTCGCGGTGTGGACGGTGCACCACGATTGCGACCGCACGCACTACATCGCGCGGACCCTGCGTAACGACGTCAAATCCTTCGTCAGTTACAACATGTTCTATCACATGGAGCATCATCTCTTCCCGGCAGTGCCCACGTGCCACCTGCCGGAGCTTTCGAAGCGCCTGGACGTCGTGGCGCCGGAGCTGCGCAGCAAGATCGTCTGGTGAAGCGGATTGCGCTCGCCGCCATCCTGTTGGCGGCGGCCCTGGTGTTGGCAGGCAATGCCATCGACAGCATGCGCCCTCTTCGCCAGCTCCCCCTGTGGAGCGGGATCCAGCTCGCGTCGATCGGTGGCGTGTCGTTGGGTTTGGCGATGTTTCGCCAGCTCTCGCTGCGCTCGGGAAGCCTGCTCGCTCTCGTGTTGGCCGGCATCCTGGCCTGGCGGTTCGCCTACTTCCCGATCATGGTCTTCTCCGGGCACGTAGCGAGCATCGGGGAGTGGCTGTTGCTCGCGTTCGATCTGCCTGTCGCCATCTACCCGACGTTCTTGCTTTCGATCGCCGGAATTCATGCGGCCGCCGCGGCGGCGGCTGGGATGCTGTTCTGGCCGCCGCGCCCGCGCATCCGGCTGGCTGTCGCCGCGGCCTTCCTGGTGGCGGCCAGCGTCTCCTTCAATCAGCTGGAGGATCTCACCTGGTTCCCGGATCCGGTGACACGCCTCGATACCGCCATACCGCCCATGCAGGTTGAAACCGGGAATCCCTACCTGCCGGCATTCACGGGCCCGGGCTATCTGCCCAATCAGCGGGTCGTGTTGCTGGCCGCGGGCCTGACGTACGAGACGATTCCTCCCTCGCCCTGGGCAACGACGGTCAAGGCCGTCCTCGAGGGCCTCTTCCATGCAGATCCCTTCGTGTCGAGCGCTGCCCGGGTGCGCGAGCACTACACGGCCTATCACGCTTCCCACGCCCAGATCGGCTGTCGCGACCTGGCCGAATGCCCTCCCGGTGCACCGTGAGCAAGACGATCGTCGTCGTGGGGGCGACTGGGGAAATGGGCAGCCGGGTATGCCGGTTGATTCGGCGTCTGGCACCGACGGCCCTTCTGGTTGGAACCAATCGAAGCGGGCGGGGGCATGCAGAGCTGCCCATTCACCAGCTCGAAGTTGCCGATCGGGAGGGTATGGCGGCCCTGCTCACGACGGCCGACCTCGTGATCAACGCGGTCGGCCCGTATACGTATGATCCAGCACCGCTCGTCCACGCGGCGATCTCTTCGCGATGTCATTATGCGGACCTGTCCGAGCAGCTGGCTTTCGTCGAGAGGGTTCGAGAGGTCGGTGAGCAGAGGGCCGCTGCGAAGGCTGGCGTCCTCGTCCTGCCCGGCTGTTCCACGGTGCCGGGCCTGGTGGATGTCCTGGCGCAGCGCTGGCAGGGCGATTCCGAGGTCGCTGGCCTGCGGGTCTTCCTCTCGATGGGCTCCAGGAACCCGGTCACCCGTGCGTTGCTTTCGAGCCTTCTGCAGCCGATTGGACGCAAGGGGCCGAGCGGCCGTTGGTTCGACAAGCTCGTCGCCCATGAAGTCCTGGATGGGCGCGAACTGTACTTCGGGCCCTATCCGGTGCCCTTCTCGAATGGCCAGGTGCGGCTTGGCCAGCGTCTCCTGCCGATTCACTTTCATATGGGCTTCGATCGCCGCGCGCTGAATCGCATGCTGGCCCTCGCGGCGCCGATGCTAGGCCGGCTCAGTCCTCGCTGGGTCGAACGTTTCGCAAGCATTGCACTTCCTGTCGCAAAGCTCGCGCGCAATCTGGGAACCGAGCGAGGCATTCTCAGCGTGGTCGCCGAAGATGCAGACGGACGCGAGCGAGGTCGCACCGAGGTCATCGCCGAAACGGCTGGGCTGGATATTCCCGCGCTACCCGCAGCCTGGTTGACGCAAGCCCTGGTGCGGGAGGGCTGGGCCGCAGCGCCTGGTGTGCGCAGCCTGTCTCGCGTCATCGACGCCCAGCAAGCGGCCGTCGCCCTGGTTGAAGCCGGTTACGCCGTCCAGATACGCTAGCCGCACCCCCTTGGCAGGTGTCAGCCGATTTCGATGCTGCCCGTCTCGTCGTCTTCCATGGCCTCGAGCACAGACAGATCCTCGAAGATACGAATTCCTTCATCGGCGAACTTTTCGCGGGTGCGGTCGGTGATGGCGCCCACCCTGGCCAGGGCCGGCATCATCAGATCCTTGAAGGCGTGGACGGTGCCTGGCGGCTGCTCGAACTCGATGCCCTGCTCGCGCGCTTCCATCATGCCCGCCAGGAAATCTGCCGGATCGATCTCGCTGTTTTCGAGCACGAGGCGAAAGGTCGGATCCGGCGCAGGCGGCTTGCCCGTCTGTCGGCCTGTCGAACGCACCATCAGCATCAACGCTTCGAAGGCAAACTCGGCCACGTCCTCCCGGTCGTCGGGATGCAGCTCCGCAATCGTCTTGCCGACGTAGACGTTGCCGAACGCGACATGCCGGCTCTCGTCCCGGAGCACACCTTCGAGCAAGCTCCGGAGAAGCGAGCACGATGTGGCGCGCCGCATGTTGTGGAAGGCTCCGAGTGCCAGACCTTCGACGATCATGTTCATCCCGATCGCGACCTTGATCCAGCTCTCGCTCTTCAGCGTCGTATCGATCAGCTCGCGCAGGAACGGAGACATGGGGTAGATGACGGCGAGCTTCCTGAGGTATCGCTCGAAGACCTCGACGTGGCGCGCTTCATCCATCGTCTGCGTCGCGGCGTAGAGTTTGCCCTCGTAGTCCGGAACCGCATGGGTGAGGGTGGCCGCAGTCATCAGCGCGCCCTGTTCTCCATGCAGGAACTGGGAAAGGCGCTGGGCGCCGACGTGGGCGCGAAAGGTCTCCTGTTGACTCTTCGACAAGCGCTTGACGAAGGGCATCTCCGACAACCCGAAGCGGTCGTCGTCGATCAGCGGCTTCGAGGGATCGACCTCGATCGACCAATCGAGATCGGCCTCGCCATCCCATTGCTGCTTCTTCGATTTCGAGTACAGGCTGCGCAGCTTGTCGATTCCGATTTCGTAGTCGAACTGCCAGGCGATCTCCATCGCCGTCTCGTAGGTCTCGACATCGTGGCTCTTGGATTGGGCTTCACTACTCAAATGCATCTCCTACGCGGCGAGAGTAGCGTGGATCTACTTGCCGCGATCTTCTTCGGAGTCAGGGGCGCGTAGCGCCGGCGTACTATCGGCTACGGCTTCTTGTACGACGTCGAGCCCGCGGTCGATGGCTTCCTTGACTTGAGCCGTCACGCCACCGCGGTGGTATTCCTCGACCAACAGGTTCTCGATTCGATCGAAGACATCGTCGGCGCGCAATGCGTCGTCCTCGGTTTCTTCATTCGCCTCGGTGGCAAGCCCGCGTCGGCCGCGTGCCTGCTTTCCGAACAGATCCACGAAATCGTCGAATTGATCACCGATCTTCAGGATTTCGTGGAAGTAACGCTCGGGCCGGGAGGGCGAGAACATCAGGCCCGCTATGCCAGCGATCAGGGCGGCGGGGATCAAGGCCAGATCTCGCAGCGCCTCCAGACTGGCCTTCGAGACGAAGACGAGGAGATCGCGGATCAGCTTCCAGCGGATCGTGCGGGGGTCTTCGGAGTTCGGGGCGGACATGTCGGCAGATAGTCTACCACCGTGCTCCGCACCCGTTCTCCCGCCCTCCTAGAGGAGCTCCGCCGCAGCGGCCGGCTTCCACTGGGCCCAGGCCAGCCGCCACGTCCCCGTTTCCTCTTCCTCGAGGTCGACGTCGATCTGGTACACGTTGCCATGCAGGGAAAGGGCATCCCCGGCGCCACGGGTGCCTCCGATCCCGGCGATCAGGGTGACCTCCGCGCTCCCGGGTGAGATGACCAGGACGTCGCGTACGCGCAGGACGATGTGGCGGTTGCCATTGCGCATGACCTGGAACGCGACGTAGACGCCCAGCGCCTGTTTGTCGTGGCCCTGGGCATCGGTGTACTGCTCGGATACGAGCTCCTTGAATCCGGAGACGTCTCCGGATTCGGCTGCGGTCTCCAGCGCAGCCAGGGTTCGGCGTATCTGGACCTCTGGCGTTTCAACTTCTGCGCTGCAACTCGTGAGCAACAGCAGGCCGACGCCAAGCCAGGCGACAGCGGCGAGATGGCCAATCGAAATGCGACGTACCTGCACGAGATGGAACTCCCTTCCGGCTCTTCGGATGAACGCACTGGAAACAGAGGTACCGATCCAAACCCTGCTCGCAGCATCCGTGGAAGTGGGGTCAATGGCCCCTATCCGCACGTCCTCGAGCCATCGTGAAAATCGAAGGCTCGAAGTCTTCATGCGTTTCGTGCAACGCGCTGAAGTAGCATGGGGGCCTCGCCAAGGAGGCCCCATGGATTCCGTACTCGCCGCTGTTCCTCTGCTGGGTGCCGTCGCGGTTGTGCTGCTCGGGGCCGTCGGCCTGCTGCGCCCCCTCGTGCTGGCCGAAGCGACCGGCCTCGCGACCACCGGGCTCCACGGCATGAGTGAGCTGCGGGCGGTGTTCGGGGGCAACCTCGGATCCATCGGCCTGGTGTGTCTCATCACCCGGGAGCCCGCGGCGTTCCTGGTCGGGGCGGCGGCCTTCCTGGGTGGAGGTGTCGCGAAGTTGATCTCCCTCGGGCTCGATCGGCCCGAACCCGGCAAGGTCGTGCCCGGGCTGATCCTCGATTTCGTCGTGGGTGCGGCATTGCTCGCCGGACACGCAGGCTGAACCGATGGCATACGCGCCCACACTCGAAAGCCTGCGCACACATCAGGTTCCCGATTGGTTCCATGACGCAAAGCTCGGGATCTTCATCCACTGGAGCGTTTCATCCGTGCCGGCCTTCGCGCCGCGCAGCGCGGGCATCGAAGAGATCTTCGCCGGGGAGACGGACCAGACCGAATCCCCCTATTCGGAGTGGTACTGGAACTCCCTCAAGCTTCCGGGCTCTGCCGTGCAACGACACCACCAGGAAACCTACGGCGATCTTCCCTACGAGAGCTTCGCCGACGACTACCGCAAAGGCCTCGAGCAGTGGCAACCCGAAGCATGGGCGAAACATTTCCGCGCAGCCGGCGCACGCTATGTCGTGCTTGTGACGAAGCATCACGATGGCTTCTGTTTGTGGCCTAGCGATGTCGCCCATCCGGATGCGAAGTGGAAGGGATGGAATACCGGGCGGGACGTGGTGGGTGAGCTCGCATCTGCCGTTCGCGAGGCCGGCATGCGCTACGGCGTCTACTACTCCGGCGGCCTCGATTGGACCTTCGATGATCGCCCGCTCGAGGGCCTCGTCGACGTGTTTGCGGGAATGCCCGGTGGCGCGTATCCGGCCTATGCCGCCGCCCAGGTTCGTGAGCTGATCGAGCGGGTGGCCCCGGACGTCCTCTGGAATGACATCACCTGGCCGGACTACCCGGCCGAACTCTGGAGGCTGCTCGCCCACTACTACAATGCCGTGCCCGAAGGCGTCATCAACGACCGCTGGTTGACGCGGAGCTGGCTGATCCCGCTGATGCGTTTTCGGCCTATCACGCGTTTGCTCGAGGCCTTGCTCGTCCGCCAGATCAAGAAGAGCGGCGGTTCGATCGCGCCGCCGTCCCCGCCCATGTGCGACTACCGCACACCCGAATACGCTTCCTACCCCGACATCCAGACGAAGAAATGGGAGTGCGTGCGGGGGATGGACAAGAGCTTCGGCTACAACCACACATCGCTGCCCGAAGATTTCCTCTCCAAAGAGGATTTGATCCACTCGCTGATCGACATCGTGAGCAAGAACGGAAACCTGCTGCTGAACGTCGGGCCCCGGGGCAGGGATGCACAGATTCCGGAGCCCCAACTCGAGCGTCTTCGCTGGTTGGGCGAGTTCCTCGCGCAGAACGCCGAGGGAATCTATGATACGCGCCCGTGGACGCGAGCGGAGGGGGAGACCCGAGAGGGGATTCCCGTGCGATTCACGTGCAAAGGTGAGACGGTCTACGCCTTCCTGCTAGGTCGGCCCGACGGAGACAGCGTGACCTTCGTGGATCTGCCCCTGCCCGCAGGCGCGAACCTGCATTGGTTGGGCGCGCCGAAGCTCGCGGGCGTCGAGCGATTGGGTGGGGACACGAAGGTGCCCCTCCCGGAAGCGCTGCCCGGAGAAGTTGCCCGCGCGCTGGCGATCGAGGGCGTGCCGGGCTGAGCGTTCTCTCGCCGGGCTGGATCGGCGTGAGATCGACGCGGATGCGAACCCCTCGGGGAACGGGAAGGCCAGCAGGGCGCCCAGCAGGGGCCCTGAGGCAGTCATGAGGTTGTGGATCCGGTCGCCTTCGTAGAATCGATGCTTTCCAGACCCATGCGGCCGCAGATTCTTCCCAGGAGTGCACGTGATTCCTTGTTCTCGCGTTCGATCGACGCGCTCTTCGCGATGAGTCTCGGCTCAGTCGTGCTCTCGAGAGCATTGCTGATCGCTGTTGGCGGGCTCACGGCGGCGGCAGTGGCGATCTTCTTGAGCCCCCATCGTGCTGGAATGTCGTTTTCATTCGCGCATCTCGGCTTCATGGCTGCGGTGGCGGCCCAGGTAGCCACGGTGCTGCGCGTGATTCGTTTGAACGAAGAGCTCGTCATCTCGGAGAAGTTTGCCGCGAAGGGCCGAGTTCATTCAGAGCTTGCTCACGAGATCGGCAAGCCCCTCGGAACGCTCGAGGTGCTGGCATGCAAGCTTCGTGACGGGTCGATCGCCCGGCAAGACCAGGCCGATGCGCTTGCCTCGCTGGCTCGCCTGGCGGGCCGGCTGCGGGAGATCGTGCGGTGCGTGCTCGAGCAGGATCCGGAACCCGTCGGATCGGATCCGGGACCCAGAGGATCGGATCCGGTTCAGCTCGCGGATCTGATCGAGAAGGCGCTGCACGAGATCGAGGAGGTGCGCGGCTCGGGGCGGGTCGTGGTTCATCCCCTGCCGGAGCATTCTCGTCTGCCCGCCGGTTCGCAGCGCCTCGGCCGGGTGCTCGTCAATCTGCTCGACAATGCGATCGAAGCTGTCGACGACAATCAACCGGTGGCTCTGCAAGTTCGCCGCACCCACGAGGAACTCCAGGTCGAAGTTCGAGACAATGGCGTCGGAATTCCGAGCGAGGGTCTTCAGCGCGTGATGGATCCGTTCGTAACGTTTCGCAAGGGAGGCTCCGGGCTGGGCCTGTCGATTTCACGGGAGATCGTCGAGGGGCTGGGTGGGAGCCTCGAGCTCGAGTCTGTCGCGGGCTGCGGAACGACTGCGCGGGTGCGGCTCCAACTCGATCGGTTCGAGGCCGAGTCCGCGCCATGAATCAGGTGATCTCGGTCTTGATCGTGGACGATTGCCCCGAAGCGCTCGACTTGATTGCCGGAGAGTTTGCGGCCCCGGATTTCTCGGTGACCCGCGCCGGCGATGGCGCCGAAGCCTGGCTCGCCTATCAGCAGGACAACCCCGACGTCATCGTGAGCGATGTGCGAATGCCCGAAGCCGATGGCTTCGATCTGCTTCGGAAAGTCCGATCCGCATCCGGTGTGCCCCTGGTGTTGCTGACGGCCTACGCCGAGGTTTCTGCGGCAGTTTCGGCCCTGCGGGCCGGAGCGGACGACTACCTTCGTTTTCCCGACGATCTCGAAAGGCTTCAACCCCTGGTTCGTGGGCTGGTTCGGCTACGGGGCCTGGCTCCGGGCGACGACGCAGAAAGGCTCTTGACCGGTAGATCGCGTGAGATGGAAGAGGTGCGCCAGTCCGTCCGCATCCTGGCGACAATCGACGGGCCGGTGTTCATCACGGGAGAAAAGGGGGCCGGAAGAGGACGCGTCGCCGAGGCGTTGCACGCCCTCTCGGGTTCCAGTCATCCGCTCGTCCGGGTCGACAAGGATACGCAGGATCTACCGCAGGGGCCCGGGGCCGTATTGTTATGCGACATCGATACGTTCTCGGCTCCCGAACAACGTCGATGGTTCACGGAGCTGCAAAGGATTCGCGGCGGAAGTTCCCCGTTCTCTCGGATTCTGGCCACTGGGCGAGAGGGTCTGGGTGCGCCCCCGGATGGGGCCATCCCCGATGCCCGCCTCTACGAGGAGCTCAACGCGCTTCGCATTCACGTTCCAGCCCTACGCGAGAGGCCAGATGACATCGAGGCACTGGCCTACGAGTTGACGGCAGAAGCCGCTCGCAACATGGGCATTGAGGGCCATCGTCTATCAGACGGGGCGATCGAAGCCCTCGCGGAGCAACCCTGGCCTGGCAACATTCGTGAGCTCAAGAACGTGCTCGAAAAAGCAGTGGCCTTTGCGGGAGGCAGGATCGTCTCGGGAACGGCGATCAGGGAAGCCCTGCATGCGGTCGTCTGCCAGCAGCACGAGGGCCTGCTGCAGCGCCGGGCCGCACGGCACGTAGCGCAGCGGGACGAGTTGATAGATCTCCTGGATCTCTGCGGCGGCAACATGGCGGAGATGGCGCGACGTCTCGGCATGACCCGGGGCGCTGTGGCCTATCGCTTGAAGAAGCACGGCCTGGCCTAGCGTTCGGAGCTGCGCAGTTTGGCGGTTTCCGCCGGGATCTGCGGCTCTCGAACCTTCCAGGGAATTCCGCCGGCGGGTTAGGCTGGCAGGCATGACACGGCCTACGCCGTTCCGTCGCAACCAGCTTCGTCATTCTCGTGCTGGCGGGTTTCGCGGGCTGGATGAGAAGGAGTTCGGACATGCCTCAGGTTTCTGACGAGCGGGACCCGACGAACCCGCCGATGCACTCGCTGGGCAATGCGGGTAGCTCGCAGGCGGCTTTCGACCCCTTGGCGGGAGAGAGCCCGGCCATCGTACGCGTACGCGAGTGGCTGCGCGGCCTGGCGGCCTTGAGGGCGCCGGTGCTGCTGCTCGGGGAGCCGGGGACCGGACGTCGCGTGGCCGCGAGGTTGCTGCACGCTTTGGGCCCAGAACCTGAAGCGGCGTTCGTCGTCGTCGCCGCCCGGAGTGGCGGACCGGAAGCGATTCCCCTTCGCGGAACAGTCCATCTGCACGGGATCGAGCGGCTGCCGCCCGAGGGGCAGAAGCGATGGCACCGTTTCATCGAGGCTCCGCCCGAGCGCACCCGGCTGATCGGCTCGGCGGGGCCACTGTTCTCGGATCGAGTCGCCCGCGGAGATTTCGACGCAGGCCTCGCTCGGGCCTTGCAGCGCTTCGAGGTGCGTCTTCCTGCCCTCCGCGATCGCCCGGCGGATCTTCCGGGGCTGGCCGTCGGACTGCTTGCATCGATCGGCCATGAGCTGGGCCGGCAGGATCGCCAGCTCACCGGTGGAGCGCTGCGTCGCCTGGCCCACGAGCGGTGGCCGGGCAACTTGAACGAGTTGCGGCGCGTCGTCGAGCGCCTGGTGGCCTGCTCAGAGAACCCGCGAATCGGTCTCCCCGAGGTGGAAGCCGTCCTCGAAGAACTCCGCCCCTCCGTCGCAGAGCTGCGCGCACGCCATCAGCTGGAGGAGCGGGAAGCGTTGATCCGGAATCTCGAAGAAACCGGCGGAAACGTCACGAACACGGCCGAGCGCATGCAACGCAGCCGCGCGGCGATCTACCGCCTGGTCGAAAAGCACGGGATCGCGCTGCGACGGGATGGCTGACTAGCAGCGGCGTGTCCACAGGCAGGCCATTTTCGCGACATTCCGGCGCCCCACTCGCGCCCGGTTCGGCGCGGCTTTCGTCCGTGGATCGACCATTTCGGCGCAAGATCGGCACGAAACCGGGGCCAAACGGCCCAATAGATCTTCAAACGCCTCAAATCACGGGTCCGGGGGCCCTTGCGTCCAAAACTAGAACATGTTTCAATTCTGCTCTTGCGGCCCCTCCCACTCGGCAGGGGCTCACCGCGAGAGGCTCTCCCCCCATGCACATCGATTTCACCCCCGAGCAGAAGGCCCTGCGCCAGGAGCTTCGGGCCTACTACGCCGATCTCCTGCAGGGCGATCTGCGCCGGCGGCTCGATGAAGAATGGGACCAGCTGGGTGGGCCGGCGTTTCGTGAGGCCATGGGGAGGATGGGGAAGGACGGCTGGCTGGTGATCGGTTGGCCCGAAGAATGGGGTGGGCAGGGCCGCGGGCATATCGAGCAATTCATCTTCTGGGATGAGACGTATCGCGCGCGCGCTCCGCTTCCGCTGATCACCGTCAACACGGTTGGGCCGATGCTGATGCAGCACGGTACGAAGGAGCAGCAGGACGCGCTGCTGCCGAGGATCCGTGACGGCGAGCTGATGGTTTCGATCGGCTACACGGAGCCGAACGCGGGGACGGATCTCGCCTCGTTGCAGACACGTGCGGTACGCGATGGCGACGAGTGGGTGATCAACGGCCAGAAGGTCTACACGACCCATGCCCACGATGCGGACTACGTGTGGCTGGCCTGTCGCACGGATCCGGACGCGCCAAAGCACAAGGGCATCTCGATCATCCTGGTGCCGACTTCTGATCCCGGTTACACCGCGACGCCGATCGAGACGATCGGCGGAGAGATCACCCACGCCACGTTCTATGAGAACATTCGCGTACCGGTTTCGAATACGATCGGGCCGGAGAACGGCGGCTGGGGACTGATAACAGGGCAGCTCAACCTGGAGCGCATCACCCTCGCCATGCCGGCCAGCCTCGACCGCTTGTTCGATGAGGTGTGGGCCTGGACGGAGAAGACGGAACGTCCGGGCGGTGGGCGGATGCTCGACGAGCCGTGGGTGCAGCAGAGCCTGGCGAAGGTGTATGCCGAGGTCGAGGCGCTCAAGGTGATGAACTGGCGCTCTGCCTGGCTGCTCGATCAGGGAACGCCCGGGATGGCAGAATCTTCGGCGGTCAAGGTCTTCGGCACCGAGATGGTGATCGATTGCTACCGGCTGCTTCAGGAGATCACGGGGCAGGCCGGGATCGTGCGGCGCGGAGAAGAGGGAGCGCTGTTCGGTGGGCTGCTCGAGAGCGCCTATCGAATGGCGATGGTGAATACCTTCGGCGGCGGTGTGAACGAAGTGCAGCGTGACATCATCGCCGCGGCCGGGCTCCAGATGCCCCGCGCGCGACGTTAGTCAGAAGATTGGGAGAGCCGAATTGCCTCTGACCCCCGACCAGAAGAAAGAGCTCGAAGCCAAACTGCAGGAGTTCGTCGGCAAGCCGATTGGCCCGCCCAAGGCCGGCCGCGACGCGGTGAACGAGCCGATGATCCGGGCGTGGTGTGATGCCATGGGCGATGCGAATGCCGCGTACCTCGACCCCGAGGCTGCCAAGGCTTCGCTGCACGAAGGGATCGTCGCACAGCCGACGATGCTCCAGGCCTGGACGATGGACGGCTTCGAGATGCACAAGGGCTACGACGAGCCCGTCAACGGTGTGCAGCGCATCCACAAGTTGCTGACGGAGCACGGCTACACGTCGGTGGTCGCGACGAATACCGAGCAGGGTTACACGCGCTATCTCGTGCCGGGGGACGAAGTCACCGAGGAGACCGTGATCGAATCGGTTTCCGAAGAAAAGGCGACGGCGCTCGGCATCGGATACTTCATCGATACGCGAACGCGCTACACGGATCAGAACGGTGATGAACTCGGCTGGATGACGTTCCGGGTGCTCAAGTTCATTCCTGCCCAGCAGACGGCTGCAGCCGATTCGGGAGAGACGGCAGCAGCCGCGGCCCCGGCGCGCATCAAGGCGCCGATGGGCCACGACAACGCTCCCTGGTGGAACGAGGTCGAGCAGGGGAAGATTCCCATTCAGACGTGCAACCAATGCGGCAAGCTCTTCCATCCGCCGCGCCCGATGTGCGGCGAGTGCGGCGCGATGGACATGGGTTACATCGCAGCTTCTGGAAAGGGCACGGTTCATACCTTCACGGTGATGCACCATCCCCAGTTCCCCGGCTACGACTTCCCCATCCTGGCTGTTCTCATCGATCTGGAGGAAGGCACCCGGCTGATGTCGAACCTGCTCGGCTGCAAGCCCGAAGATGTGCACATCGGAATGGCGGTCCAGGGCTCGGTGGAAGAGGGCGACGACGGCATGAAGCTGCCCGTCTTTCGCCCGGTGGCTTGAACGTTGGAGTTCACGTTCACCGAAGAGCAGGAGACGGTTCGCGAGCTGGCTCGCGAGATCCTGGAGAAGGAAGCGTCCACGGATCGCGTGAAGCAGGTGTCCGCCAGCGAGTCCGCCCAGGACGATGAACTCTGGGCGAAGCTGGCGGAGGCCAATCTGCTTGGCATTGCCATCCCTGAGGCCCACGGCGGAATGGGGATGGGCTTTCTCGAACTCTGCTGCCTGCTCGAAGAAGTGGGCCGGGTCGTCGCGCCGGTTCCTGTGCTCGAGACGTTGGTCCTTGGTGGGTTGCCCATCGCTGCCTACGGAACGGCTGCGCAGCAGTCGGAGTGGTTGCCGCGGATCGCAGCCGGGAGGGCACAGCTGGGTGCAGCTTTGCTCGATGCTGATTCCGCCGAGGTCACGGCGCCGGCTACCACGGCTCGGGCCGACGGTGCCGGTTTCATCCTCGAAGGGCGCAAGCGTTTCGTATCGGCCGCTTCTCGTGCGGATCGGATTCTCGTACCAGCACGCGTGGGCGGAGGCGACGGAGACGTTACGATCTTCCTCGTCGATCCGAACGGCCCCGGCGTGACCTTGTCGGGAAGCCGAATCTCTACCGGAGCCCTGCTCTTCGAGATGGAGCTTTCGGGTGTGCGGGTCGAGGCAGAGGATCGCCTTGGCGGTGAGGAAGCCAACGGCGAGAAGATCATGACGTGGCTCCATGAGCGAGCGCTCGTTGCCACCTCTGCCATCCAGATAGGTGTGTCCGAGCAGGCGCTTCACATCACGGCTGGCTACACACGTGAGCGCGAGCAATTCGGTGTGCCGATCGGAACCTTCCAGGCCGTGCAGCACCGGGCAGCGGATTGTTTCATCGATGTGGAGGCCCTGCGTTGGTGCACCTGGCGAGCGGCATGGAAGCTTGCTGACGGCCAGCCGGCGGCGCGCGATGCGGCCGTCGCCAAGTACTGGGCGGCCGAAGCGGGTTCACGGGTGGCCAAGGCCAGCGTGCACCTTCACGGCGGTATCGGCTCAGACGTGGACTATCCCATCCAGCGATATTTCTTGTGGGCACGGGCCCTCGAACTTCAACTCGGGTCTGCGTCTCCGCAGCTCGCGTGGCTCGGGCGCGACCTCGCCGGAACGAGATTGGAGGAATCCGTATGACGACTTCCCTCTCCCTTTCAGATGTCCGGGTCGGCGACGAGCTTCCCGCGCTCGACGTTCCGCTCACGGCATCGATCATCGTAGGTGGTGCCATCGCTTCCCGGGATTTTACGCCGGTCCACCACGATCGATCAGCGGCCAACGCCCAGGGCCTGAACGACGTCTTCATGAACATCCTGACGACGAATGGCTACGTGGGGCGGTATGTCACGGATTGGGCGGGCATCGACGCACGAATCAAAGGCCTGGCGATCAAGCTCGGCACGCCGAACCTGCCGGGAGATACGATGAAGATGCGCGGGAAGGTGCTGGAGAAGGCTGACGATGGGACGATCGTGGTCGAAGTCGTCGGAAAGAACTCCTGGGGCAACCACGTCGAAGGCAAGGTGACTGTGGCCCTGCCGACGGGAGCTTGAAGATGGCGGGCACTCTTCACGATCAGGCTGCCATCGTTGGCATCGGCGAGACGAAGTACACGAAGAACTCGGGTGTCTCCGAGCTGGCGTTGGCCTCCGAGGCGGTTCGCAAGGCGATTCTCGATGCCGGTCTCCAACCGAAAGACATCGACGGCCTTACCACCTTCCTCCTCGACACAAACGATGAAGTCGAAGTGGCGCGCTCCGTCGGCTGCGGCGATCTCACGTTCTTCAGCAAGATCGGCTACGGCGGCGGCGCAGCCATTGGCATCATCCACCAGGCCGCCATGGCCGTAGCGACGGGCGCGGCCAAGTACGTTGTCGCCTATCGCGCGCTCAACGGGCGCTCGGGGCAGCGTTATAGCGAGGGCGTTTCCGGGGATATCGTCACCACCGATCTCATCCACTGGAGCTGGTACATGCCCTGGGGCCTGCTCACTCCGGCCAGCTGGGTGGCGATGTTCACCCAGCGCTACATGCATGATTTCGGAGCCAAGCCCGAAGATCTTGCCGAGGTGGCGATCGCTACACGGGACCACGCGGTGAACAACCCGGCCGCCTTCTTTCACAAGCGCCCCCTCACGCTGGACGAGTACATGGACGCGCGCTGGATCTGTGAGCCGCTGCGGCTCTACGATTGCTGCCAGGAAACCGATGGTGGCTGTGCGGTGGTGATCACCACGCCAGAGCGCGCAAAGGATCTGGCTCAGCCGGCGGCGCTGATCCGCGGTGTTGCCCAGGCTTCTGGCGACGACCAGGAGCAGATGACGAGCTTCTACCGTCCGCAGATCTCCAACATTCCCGAGATGGAGTTGGTGGCGAAGCAGATGTACGCAATGGCAGGCCTCGGGCCGGATGACATCGACGCCGCCATCATCTACGACGCGTTCAGCTCGATCGTCTTGATGCAGCTCGAGAGCTTCGGCTTCTGCGGGCCCGGGGAGGCCAAGGATTTCGTGAAGGATGGCGCCTTGCGGGCGGAGGGTGGCCGCTTGCCGACCAATACGCACGGTGGCCAGCTCTCCGAAGCCTATATCCACGGCGTCAACGGTGTCGTCGAGGGCACGCGGCTGATCCGCGGGACGTCGACGAATCAACCCGCCAAGAACGAACACGTGCTGGTGACGGCCGGAGTCGGCGTTCCCACGAGCGCGATGATCCTCGGGCAGCAGAGCTGAGAACAGGAGGGATTGAAGATGCCGGAAGCTGTGATCGTCGAGGCGCTCCGAACGCCGATCGGCCGCGGGAAAATGGGCAAGGGCGATCTATCGGGGCTGCATGCCGCCCAGCTGCTCGGAAAGATCCAGCGTGGCCTGATCGAGAAGGCGGGGATCGAGCCTGGGGATGTGGATCAGATCTTTGGCGGTTGCGTCACCCAGGCGGGCGAGCAATCGAATAACATTACCCGCCACGCGTGGCTTTCGGTCTCTCCCGAGGACTACTCGACCGCCGGTACCACGATCGACGTGCAATGCGGCTCGGGCCAACAGGCGAACAACCTGGTGAGTGCGTTGGTGAAGACCGGCTCGATCGACATCGGGATCGCCTGCGGCGTCGAGCAGATGAGCCATGTGGGCCTTGGCATGAACGTGATGAATGGCCCTGGTTTCTTCCTTCCGGACGGCTTTCCCTGGGACGAGCCGATGTCCCAGTTCATCGGTGTCGAGCGCATCGCTGAAAAGTACGGCATCACCCGCGACGATACGGATGCTCTCGGCCTGCGCAGCCAGACCCTCGCCAAGCAAGCCTGGGATGAGGGGCGTTTCGAGCGCGAGATCCTTCCGGTCGAGGCGCCGGTGCTAGGCGATGATGGCGCGCCGACCGGCGAAACGAAGCTGGTCCGTCGAGATCAAGGCCTACGCGATACGACCCTCGAAGGGCTTGCGGCCTTGAAGCCCGTCCAGGAGGGCGGCATCCACACCGCGGGAACCTCTTCCCAGGTATCGGATGGTGCGGCGGGCCTTCTCTACATGACGCCGGAGCGCGCGAAGGAGTTGGGGCTACGCCCTCGGGCGCGGATTCTCCATGAGGTGGTCACGGGTTGCGATCCGACCACCATTCTGGAGGGGCCGATCGATGCCACGCACAAGATCTTGAAGCGTTCCGGGGTTTCGCTCTCGGACATCGATCTCTTCGAGTGCAATGAGGCCTTTGCAGCCGTCATGCTCGCCTGGCTGAAGACCTTCCCCCAGATCGATGCGGAGAAGGTCAACGTGAACGGCGGTGCGATCGCATTGGGACATCCTGTGGGTTGCACGGGATCACGCCTGCTCGTCACTGCACTTCACGAGCTGGAACGCCAGGACAAGAGCACGGCCTTCATTACGATGTGCTGCGGCTCCGCCGTTGGCACCGCCACGATCATCGAGCGCATCTAGGTAAACGAACGGGAGAATGAGATGGGAATTCTGGACGGAAAAGTGGCCATCGTTACCGGCGCAGGCCAGGGGCTCGGCCGGATCGAAGCTCTCGAGCTGGCGCGCCATGGTGCCAGCGTGGTCGTGAACGATCTAGGGACCCAGGCCGATGGATCGGGCACCAACGAAGAGCCGGCTCAGGCCGTGGTCCAGGAGATCGAAGCCCTGGGTGCCAAGGCCGTCGCGGCCTTTGGCGATGTCGCGAACTGGGAGGATGCGGAGCGCATCGTTCGAACGGCGGTCGATACGTTCGGTGACCTCAACATCATGGTGAACAACGCGGGTTTCTCCCGCGACGGCATGATCGTGAAGATGACTGAGGACATGTGGGATTCCGTGATCCGGGTTCATATGAAGGGCCACTTCTCGATGATCCGGCACACCATGGCCTACTGGCGTGAGAAGTCGAAGGCGCAGGGGGGCGAACCGCTCTACGGCCGATTGATCAGCACGGCGTCGGATTCCTTCCTGATGGGCAACGTGGGCCAACCCAACTACGCCGCAGCAAAGGCCGGGATCACCTATCTCACGATGTCAGCAGCGCGTGAATGCCAGCGCTTCGGCGCGACAGCGAACGTCGTCCTTCCCCGGGCCCGGACGCGGATGACCATGAGCGGGCCGTGGGCGGGGATCTTCGAGAAACCCGAGGAGGGTTTCGATACCTTCGCTCCGGAGCACATCGGGCCGCTCCTTGTGTGGATTGCGTCGCCCCAGGCCGCGCACGTATCGGGCCAGGTGCTGCAACTCTGGGGCAAGCACATTCGCGTCTACGAGCGCCCGCAAGCGGCACTCGACCACGAGAACGAAACAGCGTGGACGGTCGACGAGCTGGACAAAGTGCTCGGCAGCTTCTTCGAGGGCAAGAAGCCCGTCGAGGATGGCTTCGCCCTGCCGATGGCGTAGAGGCGTGCGCGTCTACGCGTCGGTGGACGATATCCATCTGCCGCTCGCCGACTATCCGGCTCATGCGCAGCGCGCAGAACGTCTGGGCTTCGATGGTTTGATCGTCCCCGAAGCGGTGAACGACGCCATCCTCGGTTCGCTCCTGGCATTGGAACACACGGAGCGGATTCAAGTCTTCACTGGGGTCGTGGTTGCGTTCGCGCGCAGTCCGATGCTCCTGGCCCAGGATGCCTGGGGCCTCGCCAAGATGAGTGGCGGTCGCTTTGGTCTCGGGCTCGGGCCCCAGGTGAAGGGCAATATCGAGAAGCGCTTCGGCATGCCCTGGTCGGCCCCGGCTGCACGCATGCGCGACTACGTCGGTGCTCTTCGCGCCATCTTCGATTGCTGGCAGAACGCAACGCCGCTTCGCTACGAGAGCGAGAGCTACACGCTCACTCGAATGCAGCCCTTCTTCAGCCCCGGCCCGATCGAACACCCGGTCGTTCCGATCATGATGGGCGCGATCGGTCCCAAGATGGCCCGGGTGGCAGGGGAGGTGGCCGACAAGGTCATCGCACACCCCACCAACTCGAGCCCCGGCTACCTGCGCGATGTCACGGGCAAGATGCTCGAAGAGGGCGCAAAGGCTGCGGGCCGGGATGTTGCCGAGATCGAGGTCATCGCCAACCCGATGACGGCCACCGGTCCGGATGCGGAGGCCGTTTCCAATGAGCGCAAGGCGGCCCGTGAGATCCTGGCGTTTACCTACTCGACGCCTGCTTACTGGGCCACGCTCGAGCACCACGGCTGGGGCGAGGTGGGGCGCACACTGCACGAGAAGACGCGCGAGGGCGACTGGGCCGGAATGGCGGGGCTGATCAACGACGAGATGCTCGATGTGCTGGTGCCGTCCGCGCCCTATGCTGAGATCGCCGGGGAGCTGGCGATCCGCTACGGCGGAATAGCTTCCGCAATCAGCCTGCGCATGCCCAGAGATCCCGCCGATGATGGGCGCTACGCCGAGGTCGTTGCCGCCTTGCGCGCCAGCTAGAGAAAACCGATGGGGCGGCGCGTGCAGTGCCGGTTCCAGCAATCCATCGAGACCATGGAGCAAACCAGATGAGTGAAGCGCAGCGGAGGCAAGAGCCGAAATTCGCCGTCATCGGTGCTGGGATGTCGGGCATTCTCGCTGCAATCAAGCTGAAAGAGGCAGGCTATGCCTTCCAGGTCTTCGAGAAGGCCGACGAAGTGGGCGGCACCTGGCGGGAGAATACGTACCCGGGCATTGCGTGCGATGTCCCTTCTCACCTCTACAGCTACTCCTTCGCGCTGAATCCGGACTGGAGCCATTTCAGCTCGCCTGGCGGTGAGATCCAGACCTACTTCGAGGACATCACCAAGCGCTACGAGGTGGGTGCGTCGATTCGATTCGGCGATCCGGTGGTTCGTTGCGAGTGGCTCGACGGGCGCTGGGAGGTCGAGACTTCCGCTGGCTACCGCGACGTCTTCGACTGGGTGATCGCAGCGACCGGGATTCTTCACCACCCGAGCTACCCGGACATCGGGGGCCAGGCCAGCTTCGAGGGCGCCCTCTTTCATAGCGCCCGCTGGGACCATACTGTGCCTCTCGATGGCCAACGCGTCGGTGTGATCGGGACGGGCAGTACGGGCGTCCAGATCACGGGTGCGCTTGCCCATCGCGCCAGCCACTACTCGCTCTTCCAGAGAACGGCCCAATGGGTGCTTCCGATCGAGCAGAAGGCCTACACCCAGGACGAGCGAGAGGCTTTCCGGACCGACGCGGATCTGCTCCGCAAGATTCACGACGAGTTGTCCATCGCTTTCAACGACGGATTTGCCACATCGGTGCTCGACGGTGATTCGGAGATGATCCAGAACATTGAAACCCAGTGCCGGGAGAATCTCGAGACGCAGTTGCCGGATCCCGAGCTTCGCGAGCGGCTGCGACCCAATTATCGTGCCGCCTGCAAGCGGCTCGTGATCTCGCATAACTTCTACGCGGGGATCCAGCATCCGAACGCCGAGCTCGTTACGACGGATATCGAGCGCATTGAGGCGCGCGGTGTTCGCACGACGGATGGCCGTCTTCACGAACTCGATGTACTCGTGCTGGCAACCGGGTTCCATGCGGATCAATTCATGCGACCGATGACGATCAAAGGACGGGATGGGCGCCTGCTCGACGATGTCTGGGAAAAGCGGCCCTCGGCCTACATGTCGGTGGCGGTTCCAGGCTTTCCGAACTTCTTCATGATGAACGGTCCGAACAGCCCGGTCGGAAATTTCTCGCTGATCCAGACCGCAGAAATGCAGTTCGCCTATGTGATGAAGCTCGTCGAGAGCGTGCGTCGCGGCGATCTCGATGTGGCGATTCCGGAGCCGGAGGCCGCACGCCGATTCGAGGAGGAGCGCGTAGAAGCGGCGAAGAAGACGGTCTGGGCGACCGGTTGCCGGAGCTGGTACCTGGACGATCGGGGCATTCCCTTCGCCTGGCCCTTCCCTTTCTCACGCTTCCGGGCGGAGATGGCCGAGCCGAAACTCGAGGACTACGAGCGGGCGTCCTAGGGGCCTCGTTCCTGCTCCCCGCTCCAGGGCGGGCTACCTTCCTTCTCCCCCCTATCGCGGAGAAGCCCATGGGTTCCTGGATTCGACACCATTTCTCGCGGCGTCCCGGTTGGATGAATGCGCTGATGCTTTTCTGCGCCTTCATGACGGTGATCTACGTACCATGGGATTTTTTCGTCAAGCCGATCGCGGCCGACGAGGAAGTCTGGTTCGGCGTGCGCTTCTACGGAGTATGGGCGAAGGCGCTGGAGATTCCCCATTGGTTCGTCTACGCGGCGGGCATGGTTGGCTTCTGGCGATTGCATTCCTGGATGTGGCCCTGGGCGGCGGTATACGCGGGTCAGGTCGCTGTTTCGATGCTGGTCTGGCCGCTGTTGTATCCGGAGGCCGGCGGCTCCCTTGTAACTGGGCTGGTCGCCGGTGCGGTCTTCATGCTTCCTACGCTTGGCTTATGGAATGCTCGGGCTCTCTTCCGAGACACGAAGCGAAAGCCGATGAGTGAGCGTTATGGTAAATGGGCTCTCATCACCGGTGCCTCCGCTGGAATCGGTGCTGAGTTTGCCCGGGCATTGGCACGCGAGGGTGTTTCCTGTGTGCTGGCCGCTCGTCGAGAAGATCGCCTCAAGGAACTCGGCGAAGAGCTTGCCCGCGACCATGATGTGGAATTCCGCACGGTTCCGGTTGATCTCGCCACAGCAACTGGCGTCGAGCTGCTGCTCTCGCAAGTCGCCGATCTCGAGATCGGTATGCTCGTGAACAACGCGGGCGTCGGCTATTCCGGCCGTTTCGACAAACAGGATCGGGATCGGCTCGCCCAGATGGTCCAGCTGAATTGTGCAGCGCCCGTCGCGCTGACGGCCGAGCTTCTTCCGGGCATGCGCGAACGCGGACGCGGGGCGGTGATCTTCACGGGATCGGTCGCAGGTTCCCAGCCGCTTCCCTTGCATGCGCTCTACAGCGCGACGAAGAGCTTCGACAACCTGTTGGCCGAAGGCCTGTGGGGAGAGTTGCGCGGTACCGGAGTCGACGTGCTGGCGCTCCTGCCCGGCTCGACCGAGAGCGAGTTCATGCAGGTGGCCGGCGAAATCCCGCATGCCGGGGAGCCCGCCGACCAGGTCGTCCAAGTGGCGCTCGATGCGCTTGGCCACCAACCCTCGGTCATTTCAGGCTGGTTCAACTGGCTGCGGGCGAATGCCGCATTCCGAATCATGCCGCGCAGTTGGCTGGCGCTGATTGCGAAGGACGTCATGGAGAAGCAGACGCCGGAGGACATGCGTTAGCCCGCGGACCAGGCTCTAACTGTCCGTTTCTATTTCGGTTTTCGAGTGGACAGCCGAAATGAAACGTGTTCTAATTTATGTCGTGAGCACCCTTCCGGATGCACCCGTTTCCCCCGCCACCGGTCTGGCCGCAAGCCAGCTGCGTCGCATTCGCGCCATCGTCGACGCTGCGGTCGGCCTGGCGGAGCAGGGAGGCTTCGACGCCGTCCGCTTGAGGGACGTGGCGGAGACGTCCGGTGTCGCGCTTGGGACCCTCTACAAGTACTTCCCAAGCAAGGAGGCCATCCTCCTCTACGCAGTCAACGAAGGCAACGAGGGCCTCGAGCGTTTGATGGTCGAGGAGCCGCCGCGAGGTGATACGCCTGCTGAGCGGGCCTCGGATTTCTTTGCACGGGCAACGGGCACCTTCACCCGCCGCCCGGACTTCGCTCGGGCGGTCCTCCGGGCGATCGCTGCTTCGGATCAAGCGACGGCAACCCAGCAAGCTGGCTTCCATCTCCGCATCGGACGCATGATCATTGCAGCGCTTCGCGGCGAAGTGCCGGATGGTTCATTGCCCCTGAGCGAATCGATCGGCAGCGCGCGCGAGCAATCGATCGCGTTGATCCTGAACCACGTCTGGTTTGCGGCGCTGCTTGGTTGGTCCAGCGGCTTGCATGACGCCGATACGGTCGCTGACCGCATGAGCCAGGCCATCGACCTGATGCTCGGAGGCCCCATATGAGTTCGACAGACGAATCTTCCCTCACCGCGAGCCACAAGCTCGAGTACAGCTACAAGCGATCGTTAGGCCCCGTCTTGAGCCGCTTCTTCACGGGAATTCGTGATCGGCAGCTCCTGGGCGCGAAGCGCGCCGACGGAACGGTGATGGTGCCGCCCAAGGAGTACGATCCGGACACGGCCGCTGCGCTCGACGAACTCGTCCCGGTGGGTCCGGGCGGAATCGTGAAGAGCTGGGCATGGGTTTCGGAGCCGCGACGCCAGCAGCCCAAGGATCACCCCTTCGCCTACGCGCTGATCCAGCTGGACGGTGCCGATACTCCGTTCCTGCACGTCGTCGATACCAACGACGAAGCTGCCATGAAGACGGGAATGCGCGTCACGGCGACCTGGGCCGATGAGGCGACCGGCGCCATCACCGATATCACCTTCGTTCCGGAGGACGCCAGATGAGCGAAGAAGTGAGCGAGCCGATCGAGGTCCTCCGCCTTCCCGTCGAGCTCGAGTACCAATACACCGCAGGAAAGTCCGCATCGCGCTTCTTGCGAGGCCTCCAGCAGGGCAAGTTGCTCGGGCAGCGATGCCCCGTGGACGGTCGCGTCTATTTCCCGACCCGAGGATGTTGTCCCCAGCACGGCGTGCCCATGGCAGAGGAAGGAAGTATCGAGCTTCCGGATGTGGGCACACTCGTCACCTATTCGATCGTGCGTGTTCCCTCGGCGAATATTCCGCTCGAGCTTCCCTATGTCACGATTCAGGTGCTCCTGGACGGCGCGGATACGGTCATGATGCATGTGCTAGGCGAATGCGAGCTCGAGGATGTGCATATGGGCATGCGCCTCGAGGCGAAGTGGAAGCCGGAAGAAGAGTGGGAAACCTCCGTCGGCAACATCCTCTATTTCGTTCCACTCGATGAGCCAGACGCGCCCTACGAAAGCTACAAGGAGCACATCTGATGCGGGACGTCGCCGTCGTGGCCTTCAGCCAGTCACCCTCGGTGCGCCGTGAGACGGATTGCAACGAGGTGGAAATCCTGATTCCGGTGATTCATGAACTGCGGACGAACGCGGGGATCACGAATGAGGACGTGGACTTCGTCTGCTCCGGCTCGAGTGACTACCTGGCAGGTCAATCATTCGCCTTCGTGAGCGGGCTCGATGCCGTCGGAGCCTGGCCGCCTGTTTGTGAGAGCCATGTCGAGATGGATGGTGCCTGGGCCCTCTACGAAGCCTGGGTAAAGATCCAGATGGGCTACGCAGAACTGGCCCTCGTCTACGGTTTTGGGAAGCCCTCGATGGGCGACCTCCCGCTCACCATGGCGCTGCAACTCGATCCCTACTCGGTGATGCCTCTTTGGCCCGACGCGGTGAGCATTGCGGCGTTGCAGGCACGCTTGCTTCTCGACGATGGGGTCGTCAGCGAACGTGACATGGCCGAGGTCGCGGTGCGCGACCGGGCGAATGCCAAACAGAACCCCTACGCCCAGGTGAAGGGCGACTTCAGCGTCGACCAGATCCTGGCTGATCCCTACCTGGTCTCTCCGCTCCGCAAACACGATTGCTCGCCCATTTCCGACGGCGCGTCAGCGATCCTGCTCGCGGCGGGCGACCGTGCGAAGGACCTCTGCAAGCGACCCGCATGGATTCGCGGCATCGAGCACATCTGCGAGCCCCAGGATCTGGGCGTGCGGGACCTGAAGCGATCGCGTAGCACGGAGATTGCGGCAGAGAAGGCGGGTGTGAGGGCGGGGAAGATCGATGTAGCCGAGCTCTCGGCACCCTTCACCCACCAGGAGATCCTCGTGGAACGAGCGCTTGGCTTGGGAAGTGAGACGAGCATCAATCCGTCTGGTGGGGCTCTCGCCGGAAACCCGATCATGGCGGTAAGCGCAGATCGCGCCGTAGCCCACGCGACTTCCGGGCCCTGCTTGCAACAGAACCTCATCTGCGTGCTGGAGGGCTGAGCCGTGGCAGAGCTATGCGGAGTCATGGGAATCGGCCAGACGCGGTACGCGGCCAAGCGCCAGGAGCTCTCGATGCCGGGGCTGCTGCGGGAAGCCGCGGAGCGCGCGCTCGATGATGCCGGCTGCACCTGGGCCGATATCGATGCCGTGGTGATCGGCAAGGCCCCGGACATGTTCGAGGGCGTCATGATGCCCGAGCTGTTTCTGAACGACGCGATAGGTGGCGCCTACAAGCCGATGCTGCGCGTTCATACGGCAGGCAGTGTGGGTGGGTCGACGGCGATCGTGGCCGCGAGTCTCGTTCAATCGGGGGTCCACGATCGGGTTCTTACGGTCGCCTACGAAAAGCAGTCTGAATCGAATGCGACATGGGCGCTCACGATCTCGATGCCCTTCTCGGTCGCAACCGTGGCGGGTGCGGGCGGCTATTTCGCGCCCCTCGTTCGCGGCTACATCCGGCGTTCGGGTGCTCCGGAGGATACGGGTATTCGTGTTGCGGTGAAGGATCGGCAGAACGCACTGAAGAATCCGCTCGCCCACCTGCAACTCGAAGACATCAGCTTCGACATGGTCGCGAATTCGCCCATGTTGTGGGATCCGATCCGCTACCTCGAGACCTGCCCGTCCTCGGATGGCGCGTGCGCCATGGTGATGGCGAAGGAATCGATTGCCACCCAGAGCACGAAGCCGGTGGCCTGGATTCATGCCACCGAGATGCGCAGCGAGCCGACCATGTTCTCGGGTCGTGATCAGGTGATGCCGCGCGCGAGCCTGGACAACGCGGCAGCGCTCTACAAGAAGGCCGGCATCCAGAACCCGCGCGACGAGATCGACTGCGCCGAGATCTACGTCCCGTTCAGCTGGTTCGAGCCCATGTGGATGGAGGGGATGCTCTTCGCGCCCATCAACGAGGGCTGGAAGATGACCTACGAAGGCGCGACCGCGTTGGACGGCGACCTTCCCGTCAACATGTCCGGTGGCGTGCTCTCGTCGAACCCGATCGGAGCCTCCGGAATGATCCGCTTCGCCGAAGCCGCCCTGCAAGTACGCGGCATGGCCGGGGACCATCAGATCGACGGCGCCCGAAAGGCCCTTGGTCACGCCTACGGCGGCGGCTCCCAGTACTTCTCCACCTGGATCGTCAGCGACCAGAAACCCTAGCCGCAACAGAGGGGACGCTCGGCGGAATGGACTTCGCATTTTCGGAAGAGCAGGACGAGTTTCGGGCGATGCTTCGGCGTTTCTTCGAGGAGAAGGCGTCGGGGATCGAGGTCCGGCGGATGGCGGAGAGTGCGGAGGGGTTCGACCGGGCGCTATGGAAGCAGATGGCGCAGGAACTCGGGCTCCAGGGAGTGCATCTGCCAGAGAAACATGGCGGGCAGGGTTTCGGTTTCCTCGAACTCGGG
>JAFDCZ010000080.1 GCA_019312665.1 Deltaproteobacteria bacterium | reverse complement strand
TCGTATACAACCGGTAAATCGGGTAGTAATCAGGGTCCAAGTGGCCGCTGGCGTGCGATGCTCGAACGGCGTTTGGTTGTCCTCTGCAGCGGGGCAAGCAGTCCGTTCGAATCTTCGAGAGGTCTCGATGCTGTTTTTGTTGGGTACTGCCTTGGAACCCGCCTCAGGGCGAGACGTTCACGCCGTCAGCGACTCCCCGCGGGGCAATATTTCACCCCTCAGCGCGATTTCGGCCGTTTTCGGCGGACACCATACCCTCCTCCAGGGCCACTCACCGGAACGAGCCCGTGGTCTTCAACTGCGGTTCGTTCACCGAGAGGAGCGGCATTGCTGAAGGATCAGGGCGGGCGGCTTCACAATCTGCTGGTCTCGCTGGACGTCGTTCTTTCCGCCGCCATCCTGATCGGCTTCTTCTTCGCCTTTCCGAGGGTGAGCGGGCTGGACGCTGGTGCCGAATGGGTGATGAGCCCCAGACTCCTGGCAACGGTTCTGGTGGCCTGCCTGGCGTGGCCTCTGACGCTTCAACAGCTCGGGCTCTACGAGTCCCAGCGCATGATGCCGTTGGACAAGATTCTCACCCGGCTGTTGGTGGCGGGTGCCACCGCGACGCTACTGCTCACGGCCACCGCCTTCGCGCTGAAGGCCCCGGTGGGTCCGCGCTTCCCGCTGCTCTTCGGCGGCGTCCAGTTTGCGCTGCTGACGATCGAGCGCCTGGCCATCCTCGGTGCGCTACGTGGCTTGCGCCGCCTCGGCCGCAACACCCGCCACGTGCTGGTCGTCGGCTCCGGGCCCCGCGCGGCCGGTGTGCAGGAACTGGCGCGCACGCATCCCGAATGGGGCCTGCATATCGTCGGCTTCGTCGACGATCAGGACATTCCCGTCGACCCGGACATTCCTGCCGATCGCTGCCACAAGCTGATCGATATGCCTCAGCTGCTTCGAGACCAGGTCATCGATGACGTCATCATCGCCTGTCCGCGCTCGATGCTCACTGAGCTGCTCCCGGTGGTGGCCGCCTGCGGCAGCGCTGGGATCCCCTTCACGCTGCTGGCGGACATCTTTGGCGACTATCTGCCGCCGCCCCAGGTCACCCGTTTCGGCTCCCTGGCTTCGTTGCGATTCGCCCCGGTACACCACAGCGCCACCCGGCTCGTGGTCAAGCGGATGATCGACGTGGTGGGTGCGGGTTTCCTGCTCGTCGCAACCGCCCCTGTCATCGCGGTTGCCGGCCTGATCATCCGGGCCACATCGCCTGGCCCGGTCTTGTTCCACCAGCTTCGCAGTGGCTTGAATGGACGGAAGTTCAAGCTGCTCAAGCTTCGCACGATGTGCGTGGATGCAGAGGATCAACAGGAGAGCCTGCGCCATCTCAACGAGATGGATGGCCCGGTCTTCAAGCTGCATGACGATCCGCGCATCACGAAGATCGGGTGGCTCCTGCGTCGCTACAGCATCGACGAGCTACCCCAGCTATGGAACGTGATGACCGGCGACATGAGCCTGGTCGGCCCCCGGCCACCTCTCCCCCACGAAGTCGCCCAATACGAGACCTTCGAACGGCGACGCCTGTCCATGCGCCCTGGCCTCACCTGTTCCTGGCAGGTCGGCGGCCGCAACGAAGTCAGCAAGTTCGACGAATGGGTCCGCATGGATCTCGAATACATCGACACCTGGTCCCTGGGCAACGACGCCCGGATCCTCGTCAAGACGATCCCCGCCGTTCTTCGAGGCACCGGCAGCTGAGGCTGACGCCAGCCGGTTCGAGAGATCCATGCTGCGGGGGGAGGGTCCTGGCACTCGTACGTGACGACCTGCCTGAGGTAGTCGCTCGTCATGGGGCGGATCAGTCGTTGGCAACAAGGACCCAGACGCCGACTGCGATGAACCCGAGGCCGGCGAGCCACCGAACGGCTTTGGGGTCCACATATTCGGCCACCACGGAACCGGCAAGAACGGCGATGGCTGAAGTGGCGACCAGCGCGGCTGCGGATGCCGCGAAGATCGTCATTTTCGGATGCGAAGCGTCGGATGCGTAGAGCAGCGTCGCAAGCTGGGTCTTGTCACCGAGTTCAGCAATGAAGACCGTCGCGAACACGGTGGCGAATAGCTTGACGTCCAATGGGTACCTCGCTGGGCACGGCTCGCCCGCCGTATGACGGGACGGGCCTGATGAAGGGGCACTATTCGGGTGTCAGTTCCCCGGACCCGCCGAACTCACTCGGAAGGTCGCGAAATTTCGGAAGGCCGTCAGGCATGGGCAATACGGTCTCCGAATAGTTCACGTGAAGACTTGGAACGAACTTCAGCGTGGGCAGGGTCGCAGCGAACACATCGAACATTCCGAAATCTGGATGATGGATCATCAGGTGCCCACCGCATTGGGCACAATACTGCCGATGGCTGATGCTCTGTGGGGTCTTCTGGAATGTCTGAAGGTGCTCTTTTCCGGCAACGACCTTGACCGAATCGGTCATCCACATCGTAGATGCGTGCACGGGACTCCCTGACCAGGAGCGGCACGAATCGCAATGGCAGTAGGCCATCGATACCGGCTCGCCCGAGACTTCAATCTTGACAGCGCCGCAGAAACACTCGCCTTGGTACAGCGACGTCATGATCGTCCCTCCCTGCGCACGGGCGTGGTTGGCGTGCCGCACAACGGATCGGCTCAGCGGCCAGCACCCGCGCTGATCGGATTCACCTCTTCGGGCCCAGTATGCCGCGAGACGGCAACCAAGGCCATGGAGTCGAGTTGTGGCTGACCTGCTTGCCCACAAGGCCAAGGCCTTGTTGCACGGCGTCGCGTTGAAGTGAAGCGACTAGGGGTTCGCGCTGCGTGAGGCGAAATCCCAAGCCTCGGGGCTGAATTGTGTCCACATCTCGGTGAGAGGGACGGGTGGATCCGCCGGGTCGTTGAGCCGTTGGTCGATCATCGTGCGGACTTCCGAATGGAACGCGAGCCGGCCACCTTCTTCCTCCCACCACCGGCGAATGCCGACGGGCGCGATGATGGCGACTGCGAAGCCGGCCCACAGCTGATACGACTCCTCATCCAGCGATCCGCTCTGATAGGAATCGTGAACGATCTGGAAATGGTTCAAATACTGAACCACCCAAGAGAAAGATGCGCCGCGATCTTCGATGGAGGGATCTCGGTCCCCGGCTGTGCGTACGTATGCGCCGAACACGCGTGGGTCTCGGAGTTGCGCGATGACGCGATTCTGACCGTCCTGGATCGAGACCAGTTCTTCGCGCCGTTGCTGAGCGGTGTTCTGCCGGACTTGGATGGCCAGATAAGCCAGCGTTGCAAGCGTCAGGATGGAACCGACAAATTCTCCCAACGCGCCCAATTCTACAATCGTCACACGAACTCCTCTTTGCGCCGAACACTGGATCGGGATGGACCTGGGCTCTCGGAGGCCGACGGTGGGGGAGAGAGATACCGTTTGATCGCGTGAGGTGCTTGTTTAGCGTGCAGGCGCTCGGTAGCGGTACTACATCGTCCCGCCAGTAACCATCACCCGCGTGATGCTCCCGCCGAACCCGAAGATCTTCTGGAACGGGAAGAGGACGCTTTGGATGGCGTACCCGAGGCGAGCCAGGCGGGTGGGGGGTACGACGATCACGTCGCCGCCTTGGAGCAGGTAGTTGGTCGAGAGGTCACCCTTTTCGATGGCGTCGAGGTCGGTGAGGTAGATCTTCGTCTGGCCGTCGACGAAGCGGATGATGCGGATCTTGTCCTTGGCCGCGTAAGCTCGTGGCCCGCCCACCATGCCGATGGCTTCGACGAGACGGGTTTCACGGTTCAGTGGAAACGTGGAGGGTCGGCCGACTTCGCCTAGCACGGTGATCTCCGTGCTCAGGGATTGGGTGAGCGCGACGGTGACGACTGCATCGCGTTTGTACCGGCTGATACGCCCCTCGATATCGTTCGCGACTTCGTCCGGGGTGCGGCCGGCCGCCGGGATGTCGCCGACGAGATCGATGGAGATCATGCCGTCCGGACGCACCGTCACCGCGCGTTGGATTTCGGGCGCTGGCAGGATCGTGATGACGAGCTGGTCCGGGGGGCCGATCCGATAGGGCCGGCCCGCTTCGGAGCTCGGCGGCGGGCCCGCGGTGGATGTGCAGGCCGAAAGGCCCAGAGCCAACAGGCCTGCGATGGCAGCCGTCAAGGCCGAAGATCGAGAGATGAGGTGGCGGGAGATCACCGGCTTCCTCCATTCCAGGGTTAGGGTTATACCCCTCGCGCCGAGGTGGAGCTAACGGGAGTCGCGTGGCGCGCCGAGATCGAACCGGAAGACCGTGTGGCCGATGGCCACCTCGTCTCCATCGGAAAGGGCAGAAGACCGGACACCTTTCCCATTCAGGCGGGTGCCATTGGTGGATTGCAGGTCCTCGATCGAGAACTCACCGGTCGCCTCATCGAACAGGACGATGGCATGCTCGCGGCTGATCCCTTCGTCGAGCAACGTGATATCGGTCGACGGATTGCGACCGATCAACGTCTCCTCGGCGTCGAGTTCATAGATCATTCCCTCAAACCCGCCGTTCAGGATCTGAAGCCGTGCTTGGGGCCTCGAAGACACACATCCCCCTGGCCCATTGGGGCCCAAGCCTTCATCGGAACCTCCCTCGGTGGGCTTTAGAAGAGGCGCCGATGGCTCTGACAGGGCAGGGCGGCCCGCATCCGGTCCTGGGCTTCTAGATCGCAATCCGCGACCAACACGCAGGGTCGATCCGCCGCCTGGGCCAGCACGAGGCCCCACGGATCGATGATCATCGCGCGGCCATAGCTGGAGCGATCTGGTCCATGAGCGCCCCACTGGGCGGGTGCGAGCACGAAACACTGGTTCTCGATCGCACGGGCGCGAAGCAGAACCTCCCAATGATCCTTGCCGGTCTCCCGGGCAAACGCCGCGGGCACCGTGAGAAAGCGTGCGCCCTCTCGGGCGTAGCCGCGGTAGAGCTCGGGAAAGCGCAGGTCGTAACAGACCGAGAGGCCGATCCGCCCAAAGGGGGCATCGGCAACCACGGGCTCGCTGCCTGGGGCGATCGTGGCGGATTCCTGGTACGGGTCGCCTCCCTGCTCGCGGAGATCGACATCGAAGAGATGGATCTTCCGGTAGACCGCCGCCTGAACCCCTTCTGGCGAGATCAACACGCTCGTGTTGTAGACCCGCCCGTCGGAAGCCGCTTCGGGAAAGGTGCCTGCGAGCAACCAGACATGGTGTCGCTTGGCCCAGCTCGCCGCAGTTCCAAGGATCTCGCCGTCCAGGCCCTGGGCACACGGAAACGGAGTGCCTTCCCGGCGCAGATACGCGAAGTTCTCCGGCAGCGCGATCCACGACGCACCGGCGCTTGCCGCCTCGTTCACCTGGGCTTCGGCCGCAGCGAGGTTGGCCGCCAGGTCGTCCGTGGAACGCATCTGAACGATGCCCACCCGCAGCATGGCGGGACCCTACACGAGGTATAGAGCGGTGACGAGTGCGGCCCGACAGGATATTCGGCTCGAGGTCGGAGGCGCCGTTGCGCCGCCCCTCGAACGTTCCCATGGCGTAACGCGCGCAGAGATTGCACGCACCTTGCCGCGCCTGGCGAAGGTCGTGCCGGATCTCCTCGGCGGGGACGCGGCATCCGGTTTCTTGCGGGTGCTCAGCAGGCGAAGCCTGCTGAAGAGCCTGGTGGACGAGGCCGCGCGCCAACGGCGCCGGGGCTTCGAGGACGTCATCCACATCGGAATCGGTGGTTCTTCGCTCGGAGCCGAAGCGATCTGGCGGGCGCTTGCCCATCCCCAGCACAACCTCTTGCCGCGCCGTCGACGCGGTGGCCCCCGGATCCACTTCATCGACAACGTGGATCCGGAGAGCCTGGGTGCGCTGCTCGAATGGGTCGATCTGAAGACGGCGCTCGTACACGTCGTCTCCAAATCCGGCGGCACGGTGGAGACGGCGGCCGGCTTCCAGATCGTTCGTGCGGCCCTCGAGAAACGCGTCGGTAGCCGCTGGGCCCGCCACTGTGTGGCGACCACCGGGCAGGGTGCGTTGGGAAAGATTGCTCGAGAGGAAGGCATGACGATCCTGCCATTCCCCGAGGATGTGGGCGGCCGCTTCTCCGGCCTCACCAGCAGTGGGCTTTTCACGCCGGCGTTGGCGGGTGTGGATGTGACGGCGTTGGTGGCGGGCGGCCGACGCATGGCAGGCCGGATGGCCAAGCTGTCCCTGGCAGAAAATCCGGCAGCGGTTGCGGGTGTCGTCGCATTCCTGATGGCGGAGCGGAAGGCCAAGCCGATCCAGGTGATGATGCCCTACGCCGACGCGCTCGAGCCCCTGGCCCGTTGGTTCGTCCAGCTGAGTGGTGAGAGCCTGGGCAAGCGAAAGGGTCGGCGGGGCGTCGGGCCGACCCCGCTCCCGGCCCGCGGCACCACCGATCAACATTCCCAGGTTCAGCTCTTCGTCGAAGGCCCGGCAGACAAACTCGTCAGCTTCGTGACGACCCGGCGCGATCGGCGCAGCTTGACGATTCCCGGCGAGGGCCCGGCCGGCTACCTCGAGGGCGTGGAACTGGGCAGGCTGCTGCGTGCCGAGCAGCAGGGCACCGCGGTCGCGCTGGCTCGGGTGGGCCGGCCGTCGCTCTGCTGGGAGCTTCCGGAGATCAATCCCTCCGCTCTCGGCCAACTGCTCGTCGCCCTCGAGACCCAGACGGCCTATCAGGCGGAGCTGTATGGGGTAAACGCGTACGACCAGCCAGGGGTCGAGGCTGGCAAGGTCGCTGCCTTCGCCCTGCTTGGGCGCGAAGGCTACGAGAACGAGCGGGAGGCGGTGGAAGCCGACACCCCGGAGCGCTGGACGATCTAGCGCGGAACGTCCCCGCTCTAGGGGCGGAACTCCTGGGGGTCGACCCCAGTGCGACGGATCACGTCGTAGAAGTCCTTGCGGTCCTTCTTGGCCAGGCGGGCCGCCCGGCTGATGTTGCCTCGACAACGGCGCAGCAGGCCGACGACGTAGCGTGTTTCGAAGGCGCGCTTGGCTTCCTTGAAGGACGGCACTTCTTCCGCGTCCTTCGCGAGCATCAACGCCTCGGCGGAGAGGGCACCTCCCGGGGAGAGAGCGATCGCTTGACGCACCCTCTCGCGAAGCTCGGCGATGTCGCCGGGGAAGTTCTCGGTTTCGAGGCATGCTCGAGCATCCGCCGTGAATCCTACGGTCGGCACCCCGGCATCTTCGGAGAAGGCCCGCAGGTAGTGGGCCGCCAGGGGCAGGATGTCCTCGCGTCGGTCGGCGAGGGCAGGGATGCGAATCTCATGGCCTCCGGCATCTCCTCCGGGAAGCGCGGCACGCCCGTCGCTTGCGGCGATCACCCGGGCGGTAAGCGTCCGATCGGCGCTGTCACCTTCTCGGCGGAAGCTCCGGGTTTGAATGGAACGCAGCAGGGTTTTCAGCACCTCCTCGCGAAGGGCTTCGATATCGAGGAGCAGCAGGCTGCTTCCCGCGCCGCGTTCCAGCGCGCCCGCATATTCTCCCGGCACCGCGGGGTAGACGCCTGCGGCGCAGCCAAAGAGTTCCCGGCCCTGGAGCGCGTCGGGGACGGCACTACAGACAAGCACTTCGAGATCGCGAGACGCACGAGCGCCCCAGCTGTGGATGGCGCGGGCGACGAGTTCTCTGTCGGATCCAGCTGGCCCAATCAGCCACACAGGCAAGTCGCTGCGCGCGGCGGCGGCGGCCTGCGCGATCAAGCGTCGCGTTGCTTCGCTCGAGCCGACGATCCTGTCTTCCCGGCGGCGCCCGGCCGCCTCGGACTGCATCACTCGTTCCTCGCTGCCGGTTGCTCCGCGGTCCGCTTCCACTCCGTGGATGCGGGTCATGCTCGTCATATCGCCACCCCCCTGCCTCAAACGGGAAAACTATTGGAAAACCAAGAGGATTGTCAACCAATTTGCGAGTTGACTGGTGAGGAACCCCCAGGCACACTCATTTTCCGGGGGGACGAGCGTGTCTCAGGGGCCCCAAAAGCCCTCCACAGCGCAGGCGAACGCATTGGCCTCGCATTTCGATCGCATTTCTGGAGGGTCGCCGCCGGTCGTGCCGAGGAGCGTCCAGCGTCTCCCGGGCGCCCTTGTCGATCAGATCGCTGCGGGCGAGGTCGTCGAGCGACCGGCCTCCGTGGTGAAGGAATTGGTCGAGAACGCCGTGGACGCGGGGGCCAGCCGCATCCGGGTGGAGATCCGGGATGGGGGAGCCCGGCTGATCGCCGTTACGGACGACGGCCATGGCATGACGCCGGAAGATGCCCGCCTGGCCCTGGAGCGGCATGCCACGAGCAAGCTTCGGGAGTTCGGGGATCTCCAGGGCATCCGCAGCTTTGGCTTTCGTGGGGAGGCGGTGCCGGCGATCGCCTCGGTCTCCCGCTTCCGGATTCGCACACGAGCCCGAGGTGCCTCGGAGGGCTTCGAGATCCGGGTCGAGCGCGGGGTCCTGCAGGAAGCCCACGCGGCAGGTGGGCCCGAGGGCACCCGCATCGAGGTCGCCGACCTCTTCGAGGGCGTCCCCGCCCGGCGGAAGTTCCTGAAGCGTGCGACCACCGAGTGGGGCCACATCAGCGATTGGCTGACCCGCGCCGCGCTCGCGCTTCCCCACATCCACTTCGACGTCCACCGGGACGATCGCCCCGCCTTCGCGTGGCCCGCATGCGATGACGTGCTCGATCGCGCCGCAGCTGTGCTCTCCGAAGAGGTGGCGGCCAGCCTGGTGGCGGTCGAGCGCGACCATGGGGATCTCGCCATCCGGGCGCTCGTTTCAGGCCCGGAGCATCACCGCGCGACGGGGGCCGGCATCTACCTGTTCGTCAATGGCCGGCCAGTGCGCGATCGCCTCCTGCGCCACGCATTGCTCCATGTCTACAGGGACATCCTGCCGCGCGGACGCTTTCCGACGGCGATCCTGTTTCTGGCAGTGGCACCCGATCAGGTCGACGTGAATGTCCATCCCGCCAAATGGGAGGTGCGTTTCAGCGATCCCCAGGCGATCCATCAGCTCATCCGCCGGACCGTACGGGATGCGATCGAGGGGCGAAGCTGGCTCTCCGGTGAGGCCGCAGCGCCGGTGACGCCCGAAGCGGTCGGGGAGGGCAGAGCGGAGCGGCGTTGGACGGCACCGCAAGCCAGGCCCGATGCATCCAGGGGGCCGGCGGGTGCGAACGATTGGCTGTTCGCTCAGCCGCCTTCAGAGGGTTCGGGGCTTCGATCCGACGAAGAGGGTGCTCCCGATCCCGCCGCCCGGCGCCCGTTGCGCTTCTCCGATTTGCGCCTGCTGGGCCAGCTCCTGGGCACCTATCTGATCGCTGAGGACAAGGACGGGCTGCTGCTGATCGACCAGCACGCGGCCCACGAACGGGTGCTCTACGAGCGCTTGAGGGCGGCTTGGCTGGAAGAGGGCGTCGAACGGCAGATGCTTCTCACGCCCCTGACCGTCGAGATGGAAGCCGGCAGTGCGGCCGTGATCGGTGCGCACGCCGAGCTCACCCTGGCCCTCGGCTTCGAGGTCGAGCCTTTCGGCGAGAGCGCCGTCGTCGTGCGCGCGGTACCTGCCTTGTTGGCCGAACGCGACCCGCTGGGCCTGCTCCGCGGCTTGGCCGACGAATTGCGCGAGGCCGACCGGATGGGCACGGCCCTGGAACCCGGTACGCGCGTACTCGATGCTGCGGACAAGCTCTTCGCCACGCTCGCCTGCCATTCCGCCCGCCGCGCTGGCGATGTCCTGCCAGAGGGCGAGCAGAGGGCGCTGCTGGACGCGCTCGATTCGATCCCCTGGGCACCGACCTGCCCCCATGGCCGGCCGGTTGCCACACCGCTGTCCGTGGCCGAGATCGAACGCCGCTTCGGGCGTCGCTAGGAGCGCGCCCCGTACCGGTCGCCGCCTGGCCGGCGGGTGCCTACCGTCTGCGCCGTGTCGATCGAAGCCCCCCGCGAAGCCCCGCCCTCGAAGGCCGACGTCGTCGTCGTGGCGGGTCCCACGGCGGCCGGGAAGACCGCGCTGGCCATCGAGTTGGCCGAGCGCTTCGGCGGCGAGATCGTCAATGCCGACTCCCAGCAGGTCTACCGGTTCATGGATGTGGGCACCGCGAAGCCGAGTGCGGAAGAGCGAGCCCGCGTGCCCCACCATGTCATCGACGTGGTCACTCCCGACATCCAGTACCACGCAGCGCGTTTCGAGGCAGACGCCCGTTCCGCTGCTTCACGCATTCGCGCGCGCGGGAAGCGGATCTTCCTGGTCGGCGGAACGGGCCTCTACGTACGCGCTTTCCTGGACGGCTTGTCCGCTGCGGTACCGCGGAATCCGGCCCTTCGTGAGGAGCTCGAAGCGTTCGACCAAGAGCACCGGGCCGCCGGCGATGCCAACGCTCTTCACGAGCGTCTGGCCAAAGTGGACCCGGCGAGCGCCAAGCGGCTTCACCCCAACGATCGGATCCGGTTGATCCGCGCCATCGAGGTCTTCGAAAGCACCGGACGGCCCGCGTCGGAGCAAAGTCGTCAGGAAGGCGAGCCCCGTGAACGGGCGCTTCATCTCGCGATCGACCCGGGGCGTGAAGAGCTGATCGCCAGGATCGACCGTCGCTGCGAAGCGATGCTGGAAGGGGGGCTCTTGCAAGAAGCCCGAGAACTTCGCGAGCGGGGGTACGGCCCGGAGCTTCCCTCGATGCGCGCCATCGGGTACCGGCACATGCAACCGGTGATCGAAGGCCGCGAGATTCTCGCGAACGTGCTCCAAGCCATGAAGCACGACACGCGCCAGTTCGCGCGGCGTCAACGCACTTGGCTACGTGGCGTGGCGGGTGTGCGCTGTTTTCATCCGGACAGCCGCAGCGAGATCACGCAAAGCGTTGCGGAATGGCTGGAAGCCGACATTCAGGTCTGAGTCGGCCGGGAACGAAAACGGGACGACCCTCTTCAGAGGATCGTCCCGTGAATTCGAAATCTCGCCTGCGGGCTCAGCCCGTGGTGTAGGTCACTCCGAACTTGAGCCAGAAGAAATCGGTCTCGTAGTCCACGAGCGCGTCCTGGTCCTCGACCACGTCGAAGATCGGATCCAGTTCTGCGTCGGTGAAGAAGAGCACGATTCCGGGCACCAGCTCGATCACGCCGGTCACCCCCCGCAGGACACTGGCGGCCCCCTGCACGAAGGTATTCCAGACATAACCCGGAACCGGGTAGGCGATCCGAACGCCCGGCGAATCGCCGATGTTGTTCATGTTGTTGTAGACCGTGCGTCCAGCAACGACCGGAGACAAGACGAGATCCAGGGGCCACTGGCTCAGGTTCTCGATCGAGCGCTTCAGGATGTAGGGGTCGGCCGAAGCCTTACCCGCTGCGCCAAAAACGAACGTGGCGGCGAGCGCGAGCATCACGATTCGCCGAGTCCAAGAAGAGATCTTCACAGCGTCCCCCAAGAATGCGCATCCCTGCGCCTCGTCATTCCCTCGAACTGCCGCTCCGGCCCTGCCCGCAGGCAGGCCCCTCCGGCCGACACGTCCTCAGGTTTGTACCCGTTGGTACCCCGCCGGGAGCCTACGGGCGGAGGCTTGCTCTTGTCAAGAAAGCTCTTCGTCTCTCGGGCTGTTGTCCCCCGAGTTGCGGCTTCGCCCGAGCTGCCCATCGGCCTGGTTTTGCGACCTCGGCCAGGCGCCGACGGGGCCGAGTTGCGGCCGCCAGGCCCGGCGGTAGGTTGCCCCCTTGCCTCAGCCTCTCCCGATCGTGGCCATCGTAGGCCGTCCGAACGTGGGTAAGTCCACGCTCTTCAACCGTTACGCGGGCCACAGGCGCGTCCTGGTGGAAGATACCCCCGGCATCACCCGGGATCGGATCGCGGAAGAGATCGAGGTGGGTCCCCGCAGGGTGCTGCTGGTTGATACGGCCGGCCTCGATGCAGATCCGTCGAGTCCCATCGAAATGGCCATCCAGAGCCAGGCCCAGGCGGCCGTAGAGGGTGCTGACGCGATCTTATGGGTGGTAGACGGCCAATCCGGACTTCTGCCTCAGGAGGAAGAGCTGGCGCGGGTGCTCCGGCGGACCGACCGGCCGCTGATGGTGGCCGTCAACAAGATCGACGCCCCGAGCCACGCGCCCCGCCTGGCCGAGTTCCATGCCCTGGGTCTCGACCTCGTGCGCGGCGTCTCCGCAGAACACGCCACGGGTGCCTGGGATGCGCTGGAAGAGCTCGTCGCTTTGCTTCCCGAGCAGGTGGACCCGGTGGAGAGCCTGCCTACCGGGCTCCAGGTTGCGCTGGTCGGGCGTCCAAACGTGGGCAAGAGTTCCTTGCTCAATCGCCTGCTGGGTGAGGAGAGGGTGGTCGTTTCCGAGGTTCCCGGCACGACCCGGGATTCCATCGACATCCGCGTGGAGACCGAGGCGGGCGCCATGACTTTTGTCGACACAGCCGGCATCCGCCGGGCCGCCCGGCGCAAGGAGCATGTGGAGCGCGGTAGCGCGCTGATGAGCCTGCGGGCCATCGAGCGCGCGGATGTGGCCCTGGTCCTGGTGGATGCGGAGGAGGGATTTACGGATCAGGACTTCCGCGTGTTGTCGCTCGTGCGCGAGCGTGGCACCACGGCGGCGCTGATCGTCAACAAATGGGATCTGGTCGAGGGCGACGACAACGAGGATGCGCGCCGGCGCGTCGAGGACGAGCTTTCGCGCCGCCTGGCACCGCTCCGAGATGTTCCGATCACACGGCTTTCTGCCAAGAGTGGAAAGGGCCTTCGGCGCCTGCCCCGGCTGATCGTGCGCCTCGGGAAGGCGGCCTCCACTGAGATCGCCACGGCGGATCTCAACCGCTGGCTGCAGCATTGTGTCGAGAAGCACGAACCGTCGATGGCCCAGCGCGGCAGCACCCGGCGTCCGATCAAGTTCTTCTACGCGACCCAGGTGGCCACCCGGCCCCCGACGTTGATGCTCTTCTGCACCGATCCGAAGGCGATCCTGCCCTCCTATCGGCGCTTCCTGATCAACCAGTTGCGCGAACGCTTCGATCTGGCCGGTGTGCCGGTGCGGCTGCGTTTGCGGGGCAGAAACCGTGAGAACCGCCGCGGCTAGAGGCCGGCGCGTTCAGCCGATACACTCCGGCGCCATTCAGGCCCATTGTGGAGGATCCCGTGGCCAAGCGTCCTGATTCCAAACAAGCCACCGAGACACTCGAGGAAATCGAGAGTCTCTTCGATCGACTCGCCGATTGGGTCAGCGCGAACCCGCGCATCGTGATGGGCGTGCTCGCAGGCATTCTGGGGCTGGCCGGGGTCATCGGCCTCAGCCAGAGCCTCTCGCTGCGATCCGAGCAGAAGGGCTCCGAAGACCTTTCCGCCATCTATGCCGACTACCTGTCGGCCATGGGCGCGACGCCCGGCGCACTCGAGGTCGAGGAACCGGCCAATCCCGAGATCGGCAAGCGCACGCGGACGGAATACGCCGCGAAGCTTCTGGCCAGCGCCGACGATCATGGAGGCACCCGTGCCGCAGTGGGCGCGCGCATCCAGGCTGGCGTGCTTCAGGCGGAAAACGGCGAACTCGAGGCAGCCTTGGCGAGTTGGCGAGAGGCCGCCGACGCGGCACCTTCTTCGTCGTCCCTCCACGGCCTGGCACTTCTGCGCCTGGCCAGTGGCCTCGAACAGAACGACGATTTCCCGGGAGCCGCCGCCGCCTATGCCGAGGCGGGCGACAACCCGAAATTCCCAGCCCGCTTCCTTGCCCTGGCCAGCGCCGCACGCTGCTGGCTCGAGGCCGGTGACGAAGATCAAGCGCTCGTCTTGTACGGAAAGCTCGAGGCCGCCGATCCGCCTGCGGGCAGCGTGCCGGAGCACGTCCAGACGCGGCTCGAGGAGCTGAAGATGCGAAGCGGGGAGGGCGCCTCCTAGGGCGCTCCAGAGCTCGATGTTGGCGTTCGGCCACCTTCATGCACAGCTTCTAGCCGCCGCCTCCCTGGCGGGTCTTCTTGGCCTGCTCGGTTGCAGCCGGGGTGCGAATGACTCTCCGCCGAACGTCATCGTCGTCACCCTCGATACGGTTCGCGCGGATCATCTCTCCCTCTACGGATATGATCGCCCGACCACGCCCTGGCTCGAGGCGCTGGCAGCTCGCGCCGATGTGTACGAGCACGCCGTCGCCACCGCGCCATGGACGGTGCCGAGCCACGCGTCGATCTTCACGGGGCTCTTCCCGTTCGAGCACGGAGCGCACACCCTCGATGCGGAGAGCGGCCGCGTGGCCGCCCTGGCCGAAAAGCATCAGACCCTCGCGGAGAGCTTTCAGGCAGCGGGTTACCGGACGGGCGCCTTCGTGACCAACACCGGCTACCTCTCCGAGAAGTTCGGCTGGGCCCAGGGTTTCGACCGCTACGAAGTGGAGGGCCTGCGTGGCCCGGAGCTGATGGACGAAGTGGCTGGCTGGCTCGACCCGTGGTGGGCCGCGCAGGAGCCGTTCTTCCTGTTCATCAACCTGATGGATGCCCACGCTCCCTACAACCTCGATCCTCTGCCGGACGCTCGAGAGTTGAGTGCGCCGGCGTCGTCCTCGGGCGATCTACTGGCACAGCTCGGCGAGATCGTGATCGCCACCGACGACCCTGCACCGCCGGCGTTGCTCCGCGATCTGGCTGCCCAATACGATCTGGGTATCGCTCATGCGGATCTCGCGGTAGGCCGGTTGGTGGAGGAGCTGGAGGAGCGCGGGCTCTTCGAGCGCACGCTCCTGGTGGTCACTTCCGATCACGGCGAGTTCCTGGGCGAGCACCAGCTCGCGGCGCATTCCAAGGACGTCTACGAGCCCGGGTTGGCCATCCCGCTGATCGTGCATGCGCCCGGCCAGACGACGGGCCGACGGGTAGGCGAGCACGTCAGCCTTGCCGATATTCCCGCGCTGATCGCCGAGCGGCTTCCCGGTGAGCTCGGCGAGTCTCTCGCGGCCGCGTTCCCGCACCGTCCGGGCCAGCACCCGGTCATCGCCGAGAACTACTATTCGCGCTCGAAGGATCTGCGTCGCTGGGGCGATCGCTTTCGAAGGATCCGCGCCGTCCTGTATCAGGAGGGTTGGAAGCTGATCCACTCTTCAGACGGAGACCACGAACTCTTCGAGCTTTCCACGGATCCGCTGGAAGAGGTCAACCGCTGGAGCAGCGAGCCTGAAAGGGCGCGCGCCATGTTGACGGTGTTGCAGGGCTTCCGTTCCGAGGTGCCGGCTGCGCCTGGTGCGGCCCCCGAGATCGACCCGGAGCTCCAGGAGCAGCTCGAGGCTCTCGGCTACCGGTAGTTGGGCGTCGCTCGGGTTGGCCGGTCTTGGTTTTCTCTCTCGGATTGAGGCAATTCACCTCGCTTGTCCGTCAAAAAGCCGCAGCCCGGCAGCTGAGGGATTTCGACTACGACGGAAAAGGCCAACGTTGCCGAGCTCTTGCAGAGTACCCGAAAGCCCGTGTCGCAATTCATCAGTGGCCCGAGGGTTGCACCAACGGCCGCACCAAGGCGGGACAGCATCGGAAGGAGTGGAAACACGTGAGGGGGACACCATGGGTCGTGACTCGGGTATGAAGCGACGAGAGTTTCTTGCGGGAACCGGAGCGACGCTTGCGATGGTGGCGGGCGCCGAGCTGCTCTCGTTTTCCGTCCTCACCCCTGCGGCCGCCGCGACCAATCCCCTTGCCGAGTACCCGAACCGGGATTGGGAGACGCTCTACCGCGACGTCTACGCGTCCGACGATAGCTTCGTCTTCGTCTGTACCCCGAACTGTACCCACAACTGCTACCTCCGGGCCTACGTAAAGAACGGCGTGATCACCCGTTGTGGCCCTACCCAGCGCTACAACGAAGCGACGGACCTCTACGGGACGAAGGCGACCCAGCGTTGGGATCCTCGCCACTGCAACAAGGGAATCGCGGTCGTGCGGCGTTTCACGGGAGACCGGCGGGTCAAGAGCCCGAAGGTGCGCCGAGGGTTCATGGCGTGGGTGGAGCGCGACTTCCCGCGAGACGAGAACGGGCTGCCCCCGGCTGAGCTGTTCCGTCGCGGTGAAGACACGTTTGTCACGGTCAGCTGGGATGAAGCCTACGCATTGGTGGCCAAGGTCCAGGAGCACCTGGCGCGTTACTACTCGGGGGAAAAGGGCGGCAAGCGGCTTCTGAAACAGGACTACCACCCGGAGATGGTGAAAGCCTGCGAAGAGGCTGGAACGCGGACGCTGAAGTTTCGCGGTGGCATGCCCGTGCTCGGTTCGATCAAGCTCTTCGGGCAGTACCGGCAGGCCAACTCGATGGCGCTGCTCGACGCTCATATCCGGGGCGTCGGCCCCGACGAGGCCAAGGGGGGCACGGGTTTCGACAACTACACCTGGCATACCGATCTGCCGCCCGGTCATCCCATGGTGTGCGGCCAGCAGACGATCGATTTCGATCTTGCCAACGTCGAGTACGCAAAGGTCGCGATCCTCTGGGGGATGAATTGGATCTCCACCAAGATGCCCGATGCTCACTTCTTGACCGAAGCGCGAGCCAAGGGCACCAAGGTCATCTCGATCACGACCGAGTACAGCTCCACCGCGTCGAAATCCGACGAGATCATTGTGATTCGTCCCGGGACCGATCCCGCCCTCGCACTAGGGGTCGCCCGGGAGATCATCGACGAGGGGCTCTACGACGAGAAGTTCGTCAAGGGACACACGGACCTGCCGCTGCTCGTGCGGATGGATACAAAAGAGCTGCTACGGGCCGCGGACGTGATCCCGGACTACCAGAACGTTCCGCTGAAACGCACACGGGTGCTCAAGCCGGGCGAAAAGGTCGCCCCTTTTGCCACGAACGAGGGGCATCCAGTCGTATCGGAAGAGATGCGGGAAGAGTGGGGCGATTTCGTCGTCTGGGACACGAAAGCCAACGCACCGGCTGCGGTTTCGCGCGACGATATTGGCAAGTTCTTCTTCGAGCGGGGGGTCGACCCCGCCCTGGAGGGCACATTCAATGCCGTCGTCGGGGGCACGACCGTTGCCTTGCGGCCGGTCTTCGATCTGGTTCGACAGCATCTGCGCGATACCTGGCCGCTCGAGAACGTCGAGAAGGTGACCTGGGCGCCGGCCAGTGCAATCAAGAGCCTTGCGCAGCAGTGTGCAGCAAACCCCGAAGGGGTGCTGTTCACCGTCGGCATGGGCCCAAACCAGATGTTCAATGCTGACCAGAAGGATCGGGCCATCTTCCTCGTGGCCAGTCTGACCCGCAACGTCGGGTTCAGAGGGGGAAACGTCGGAAGCTACGCGGGCAACTACCGGGCGGCCTACTTCAACGGGATGCCCCACTACATGGCCGAGGACCCTTTCGATCCCGAGCTCGACCCGAAGAAGCAGGTCAGGATTCGCTCGACCACCCGGCTTCAATCAGCGCACTTCTACAGCCACGGCGACACACCGCTGGACGTTCACGGCAAGGTCTACAACGGCAAGAGCCACATGCCACTGCCCACCAAGATGCTGTGGTTCTCGGCATCGAACTCACTGCTGGGAAATGCCAAGGGGCACTATGACGTCGTCATGAATCTGCTGCGTCATCCCGCCTACCGCGCAAAGAGCCAGAGCAAGCGAATGATCGATGCAGTAGTGGTGAACGAGTGGTGGTGGACGGGAAGCTGTGAGTACGCAGACGTCGTGCTGGCTGTGGATTCGTGGGGCGAGTACAACGTCCACGACGTCACGAATTCCTGCACGAACCCCTTCATGCAGGTGATGCCGCTTTCCAAGATCGCGCGTGTCCACAACACCCGATCCGACTCGCAGATCTACGCCGGCGTTGCAGCCAAGCTCGCACAGATCACCGGCGATCCCCGCTTCGATGCCTACTGGCATTTCATCGGGAAAGACAAAGCGGCGACTTATATCCAGAGAATCCTGGACCACAGCAACATCACCAAGGGCTATGAATTCCCGGACCTGCTGGAGAAGGCCGAGAAGGGTATCCCCGTGATGATGATGGGGCGAAGCTACCCGAAGTTCATCGGCTACGAGCAGAGCGTGGAATGCCTTCCGTGGTACAACCGGACCG
>JAFDCZ010000224.1 GCA_019312665.1 Deltaproteobacteria bacterium | reverse complement strand
CGGCAGCGGCTCAGCTCGAGGGCAGCAAGACCTTCGCCCGGGAGTTCATGGCGCGGCATGGGATTCCCCAGCCCCGGTTTCGGGCGTTCACGGATCTCGAGCGGGCGATCGCCGCCGTGCAGGAAGAGGGCGGGCCTTGCGTCGTGAAGGCCGATGGCTTGGCAGCCGGCAAGGGCGTCGCGGTATGCGACGGGCCCGCTGACGCCGAGGCGGCTCTACGGGAGATTCTCGCCGATCGCCGCTTCGGCTCCGCCGGGGACCAGGTATTGATCGAGGAACGCCTGGTGGGAGAAGAGGCTTCCTACTACGCCATCTCCGACGGTGAGCAGGTCGTCACCCTGGCTGCGGCCCAGGATCACAAGCGCGCTCTGGATGGGGACCTCGGTGAGAACACCGGCGGAATGGGTGCCTACGTTCCGGCACCGGTGGTCAGTGAGGCTGTCGAGAAACGCATCCTCGAGGAGATCGTGCATCCGACCCTGCGCGGCATGCGCGCGGAGGGTACGCCCTTCAGCGGCGTCCTCTTCGTGGGGTTGATGATCGATGCCGAGGGAACGCCCCGGGTGATCGAGTTCAATGTGCGTTTTGGCGATCCCGAGACGCAGGTTCTGTTCGCGCAGATGAGCTGCGATCTGGTGCCCCTCCTGCATGGCGCTGCAACCGGAAACCTTTCGCCCCAGACCGTGGCGACCGAGGATGCCGCGGTCTGCGTCGTGCTCGCGCTACGAAACGGGCAAGCCGATCACCGGCCTGGCCGCCGCCGAGGCCCATGAAGGCGTCGCGGTTTTCCACGCCGGCACCCGTCGTGAAGGCGACGGCTTCGTGACGAATGGCGGCCGCGTCCTCGGTGTGACCGCGCGCGGTCCGGATGTGGCGAGCGCCCGTGCGCGTGCCTACGCGGCGGCCGACGAGATCCAGTTCGAGGGCCTGATGCGGCGCGAAGACATCGCTGCGCGGGCCGAGGGTCGCTGACCCTTGGGTGCCGTTGCGGAGATCTCTGTGCCCGAGGCGGCCAGGCGATTGGTTCAGGGCGAGCTGGTGGCGTTCCCGACGGAGACGAGCTGGGGCCTGGCCGCGGATGCGACCTCCGAGCGGGGCGTCGCCGCGCTTCTGCGATGGAAGGGAAGAGCGAGCGGCCAGCCGCTCTCCGTACTGGTCGAGGGCGCGGGGTCACTGGCCGGCCTTGGCATCGAGCTGGCCCCGGACGCTGCCCGCCTGGCGGTGCGCTTCTGGCCGGGCCCGCTCACGCTCGTCTGCCCGCTCGGTTCTTCGACCTCTCCGCGATTCGCTTCCGGCGTCGTCAGCGAACGAGAGAGCCTTGGCGTGCGCTGTTCTCCCCATCCCGATGCCACCGCGTTGGCCGCCGAAATGGCAGGGCTTGGCGCGGGCCCTGTCACGGCGACGAGCTTGAACCGCAGCGGCCAGGCCGCCGTCGCGAGCCGCGAGGAGGCTCGATCTCTCTGCGGCGGAATCGGAGATCCTGCGCTGCTGCAGGGCGACGAATGCGGCGGCGGCCCGCCGAGCAGCGTCGTCGATTGCAGTGTTCGCCCACCCCGAATTCTGCGGGAGGCCGCGATCCCCCGCTCACAGATCGAATCCGCCCTCGTCCCCAGGAGTACCGCACAGGCCTCATGACCGACGTCCAACCCTTCCGCGCCCTTCGCTATGACACGAGCCGCGTTGCCCTCGCCGATGTGATCGCTCCGGTGTACGACGTCGTCGCCGCCGAGGATCGCGCCACCTACTGGGATCGCCATCCGAACAACGCCCTGCGGCTGGTGCTGACGCGCGATGCCGCAGACGAAAGCGCCACCGATTACAGCGATGTGGCGGCCACGTTGGCGACGTGGCGGGAAGAGGGCGTGCTCGTTCGCGATGGCGAGCCCGCCTACTATGTGTTGCGCCAGCGCTTCACCGCGCCGGATGGTCGCACCCTGGAGCGGCTGGGCTTCTTCGGTGCGCTTCAGCTCGAGGATTACGCCGCGCGAATCGTTCGCCCTCACGAGCGAACCCTCGCCGGACCCAAGGCCGACCGGTTGAAGATCCTGCGCGCCACCAGGATGAATCTCTCCTCGGTGTTCATGCTCTACGAGGATCGCGACGACAAGCTGCAGCCGATCTTCGAGTCCGCCCTGCGCGATCCCGCTGCGTTGACGGTTCGGGATGATGGGGGTGTGGAGCAGACGATCGTGCCTCTCCGCGACCCTGCCACCGTGGCCCAGGTGAGCTCCTTCATGGCCGAGCGTTCCGTCGTCATCGCCGATGGGCATCACCGCTACGAGACGGCGCTGGCCTACCGGGACGAGCAGAGGGCAGCTGGCGTGGCCGTCGATGCACCCAGCTCTCGCCTGCTGACCTACTTCGCCAATGCCTACGCACCGGGTAGTCTGCTGCTGCCGATCCATCGGCTCGTGGTGGCGCCGCCTTCGCCGGAGGGCGACGCCTGGCACGTGCTGTCCGACGCAGGCTGGGCGAGCAAGGAGCTTCAGGTCGACGACCAGGCTTCCATCCCGGAGGCCCTGAAGACCCATCTGGCTCCGCTCACGGATTGTTATGCGTTCGCCGCCGACGATGCCAGCGGAAAGCTCGTGATCTGGTCGCGCCCGGCGGAAGCCGAACTCTCAGTGCGGGTGATCCACGACGAAGTGCTGGCGCGGGTCTTCGGTCTCGATGCGGAAGCCGTGCGAAGCGGCGCCGTCGCCTTCCCGAAATCTGCGGCCCAGACCGCGAAGGATGTGCGTGAAGGGCGCGGCCGCGTTGCGCTGTACTTGAATCCCCTCTCGCCCGATGATGTCTTTCGCGTGACCGAGGCCGGCGAGACGCTCCCCCAGAAATCGACGTTCTTTCATCCGAAGCTGCCGACCGGCTTGCTGTTCCGAAGCCTCGAGGCCGAGTGAGTCGTCGGCCCAAACGTGACCCCAAGCGGGTCGGAGGCATGGTCGGCCAGGTGCTCGCTGATCTCGGGCATACCGGTGCAGCACCCGCCTTCGCGCTCTTCGACGCCTGGGACCAGGCCTTGGGCGATGCGGCTGAGCATTGTGAGCCGGTGGATCTCCGCCGCGGGGTGCTGGATGTCGCCGTGGATTCGAGTGTCTGGGCCCAGCATCTCCAGATGCGGCGGGTCGAGATCCTCCGCGCCCTGGCCCAGGCGATGGGGGAGGGCGCCCCCACGGACCTCCGCTTCCGAGTGCGGTAGACTGCCCTGCCGTGAGTCTGAAAGCCCCCGATTCTGCTCGTTCTTCTGCCTCTGACCTGCGCTGCGATTTCTGCGGCGAGCAAGCTACCAGCGTACGCCGGGTGGCCCTCGATGAAGAGTACGAGCGGCTGCGCACTCCCCACAGGGAGCAATACGCCTGCCCGCCCTGCTCGGACCGCAAGGAGCAGGAGCGCCGGGGCGTGCCCCCCCGCCAACGCTGAGCGGCTTCAGGCGGTGGCCCCGCCAGCGTTGACCCGGTTACCGTGGTCCCGCCAGCGTTGACCCGGTTCAACCGTGGTCCAGCCAGCGTTGACCCACGGGGCGGGGTCGTCTAGCTTCCCCGCCCGCCGTTCTGGCTTCTAGGGCGCCGATTTCCAAAGGGATTTCAGCCCTCGCAAGCCACGACGACGGCCCCGTTTTCCACCGGAACCGCCGCTTCATTCCGCGACGGACCCCAGGGAGAGTCATGGTCAAGATCCGTCTTACGCGCGCCGGCGCCAAGAAGCGCCCCTTCTACCGTGTGATTGCGATCGATCACCGCGAGAAACGCGATGGTCGCGCCCTCCAGTTTCTGGGCACGTACAACCCGATGACCGAGCCGGTGCAGATCAAGCTCGATCACGAAGGGATTGCGGCCTGGGTTGGCAAGGGCGCGCAGCTCGCGCCTTCGGTGAAGGGGCTGATCAAGCGCCAGCGAAAGCTGGCACCGGAGCCCGTAGCAACCGCACCCGTGGCAACCGGAACGGCCGCAGCTGAAGGAGCCGCATCATGAGCAAGCCCCAGGAACTGATCGAGTACATCGCCAAGGCAATCGTCGATGACGGCGAAGCCGTCAACGTGGTCGAGACCGAGGGCGGCAAGATGCTCGAGCTCGAGACGGCGGATGATGATCGCGGCCGCGTGATCGGACGCCAGGGCCGTGTGGCCAAGGCGATGCGCGCGGTGCTCGGTGCTTCCCGTGAGGGGAGTCGCGTCCGCCTCGAGATCGTCGACTGAACGCAGTCGGAGGAACAGATCGGCAGGGTCAGGCTCGACATCGTCGCGTCGTCCTCGGACACGTGGTCGGCGCCCACGGCCTGTCGGGCGAGATCCGGGTTCGCGTCTACGGCGACGGCCCTGACAATCTTCTCGAGGCAGGCGAGATCGCTCTCGCCGACCCCGAGCGAGGTGCGGAAGACCCCGCCCCTCGACACTACGAAATCGAAAGAGGAGGAGCGGGACGCTCGAGTGAGGTGAGGTTGAAGCTGGCCGGTGTGGCCGATCGGGAGGCTGCTGCGGCGCTCTCCGGTCGTCTGGTCACCGTGCCCGCGACAGCGTTGCCAGAACTTCCCGAGGACGAGTTCTACGGATACCAGCTCGTAGGCTGCGAGGTCGTCACCGAAGCGGGCGACATCGTGGGCCGGGTCCAGCAAGTCTGGGAGACCGGCGCCCATGACGTGTTGATGGTCCGAGACGAGCGGGGACGCCGACATCTGATTCCAACCGCCAGGGAGTTCCTCACCGACATCAACCTGACCGAAGGCCGCCTGACCGTGGCCACCCGGCCGGGGTTGCTGGAAGAAGACTGAAACCCAAGGAGAAATGATGCTCCAAAAGATCGATGTCGTGACGATCTTCCCGGAGCTCTTCGAAACATTCACGAGCACATCGATTCTCGGCGCAGCGCTTGCCAAAGAAATATTGGAGGTTCGGGTCCACGATTTGCGCAGCTGGGCCCACGACCGCCACCGGAAGGTGGACGACGAGCCCTACGGAGGCGGACCGGGCATGGTCATGAAGCCCGAGCCTCTGGTCGAAGCGATCGAGGCGCTGGCAGGACCGAAGGGAGAGGGGAGAGAGGCGCGGGTCGCGCTGCTCTCGCCTCAGGGCAAGCCCTTCACGCAGCGATGTGCGGAAGAACTGGCCGGGACGAGCCATCTGGTGCTCGTCTGCGGTCGCTACGAAGGAGTCGACCAGCGAGTCATCGAGCTCGCTGTCGATGAGGAGATTTCGATCGGAGACTACGTGCTATCGGGCGGAGAAATCCCGGCGATGGCGGTGATCGAGGCGGTGAGTCGCCTCCTCCCCGGCGTGCTCGGGAATCCGGATTCGGTGGTCACGGAGAGTTTCCAGACAGAACAATTGGAAGGGCCCCAGTTCACGCGTCCAGCGGTGTTTCGCGGTCGAGAGGTTCCCGAGGTACTTCGCTCGGGAGATCACGCGAAAATCGACCACTGGCGCGGGCAGAAGGCTCTGGAACGAACACGAGAGCGTCGTCCGGATCTCCTGAAGGGAGATTCCCGGGCGGTGCGAGGAGACTGAGCATGCATTCCGTCGACATGATCGAGCACAAGAGCCGCAGGCGCGATCTGCCCCCCTTCCGCACGGGCGATACCGTCCGCGTCCACGTGAAGATTCGCGAGGGCGAGAAGGAGCGCACCCAGGTGTTCGAGGGCGTCGTGCTGCGTCGCCGCAAGGGCGGGGCCTCCGCGTCCTTTACCGTGCGAAAGATCTCCTACGGTGTCGGCGTCGAACGGATCTTCCCGATCGAGTCGCCCTCGGTCGAGAAGGTCGAGATCAAGAGCCGCGGCCACGTGCGGCGCTCGCGCATCTACTACCTGCGCGAGCTGCGCGGCAAGAAGGCGCGGCTGCGCTCCAAGCTGCGAGATCTTTCGGGTCTGATCTCCGAGGAGGAGGCCGAGGCCCAGGCTGGCGGAACCGCAGCGGCGGCCGAAGAAGCTGCAGCGGCAAAGGGCGAGGAGCTCGAGGTGGCGCCGCCCGAGGCCGAGAGCACCGAAGAAAAAGGCGAGACGAAGGAGTAGCTGCGAGGGCGGGGACGTTCTTTCCGCAGTTTCCGTTACGAGCTAGCGGCGCGGAGCGCCGCTAGCTCGTAACGGAAACTGCGGAAAGAACGTCCCCGCTTCCGCGTCCGCTTCCGGCTAGATCCGGTTGTAGTCGTCCTCGATCCGCACGACGTCGTCGAGCTCCGGGGTCGAGACCTCCATCAGCTCGGTGCGCTCGATGCCGCCGAAACGGTGGCGCCGGCCCGTGCGAATCCGGCGGTGAGCGCCCGGGCCGAGTTCCTCGGTCACGAGGTCGCCGGCGTCGTTCTCGAGCTCGAGACGCAGCCGCCCGGAGAGGACGTAGATCGACTCGTCCTTCTGCTCGTGGTACTGGAGCGAGAGCTGTTGGCCCGCTTCGATCACCAGGACCTTTCCTACGTAGCGATCGGTGTGGGCCCAGATGAGTTCGTGGCCCCAGGGCTTGTCGACACGTCGGGCTGTGGAGGGCTCGTTCACGGGCGGACCCTAGCAACCGCCTCCGTCGAAAGCGCCGGGCAGGTGATGCACGATCCAGTCCCCCCCTGGCCCCGGCGAGACCGCCACCACGTCGAAACGCATGCGGCCGCGCCGGTGGTGCTCGCGCATCCAGGCGAGCGCCCCACGCCGCAGGCGGGCCTGCTTGGCCTCATCCACGGCCTCTTCCGGCCGGCCGTAGCGCAGGCTGCGGCGGGTCTTGACCTCGACGAAGGCCAGCAAGGGCCCGCGGGCGACGACCAGATCCAGTTCGACACCCCCGGCGCGTTCGTTGCGAGCGAGGATTCGGTACCCTTCGGCCTCCAGGTACTCTGCCGCGCGCGCTTCCCCAAAAGCGCCCAGAGCGCGGCGAGGGTCGGGCCGGGGGTTCGGGGGCTTGGACTCGGGCATGGCGTGGGAAGGCTCCCACGGGACCGGCAGGGCGAGATGCAAAGGTAGCCGACGGCTGGGCTCGATGGGAACGCTGTACATCGTTGCGACTCCGATCGGAAACCTCGAGGACGGCATCCTGGCCGAGGACACCCGTCACACCCGCGTGCTGCTGGATCATCACGGCATCGGGACCCGGCCACGTTCGCTGCATGCCCACAACGAGCGGGCCCGGGTGGCCGAGGTGCTGGAGGCACTCGACGAAGGCGGCAGCATCGCACTGGTTTCCGATGCCGGAACGCCGCTCGTCTCCGACCCGGGCGAACGGCTGGTTGCCGCGGTGGCCGCGGCGGGCCATGAGGTTGTGCCGATACCCGGCCCCTCCGCGGTGCTGGCCGCGTTGGTCGCTTCCGGGCTCGAGACGACCCCCTTTCTCTTCGTTGGCTTCCTGCCGCGCAAGGCGGGCGAGCGCCGGGCGCGTCTCAGCGGCCTGGCCGATCGGCCGGAGACGCTCGTCTTCTTCGAATCGCCTCGGCGGGTGGCGCGGACGCTCAGCGAGTTGGCCGAGCGGCTCGGCGATCGGCCCGCATGCCTTGCGCGGGAGCTCACGAAGATCCACGAAGAGCTGGCGCGTGGAAGCCTGGCGGAGTTGGCAACCCGATTCGCCGAGGGGACGCGCGGCGAAGTGACTCTGGTGGTTGCAGGCGCCGAGCCGCTGCCCGC
>JAFDCZ010000383.1 GCA_019312665.1 Deltaproteobacteria bacterium | reverse complement strand
ATGTCCCGGGCGCAACGGTGGCGGCATGAACCATTATGTCGGTCAGGAAAAGCTGACACTGGTGGCGCCGTGGACGAGCATGGCTCTCGGCCTGGACTGGTCCAAGCCGCCCCGCCTCCAGCAGACTCCGATCTGGCACTACATCCATAGCGACCAATGGCGTTACGAAGGCGACTTCACCGACTACGCCCGCGTGCCCCCGGAGACCAAGTGGGCCAAGGGCCACGCCGTCGATCTGGCGGCGGCTTCGGTCCGTATGGGATGGATGCCCTTCTTCCCGCAGTTCGGCCAGAACTCGCTGGACGTGGTGACCGAAGCGCAGGCCGCAGGAGCAGAGAGCGACGAAGAGATCGTCGCCCGAGTTGCCGATCAGATGCGCAGCGGCGAGGTGAAGCTCTCTGTCGAGGATCCTGATGCTCCCGAGAACTGGCCGAGGGTCTGGTTCATCTGGCGGGGCAACGCCATGCAGTCGAGTGCCAAGGGCGCCGAGTTCTTTCTCCGTCACTACCTGGGCACCCACGACAACATCGAAGCCACGGAGCACGCCGCGGGCAAGACGGATACCGTCAAATTCCGCGACCCTGCACCCCGCGGCAAGATGGACCTGGTGGTGGACATCAACTTCCGCATGGACTCCACTGCCCTCTATTCCGACATCGTGTTACCCACGGCCTTCTGGTACGAGAAGAATGACCTCAACACCACAGACCTGCACTCATTCGTCCACCCCCTGGGGGAGGCCGTGCCACCGGTGTGGGAATCCAAGACGGATTACGACATTTTCAAGTCGTTCGCCAAGAAGGTCAGCGAGATGGCGCCTTCCGTCTTTCCCGAACCGTTCAAGGATGTCGTCACGTCTCCCCTCAAGCATGACACCCCGGACGAACTGGCCCAACCCCAGCCCCTCGACTGGGGTAAGGGGGAGTGCGAGCTGATCCCCGGCGTGACGGCGCCTCACCTCAACGTGGTGGAGCGCGACTACGCCAATCTGTACAACCGCTTCATCTCCCTCGGCCCGCGGATCCGCGAAGACGGTGCATCCGGCCACGGCGTCCACGTTCCCGTCGCACAGTTCTACGACGAGCTCCTCGAGAGCCCCGTCGGGACCGCCCCTGACCCTCGCCGCACCCGGGCGGTCGAGTGGGGCGGCAAGAAGTACCCCGGCCTGGAAGACCCGCTCGATGCGGCCAACGTTCTCCTGCACCTGGCTCCGGAGACCAACGGCGAGGTGGCATACGCCGCATTCAAGATAGAAGAGGAAAAGGTCGGCGTCCCGCTGGCCGATCTCGCTGAGGATACGCGCGCCGTCCGGATGAACTTCCACGACATAACCCGTCAGGTGAGGCGTACTCTGACAAGTCCTTGTTGGTCCGGAATCGTGAACGATGGCCGGACCTATACAGCGTGGGCTTTGAACGTTGAGCGGCTGGTGCCGTGGCGCACCCTTACCGGACGACAACAGCTGTACAACGACCACCCCTATTACCTCGACTTCGGGGAGCACCTGCCCACTTACAAGCCCAAGCTCGATCCGGTGGCCACCGGCGACATCGTGCGCAGCCCGGTCGACGATCAATCGCTCGTCCTCAACTACATCACGCCCCACGGCAAGTGGAACATCCACTCCACCTACAAGGACAACCTCCGCATGCTGACCCTGTCACGCGGCATGGACCCGATCTGGCTCAATGACAAGGAAGCCGACAAGGTCGGGATCGAGGACAACGACTGGGTCGAGGTCTTCAACGACAACGGGGTCGTGGTGACCCGGGCCGCAGTCAGTTCCAGGGTTCCGCCCGGGATCTGTCTCTATTACCACGCGGTGGAGCGAACGATCTACATCCCCAAGTCCCAGGTGCGCGGTGGCAAGCGGGCCGGCGGGCATAACAGCCTGACCCGCACCCGGATCAACCCTCTGCTGCTGGCCGGCGGCTATGCCCAGTTCACCTACGGCTTCAACTACTGGGGCCCCATCGGCATCTTCACCCGCGATACGTATGTGGTCGTCCGCAAGTTGGAGAAGCTCGAATGGTGACGCACGAGGC
>JAFDCZ010000382.1 GCA_019312665.1 Deltaproteobacteria bacterium | reverse complement strand
GAGTAGAGGTTCCGCAGCTTGCGGATCGCGTCTTCTTCGAGCAGCGCCCGTAGGCGACGCACCTCCTCGGCCGTGAAATCACTCATGTCTTCCTCCGGGTGGGTCTGCGCGAGCTTAGCTCGCGTTGCACGTCGGGCGTGCGATCGGGCGCATCATCCACGTCATCTCGATCTCGGCCCACAACAGATCGAGATCGTAAACCTCGCGCCGGAGTTCGAATTCGATCTGGCTCCGTCGGCCGGTGGCATCATGATGACGGCCCTCAACGACGCTGTCTTCGTCCCGGAGCCCTACCCTGTCGCGTTGCAGCTCGCCTGCCTCGCCACGCTCACAATGCTCACGCGGCAGCGTCAGCGCCGAACGGCTTCGATCCTCTAACCCCGGCTCAGGCTAGCTCCTACGTCGGCAGCTCGAAGCTCACGACTGCGCCACCATCCGGCATGTTCCTGAAGTGCAGCGGGCGGTTCGAGTTCAAGGTAACAGGCTCGCGCAACCGTCCACCGTCACCCACCGCCTCGCCGTTCACGGAGACAGCCGCGTTCGACGCAAGCCCCGGCAGGTAGACGGCCCAGCGTCTGCCTGGGGGCTCCGGGAGCTCGAACTCGAAGCGATACCAGCCGCGGCCCTGGACCTCTGGGCGGCGCTCGAGCCACAGGTCAGTGAAGGTGACCCGTTCCCAATCTGCTGCTTCCGGGGATCGGCGTTCGCTTGGCGATCCGGCTCGGTCACAAGCGGTCGAGGATCGGGACGGTCGGAATGGCTTGGGTGTCGCCGAGGGACGGTCGGAATGGCTTGGGTGTCGCCGAGTTGCTTGCCGCCGACGATTCCGTTGTAGAACTTGCTCCGCATCAGCGAGATGAAGTAGTCGAGGCCCGGGTAGTAGACGATGCCGACGCTGTCGAACTTCGCGTCGCCTTCGAGCGTCACGGACTTCCCCATGTGTGAAGGACCGTGCCCATTGGCGGCAAAGAGTCCGACCATCTTGCGGTCGTAGCCGCGATTGGCCTCCTGCTCGGCAGCGCCGCCCGAGCGCATCAGGTTGAAGACGACGACGGCGTTCTCGTTGTAGGCCCGAGCCGCCTCGATCGCAGGACGGGCTCGTTCCATGGCCAGATTGCGACCCGCGAGGTCTTCGTCGCTAGCCCTGTCGTAGGGATCGATCACGGGCACGCCCTGCAAGACATCCACGACCCGCATTCCGAGGAAGATCATCGGCAGCGCCAAGTTCAAGGCGGCCGAACGTTGCATCCCGTGGTGGTAGGCGGCATCGAAGTGCGCGAAGGCCTGGCTGTGGGCGTTCGACCGGGCAACCTCATCGTAGGCTTCGCGCGAATCGTACTGCGACAGAACGATGGCGTCCCACCGGGACTCTCCAAGCTGCCTGGATTGGAGACCCATCAACACCACTTTGCCCGCGTAGATCCATTGGTTCCCTCCCGCCCCCTCGAGGGTCTCGCGAGCCTCGGCCAGGGATTCCACGAGATCGCCGCCGGACTCGAGGCGCAGATAGCTGATCACGTGAAAGGCCGATGACGAGTGCAGGAGGGGCTGGTGGTCCTGGGCCACGGCTCGGCGCCACTTCAGGTAGCGGAAGTGCTGCCATCCCATGGCGACGACGAGTACGGCAACCAGCGCCAGAACAAGCAATGAGACGAAACGCATGACTCACCTCCAGATGAAGTGACACATAGCATGCCAAATTTTGATCGAGACTACCCTTTTCAACTCCAACACGTGGGTGGTGCCGGCGCTGGCCTGGGGTCTCCCTTGCGTTGCGGCCTGGCCCACGAGCGAGGTCGCTCACCGCGGGGTATCTCCTCTGTCTCCGATTGCCGCTGTGGGAGCTCGTTGCGGCCTGCGGGACTGGCCCTTCAAGGTTCCCGAGGCCGAGCGCGTCGGCCTTGCCCAGCCCAATTTCGGTGCCATCTATCCCTGCGTCCAGCACATCCTGCTGGCATGTTGCGCAGTAGGTCTCGGTGCGGCGCTCACCACAATGCCTTGGGTCTTCGAAGGCGAACTCATGGAGCGCTTTGAAATCCCCGTCGAGAGTGGGGGGTCGTGGTGACGATGCCCATCGGCTTTCCCATGGGCAAGTTCGGTCCGGTTCGGCGGCGACCCGCTGAAAGCGTGACATACTTTGACCGCTGGGGCGCAGGACAAGCATAGAGCTCCGCGCCGGGCGACGTGCGCGATGCCCAGGCGAATGGCGTCGTAGGTCGACCAGCGACAGGTTGGATTCTGGATGGCCCTGACGTAGTAGAAGGCGCCCTGGCTCGCATCGAAGTCATGGTCCTGCCAGGCCGCCATCAGCTCACCCGCCCCGGTCTCGCCCGGCGTTTCGCTCGAGGTGATGTCGGCGGAGGCTCCGTTGTCGGGGCAGCGAAGTTCTTCAACATCTGCTGCCTCCAGAATCGGGCATTGCGCGCGGAGACGAGGGGCGCAATATATCCACATGCCCGACCAACCCTTGCGCGTGATTGGCCTCTCGATCTCGCCCTACTCCCTCAAGGTGCGCGCATACCTGCGCTACAAGGCGATCCCGTTCGAGTGGATCGACCGCAACCGACGCCACGAGAAGCTGTTCCAACGGCACGCGCGCGTGCAGTTGATCCCGCTCGTGCTGTTCCCGGACGGCGAGGCGATGCAGGACTCGACGCCGATCATCGAACGGCTCGAAGAGGAGCACCCGGAGCCGTCGATCCATCCGGAGAACCCGGCGCTACGTTTCCTCTCGGCCTTGCTCGAGGAGTACGGCGACGAGTGGTGCAACAAGCTGATGTTCCAGTACCGCTGGGGCCCGAAGGAGGACGCACGCTCGGCGGCGAAGCGCATCTCG
>JAFDCZ010000381.1 GCA_019312665.1 Deltaproteobacteria bacterium | reverse complement strand
TTCGTTCCGATCTTGCTGGAGCAGGACGAGGGGCATGTGATCAACACGGCGTCGATCGCCGGGTTGATTCCGGGGCTCGGCATCTATGGGGTCACGAAGCACGCTTGCGTCGCCCTCTCCGAAAGCCTGTGGAGCGGCTTCCAGAACCAGGGTGCGAACGTGGGCGTCTCGGTGTTGTGCCCCGGCTGGGTCGCGACCCGGATCGCGGAATCCGAGCGCAACCGGCCGGAAGCGCCCCGGGTGTCGAGCGCCGTGGGGCCCGAAGTCGAAGCCATGCGGAAGCTCCTGGAAGGCGTGATCGCCAGCGGCATGGATCCCACTGAGGTTGGGCGAATCGTCGCTTCGGCCATCAAGGAGCAACGCTTCTACGTGTTGACTCACCATTGGGAGAACATGGTCGAGGCACGCATGCGCAACATCCTCGAAGGCCGCAATCCCGTAGGGGAGGCGCCGCCGGACAGCCAGGAGTGGTTCGATACAGCCAGCGAGAAAACCGACTGACGAGGAGGCCGGCCGTTGCGACGGAGCCCTATTCCCTTGATCCGCGGATCTCGCGAAGCAACTTCCCCGCCACCGCTGCGGGGCCCTCGCCGTCCTCATCCACCGAGTAGTTGAGGCCCTGCATACGCGGCTCGTCGATCATGCCCTCCAGGGCTCGAAGCGCGTCGATCACGCCCGGAGCCTCCTGGGCCAGGCGCGGACTTGCCAACAGGATGGCGTCGTAGGGCGGAATCACGCCGAGATCATCTTGCAGCAGCACCAGATCGTAGGCTGCGATGCGACCATCCGTGGAAAACGCACTGATCACATCGACCTCGCCGTTCGCAACGGCCTGATACATGAGGCCAGGATCCATGCTCCGCTCCTTGGAGAACGACAAGCCATAGCGGGTCTCCAGCGCCTTCCACTCGGCGCGGCTGAAGAACTCGAGATCGCCACCGATCTCGAGGTTCGCGGCGACGCGCGCTAGATCGCCGATGCGCGATACACCGAGTTCGCGGGCGCGATCCGCGCGCATGCCGAGGGCATAGGTATTCTCGAAGCCGAGAGCGGCGACGAGCGTGATGCCATGCTCGGCGGCCAACCACTCACCCACTTCCTGCAGCACGGCTTCGCGGCTCTCCGGGAGGCCCTGGCGTTTCATCACCGTCGCCCAGATCGTGCCCGAGTAGTCGATGTAGAGATCGATCTGGCTCTCGCGGAGTGCATCGAAGGCAACTGTGGAGCCGAGGGATTCAAGAGCGCGGGAGTCCCGGCCGGTTTCCTCGCGCACCCAGCCTGCTACCAGCTCGGACAGGATGTACTGCTCCGTGAAGGTCTTCGACCCGATCAAGACGGGTCGATCGCCGGTGCGGGTTGCATCGGCGACAAAGGCGAAAGCAACGTAGGCATAGAGCGCGAAGACAAGCACGAGGGCCGCACCAACCCGCGATCGGCTGCGGCGGCGCACGCCGGATTCGAGCGCCGCGATCAACCCATCCAGCAGGAGCGCCAGGCCGGCGGCCGCCAGGCAGCCGACCCAGACCGCCATGAAGTTGCGCGTCTGCAGCCCGCTGAAGATGAAATTGCCAAGGCTCGTCGCGCCAACGGGCGTCGAGAGCGTGGCCGTGCCGACGACCCACACTGCGGCCGTGCGCACGCCGGCAACGACGACCGGCAGCGCAAGCGGCAGCTCCACCCGAACCAGCTGTTGGCGCGGTGTCATCCCGACCCCGCGCGCCGCTTCCACCAGCGCGGGATCGACACCGCTGATTCCAGCGACCGTGTTCCGCAAGATCGGCAGGATGCTGTAGAGCGAGAGCGCCACGATTGCCGGCGGGTAGCCAATGCTGCGCAGCTCGATTCCGACGCCCTCGAGCCACACCGCCAGGGTCGCGAGTGTGGGCACCATGATCGCCAGTAGCGCCAGACTCGGAATCGTCTGGATGACGCTCGCCACACCGAGCACGCCGCCTTCCAGGCTGCGCCGGCGGGTGACGGCGATGCCCAGCGGGATGGCGATGGCCATGCCGAAGGCCAGGGCAACCAGCGTGAGCTGCAGGTGCGCGGTAAGCCGTTCGGG
>JAFDCZ010000079.1 GCA_019312665.1 Deltaproteobacteria bacterium | reverse complement strand
CGGCCGCCTCCCGGTTCTCGCCGAGCCAGAAGAAATGATTGAAGGCGAGATAGAAACGGTTTCGCCACTCGTCCGGATGGTGCTCAATCCCTCGCTCGAGCAAGCGGTTGGCCGTACGGATCGCTTGAACATCGTCGGTCATCCAGAGGGCTGCAAACCGGTAGGGATGATCGACCCACGGATCGAGCTGCGTCAGCAGGTCCACCAGGGCACCGATGCGATGACTCTGACCCACGGGTCCCTCCGCATCGCCACCGATCTGCACGGTCTGGAACCAGTAGAGATCCGCAACCAGCGCATCGAAGCCAAGCGACGCAATGCGCATCAGATCCGCATCCGGAAGTTGAGCCGCGATCGCGGCGCGGCGCGGCGCGGACGGAATCCGTGCATGAGCACCGGCGATCATCACGCCCACCAGCGCGAGCAGCACGACCTGCTTCGTCCCCCCCTGCAAGCGTGCCTCCGTCTAGAACTCGACCCGGCCATCTGCAGCGGTGCAGGGCCCGACGACATTGAAAGCCCCGGCCGGAATGGCTGGATCGATGACGCCTGCTCCGGCGCATCCGAGCGCGTGGGAGGAGGCCGGACCCACCGTGGCGCCTCGAATCGGATGCACGTAGGCAAAGTCCGAAGTAATTCCGTCACCGTCCAGATCGCCCAGGGCAGAGACTGTAAACGCAGTAGCAGCGCCATTGATATCGGTTGCGTACTGGAAGAACACCGAGCCCTCGGGGATGAAGCCGGTTGTGTCGAAAGCGTTCGCGCCTCCACCGATCCAGACCTGCTTCGAAGGAGTCGGAGGGGCGGCCGGAGTGGGCGCAGCCGCCAGGTACGCACCCTGCTCGGTGAAGTAGCTGTTCTGAGCCGTCGCCGCGCCCTTCAGGTTGGCACGCACCTCGACGAGCTTGCTTCGTGTCTGAAATCGCTGGAAGCTGGTAATCCCAGTGGCAGCCAGGATCCCGATGATGGCGACCACGATCATCAGCTCGATCAACGTGAAACCGGATCGATGAGATCGACGAAAGGTCATGAAGGCCTCGAACTCGTGTGTTGCGCGGTGGAACATCGCCGGTCGTTCCCTCTAGAGGATCGGCAGATACCTGAGGAACCTGTAGTCACCGGAAGGAGCGGCGAGCGGGAAAAGAAAGAGGGGGGCTGGCTGGCGCCAGCCCCCCTCCAATTGGCTTGCGAAGAGTCAGAGCTCTTAGAACTGGCTCTGACCGTCCATGGCCTCGCAGGCGCCTACGGAGTTCAGGAGGTCCTGACCACCACCGTTGGCGTTGTACGCGCCCGTCGCGGCGCAGTTGCCATCGCCGAGACCGGGTGCGCCCGAACCCGCGGTGTTACCGGGGACCGGGTGGACGTACACGAAGTCCGAGAAGGTACCGTCGCCATCCAGGTCGGCGGCGGACTCGGCCGTGTAGTTCGTGGAAGCACCGTTGATCGTCACGCCGTACATGAAGAACACGGAACCTTCCGGCTCCCAGCCCATCGTGTCGAATCCGGTACCGGTGGTCCAAGCGGTCTTCTGGTTGGTACCACCGGCCGCGGGAACGCCAGCGCTCTGGGCGACGTAAACGCCGTACTCCGCAAAGTACGACTCTTCGGCGGTACGAATACCGGCCAGGTTGGTCCGTGCTTCACCCGTCTTCGAGCGGAGCTGGAAGCGGAGGAAGTTCGGAATGGCGATGGCCGCCAGAATTCCGATGATGGCGACCACGATCATCAACTCGATGAGGGTGAAGCCGCGCTTGCGGTTGAGTAGCTTTCGCATGGGTTCTTGTTCTCCTTGTCCGAGCGTTGCCTTCGCGGGCGACCTGCCTGCGACGTGCCTGGCCCGCGGGCCTCGACTCGGATCGGCGTTCGCGAAGGGGAAAAGCAACAGGCGTGCCAAACATCACAGGACACGTCACGGATCGGCAGGTCCCTCTGCAACCTGTAGACGCATAGGCGGCAGTGACGATCGGGCGGTCTCGGCCTGGGGCGATTCACTGAGCGCTGGAGTGACGGAATCCGTCGCTTTGGCGACGAAAAACGTCACTCGTTGCGAAGCGCACACGGCGGGAGGCCGCCATTGACACTCGCCGGATGGCGGGTACGGTTGCGGCCCCTTTGCGCTCCCTTCGTCTAGTGGCCTAGGACGCGGCCCTCTCAAGGCTGAAACACGGGTTCGACTCCCGTAGGGAGCGCCATCTGCTCCGCCGCAACGTAACTGGAAAGGCCCGCCCGTTTGCCGGACTTCGCATTCGCCTTCCTGGACTGCGAGTTCGGCGGCCTCGACCCGGAGCTCCACGACATCACCGAGATCGGGGTGATCGTGACGGACTACGGCCTCACAGAGCAGGGCGAAAACGAGTGGAAGGTGATTCCGCGGCCAGAGCGGGTCACGCCCGAGGCCGCCGCCATCTTCAAGTACGAACCGGAGGTCTGGAAGGCCGAAGGCGTCGGCATCCGGCAAGCCCTGACTGAAGTGGCGGAGCTGCTCCCCAAGGGCAAGGTGGTCGTACCCGCGGGTCAGAACGTGCGCATGGACGTCAATTTCCTGCAGCGGGCCTACCAGAAGTGCGGCATCCCCTACCCCTTCGACTATCACGTGATCGACCTGGCGACGCTCTTCTACGCCTGGTCGCTGGTGGAGGGTGAAACCCTTCCCGCGCTTTCCTTGCGTCAGGCGGCGACGACGGCGGGCCTGATGAAGGGCTCGGTTGCCCATCGTGCTCTGGCGGATGCGCGTTTGACCCTGGAGACGTTCCGCTACTACGTGGGCCGACTGGCGCCGCGACCGCTCCCCGACGAACCTGCGGGCCCGGGGGACGATCCCGCATCCTGAGCCGGCGGCGCGAGCTTGCGCCGCCACTTCCGGGCAGCCCGAAGGTCGAAGCGCGCGAGCAGCGGCAGGAGCAGCCGGGCGACCAGGCTTCCCGGGCGGAACACCAACGCCGAACCGAAATCGATCAGGATGGGATCACCGCCCTCGCCCAGCAGAACATTGCTGCGATGGCGGAGATCCAGGTGAACCACGCCCCGAGCATGCATGGCTTCCAGTGCGCGGTCGAGGCGGTCGGCAAAGTCCGGCGGCACCACTTCTTGAAGCTTGCGGCCCATACGCTGGCCCGGCCGGTACTCGACGGCAAAGGCCAGGGCGTCGATCTGCCCGCGGAAGGCGGGCACGCTCGGGTGGCCGTCCAACACCTGCCAGGCCCGAGCCTCCCGAGCTGTCACCCAGCGGCCGAGGGTCTTTCGCACGAGCGCTCCGCGTGGCGAGAAATCCTTCACGACGAGCTGCGTGCCGGAAACCTCGACGCAGTAGACATCCGGGTTTCGTCTCCCGCCGCGGTTCAAGAGTTCGTGCGGAAGCTGGTCGAGCTCGCTTCGGCAGAGAGGAGCACTTTGGCTCGAGAGGGCGCTGCGGGTCGGGGGAGAGGCGGACACGGAGAGAGAGTATGGGAGCTGGCTGCCGTGGTGGCTAGCTCTCGTTCGAGCCGGGCTCCTTGGTGGCATGGCGGGCTTGGATCATCTGCCAGAGATCCTCTCGGAGCTCCTCCTTGAACACCGGGTCGGCCTGATCGGGGCGAAGGTCCCCCTCGAGAAACTCCTGAAGCTCCTCTGTCGAAAACTCTTCGGCCAGCTGTCGATTCACGTTCTGCTCCCCACGGTCGATTCGATCCCTGTCATTGCGGTCCGGATGGTGCGGGTCGTTCGAAGAGCCGCGACCCAAGCGCGTTCGCCAACGTGCGCGAAGCCGTGCGGCAACGCGCGGAATCAAGTCGCCCTCGCCCCTTCTTGGCCATGCGCTTCCAACAACAACCGCTTCACGCGATACAAGCCGGATCGGATGGCGTCTCAAGATCGATCCGTGCGCTGCGAAATTTCGCGGATCGAAAGATTGTGGACGTGTCGCATCAGGAAGGCCTCGGCCTGCCACGAAGCGACACCCTTCAATCGCATATGCATGGCGCGGGCGTAGCGACTCATCTCGAGGTGGTCCTCGGGCGTGCATGCCCAGGTGGCCGAGTCGGAGACCAGGAGGCCTGGCCCCGCTTGCTCGATGCGCTCGTCGTGGATCCGATGGCGCCGCAGATGGTTGTAGACCGTGTTCTTTGCGACGCCGTAGATCCAGGCAAGCGGCGTCGAGCGGCCGGCCCAACCGTCAGCAGATCGGAAGACGACGGTAAACGTCTCCTGGGTCAACTCTTCTGCGTCTGCGTGATTGTGCACGCGCACGTACACGAAGCTATAGATGCGCTGGAAGTAGCGCTCGTAGAGCACATCGAAGTGCTCTTCACTGCCGGTGCGCACCCGAGCGAGGAGGGCCTCGTCCGTCCAGGTCGAGGGTAGACCCGTCTCAGTCTCGAGCCTGACTCCGGCCGCGGATACCTCCGCACCATCAGCAGCTTCTTTGCTCGCCCGGTCATCATTGCCGGGTGCTTGCACTTCTCGAACCAGGGCCAACGCGGACTCCTCGCGTTTGCCCTTCCCAGTTGGAGACCCGGCCGGACCCCCCATTCGGGGTCTCCAGTATGGAAGTGGTGCCGACCGCCCCTTCGTGTCAAGAAATCGTGCGCCACCCCCCGAAACGACACACCCCCCGGGGAAACCGAGGGGTGTTCTAGGAGACTGGAGTTCCGGATCCTGGATCCGGGCGCCGCAGGTCGAATCAGGCCTGGAGAATCTGCTCCAACCCCGGTGCAGCCTGGGCGATGGCCCGACGCATCCGGTAGAGATTGGCCTTCACGGCGTCCTCGGATTTTCCGAGGCTTCCAGCGATCGATCGGATCGACTGTCGCCGCAGGTGCTTCAAGTGGAAGATCCGGCGCTGGAGCGGTGTCAGCTGCGTTTCGATCACCGCCTCGCAATGGGCCAGCATGCGGCGGGCATCGACGGCGCGATCGGTCGGAACGGAGGGCGCCGCCAGCTCCTGGGCGGCCGGGGCATCGAGCGACTCGAAGCGGGGCCGGACGCCACGGAACCGACGGTTCACCTTGTTGCGGGTGATCCCGAAGATCCAGACCAGCAGACTGGAAGTACCGGCGTAGGTATGGAGCGCCTTGAAGACGGTGACGAAGACCTCCTGGGTCACGTCCTCCGCATCGCCGGCGTCCCGCAGGCGCTTCACGGCAAACCGGTAGACCCGGGGGAAGTAGGCCTCATAGAGGAGGTCGAAATGGGCTCGGCTGCCGCCCAGGATCTTCTCTACGAGCTCGCTGTCGCTCTCCCACGGGGTGTCGTTGCGGCGGGACTTTCTGCGGGGGGGCGTCGCGATCTTGGCGCGGCTCGTAGCAGCCCTTTCGGGGGCAGGCTTGCTCTGCGCGCGCGGGGACGGGGCGACCATGGGGGGGGTCGGTTGAATCGGCACTGAATCTCCCTGGCGGTGGATGGCTCTCAAGGGTGGTGGGGACCGGGGTCCCGTGCGGTTAGAGAGCAAGCTCCGTGCCATGGACTCTGAGTCGGGGGTACAAACACACAACTAGCTGGAAACGCTGAGCTTTACGAAAAATCAAGAGTCCCCGCGGGTATGCACAAATCTGCCATGTGGGAAAACAAGTTCCGTTCGAGGGCGTTTGAGTGGAGCCCTGTGAACCTGTTTCCATACCCTGATTGGGGTGGACGTCCTCGCGCCCTACAGCTTTCCGGGGATGATCCACCAGGTGCCTTGCAGGCGCTCCCAGCGATCCACGCGCTCGAGCTCGGTTGTGCCCGGGCGCAAGGGCTGGGCGTCATCGCCTACGAGCCGCGTGACCACCTCGGCCTCACCGGGGCCTTCCAGCCGGAATTCGACGACATCCAGGGAGAGCGGCAGGTTGCGCTCGAAATGGGCTTCGGTGAGCGCCTGGGCCAACCCAGCGTAGTAGTCGGAAAAAGCACCCTCGCTGCGGAAGAAATCCCGCAGTCGCTCGTCCCGGTAGGTCGTGATGTCGTTGAAGCGGCGTTGAGCGAGCTGCCCGTAGAAATCCTGGGCGCGCTCGAAGAAGCTCACGACACTGGCATCCTCGGCCACGACCAGCCCGTGATCGAGGTCCGGCGCCGGGCCCGTGGCCTGCTCGGCACCAAAGGGCCAGAGCGCGCAGCCCACTGTGCCGCCACCAACCCACAACAGCGCTGCAACGAGGATCACGCGAGTCATCGACTCCTCCTTCTCTTCTTCAAGCTGAGTTCTGCCTGGGCGGCCGCCAAGCGGGCCACCGGCACGCGAAATGGCGAACAGGATACGTAGTCGAAGCCCAGGCTCGCGCAAAAGCGAATGCTCTTCGGATCGCCCCCGTGCTCCCCGCAGATGCCGATCTTCAAGTTCCGATGGGTCCGCCGGCCACCCTCGACCCCGATCTGCATCAACCGGCCGATGCCTGCCTCATCGATCGAGACAAAGGGATCATCCTCGAGGATCCCGCCTTCGATGTATTCCGGGAGGAACTTGCCTGCGTCATCCCGAGAGAGCGCGTAGGCCGTCTGGGTCAAATCGTTGGTGCCAAACGAGAAGAAGTCCGCAAAGCGCGCGATCTCATCCGCAGTGAGGGCCGCCCGGGGCACCTCGATCATCGTGCCGATCAGGGGCCGCACGCGGCGTCCAGCATGGACGGCCTGCACCTTGGCGATCTCCTTCAGGGCCAGCTCGCGAAGGATCTCGAACTCTCCCACGTGAGAGATCAACGGCAGCAGGATCTCTGGCCTGACCTTCGTGCCCTCTCCCGCCACTTGATAGGCGGCCTCGAGGATCGCCCGTACCTGCATACGGTAGATCTCCGGGTGGCTGATGCCGAGCCGACAGCCGCGATGCCCGAGCATCGGATTGAACTCCCTGACAGCCTCGACCTTCGCACGCAGGGCTGCAGCAGAGATACCCAAGGCTTTGGCGACATCCCGGATGTCCTCGTCCGAATGGGGCAGAAACTCGTGGAGCGGCGGATCGAGCAACCGGATCGTCACCGGCAGGCCGTCCATCGCGCGAAAGATGCCCTCGAAATCCGCCCGCTGCATCGGCAACAGCTTCTCGAGGGCGCGCTCCCGCGCGGCCGTATCTCCGGCCAGGATCATCTCTCGCATGGCCAGGATGCGCGCCGGCTCGAAGAACATGTGCTCGGTGCGACACAGACCGATGCCCTCGGCCCCGAATTCCCGAGCCACCGAAGCATCCTGGGGCGTATCGGCATTCGTACGTACGCCTAGCTTGCGCATGCGATCCGCCCAGCGCATCAGCTCGGCGAAGGCGCCACCAAGCTCGGGCGTCACGGTCGGAACTTCCCCCTTGATGACTTCGCCTCGAGAGCCATCGAGGGTGAGGAAATCCCCTGCACGGAAGACGTGCTCGCCGAGACGCACTTCCTGGGTGCTCAAGTCGACCTGGAGACTGCCGCAACCTGCCACGCAGCACTTCCCCATCCCGCGCGCCACCACGGCCGCATGGGAGGTCATTCCGCCACGGGCCGTCAGGATGCCTTCGGCCGCATGCATCCCGTGAATGTCGTCCGGCGAGGTATCGACTCTCACCAGGATCACCTTCTCACCCGCCTTGGCTCGAGCCTCGGCCTCGTCCGCCGTGAGCACGATCCGCCCCACCGCTGCCCCGGGCGAGGCCGGCAGGCCTCGCGCCACGATTTCGCGGGGAGCCTCCGGATCCAGGGTCGGATGGAGCAATTGGTCCAACGAAGAAGGCGAAACCCGCATGACGGCCTCTTCCCGGCTGATCAACCGCTCCTTGGCCATCTCGACGGCAATCCGGACGGCGGCCTGGGTCGTGCGTTTTCCCGTCCGGGTCTGCAGCATCCAGAGCGTCCCGTTCTGGATGGTGAACTCGATGTCCTGCATGTCCCGGTAGTGCTTCTCCAACCGCCTGGTGATCCGAACCAACTCCTTGTAGGCGGCAGGCATCTCCTTTTCGAGGGTGGGCAGGTGCGCCGAGTCCTCCTGCTTGCTCTCCTCATTGATGGGCTGGGGCGTTCGAATGCCAGCAACGACGTCTTCACCCTGGGCGTTGGTCAGGTACTCGCCGTAGAAATTCTTCTCACCCGTGGAGGGATCGCGGGTGAATGCCACACCTGTCGCGCAGCCATCCCCCATGTTCCCGAATACCATCGCCTGCACGTTGACCGCCGTGCCCCACTCTCCGGGAATGTCGTGGATGGCGCGGTAGCGCCGCGCGCGATCGTTCTCCCAGGAGCGAAACACAGCGCCAACGGCGCCCCAGAGCTGCTCCTCGGGATCCTGCGGGAAGGGCCGACCCGTGTGCTCCTCGACGATCTCGAGATAGTCCTGAACCAGGGCACGCCAGTCTTCGCCGCGAAAGTCCGTATCGAGTTCGACGTCTCGCGCGTCCTTCAACGCCTCGAGGCGATCCTCGAACCGATCGTTCGGGATCTCGAGCGCCACATCGCCATACATCTGAATGAAACGCCGATAGCTGTCGTACGCAAAGCGTTCGTCCGCTGCGGCCGCAAGGCCAACGACGGTCTCGTCGTTCAGGCCCAGGTTCAGCACCGTATCCATCATGCCGGGCATCGAAGCCCGCGCGCCGGAACGGACCGAGACCAACAGCGGTGCCGCAGCATCGCCGAAGGTCTGCCCCATTTCCTTCTCCACCCTGGTGAGTGCGGCGAGCCCAGCCTTGCGCACGTCGGCGGGCAGGCGTCCACGGGCCCGGTTGTACTCGGCACAAACCGCCGTAGAGATGGTAAAGCCAGGCGGGACCGGCACGCCCAGCCGGGTCATCTCCCCCAGGTTGGCGCCCTTGCCGCCGAGCAGATCCTTCATCTCGGCACGGCCATCGGCTTTACCGGCGCCGAAGAAGAAGACCTTCCGAGCGACCGGCCGCTTCCGGGCCGGACGCGGGGCCGTGGCCTTCCGGCGCGGCGCGGCTTTCTTGCGGGCAGGATTCTTCTTGGGCTTGCCCGCCTTCGCGCCAGCCTTCTTCGTCGAAGCCTTTCTGCGTGCCGGACGCCGCGAAGAGGCTGCCTTCTTGCGGGAAGTCAAGATCCGGACTCCAGCCTCTCCTGCACGTAAGCCGCGAGGCCTTCCAAGGGGATCCGCTCCTGCGTCATGCCATCGCGCTCACGGACCGTGACCTGATGGTCGTCCTCCGAGTCGAAGTCGTAGGTGATGCAGAGCGGGGTCCCGACTTCATCCATGCGCCGATAGCGCCGGCCGATGTTGCCGGCATCGTCGTAGAAGACGTTCCAACGCTTGCGAAGGTCCGCAGCGATCTTGCGTGCGGGCTCCTTCAATTTCTTCGAAAGGGGAAGAACCGCGGCCTTGATGGGCGCGACGTGGGACGAGAGGCGAAGCACGGTCCGCGTCTCACCGCCTTCGAGGGTCTCTTCGGTATACGCCGCGCATAGCAGCGCCAGCGTCGTGCGGTCCATCCCGACCGAGGTCTCGATGACGGCCGGGGTGAAGCGCTCTTTCGTCTCCTCGTCCATCACCACCAGATCCTTGCCGGAGAACTCGGTGTGCTGCTTGAGATCGTATGTACCGCGGTCGTGGATTCCTTCGATCTCCTGCCAGCCGAACGGAAACAGGTACTCGATATCGACGGCTCGGCTGCAGTAATGAGCGAGTTCATCTTCGGCATGAGGCCGGGTCCTGAGGTTGGAATCGTCGAAGCCGAGATCGTGGTGGAAACGCAGGCGCTGTTCCTGCCAGTGCTCGAACCACTCGGTGCTGCTGCTCGGATGGGTGAAGAATTCCATCTCTGCCTGCTCGAATTCCCGACTGCGGAAGATGAAGTTCCGCGGGTTGATCTCGTTGCGAAACGCCTTGCCGATCTGGGCGATCCCGAAGGGAACCTTCTGACGCGCGACCTCTCGCACGCGACGGAAATCCGTGAAGATCGAGCCGCAGGTCTCGGCCCGCAGGTAGGCCGTCGCCGAGGCATCGGCCTGGGCGCCGATCTGCGTACTCATCATGAGATTGAAATCACGCGCCTCGGTGAGATCGCAATCCGTGAGCCGGCGCTTCTTGGGCGCCTCGGGGCAAGGATTGTCGAGCTGGTCGGCCCGGAAGCGACGCTTGCAGGTGCGACAATCGACCATCGGATCACTGAAATGCTCGACGTGGCCAGAGGCCTCCCACGTACGAGGGTGGGTGATGATCGCGCTGTCGATCCCCTCGACGTCGTCCCGATCCCGCACGGTGCGCTGCCACCAGAAGGCCTTCAGGTTGTTCTTGAGCTCGACGCCGAGCGGACCGTAGTCCCAGAATCCGTTGATCCCGCCGTAGATTTCGCCGGAGGGAAAGATGAATCCCCGGCGCGCGCAAAGGGACACGATGTCCTCCATGCGCACGCTCGCATCGGGCTGGCTGGGCGGACTTTGTTCGTTCATCTCTTTCATCGGGCTCCGCCGGTCGGATTCTGTTGGTTCGTCCCTCTCATCGGGCTCCGCCGGTCGGTATCGGCTCGGGAGGGCGAGGCGGGAGTCTTCCGTTCGCGTTGGGGGGTGTCAATTGGGCGTCCAGGAACGCGACACTGCGTAGATCGAGCCCCACATGGAAGCGCAGGAAACGCGTGACCAGAATGCGAGCCTCCTCCAACGCGCCCCCTCGCAGGGCGAGCCGCCCAAGCTGGCGCGTGGGCAGGCTGCGGCTCTGCTGCAGCGCCCGAAGCGTACCCACGTGCACCGGCAGCAGGTGCTGGCCCTCCGCAAGACAACGGGAACAATAAGGGCCTCCGTCGCCCACGTGAAAGCCTACCGGCCCTGCATTCCCCTCCGGCACTTCGCCGCAGCGCACGCAGCGGGTGAGCTCCGGGCCGAGGCCCAGGGCATCCAGGGCCCGGACCTCGAGAAGCACACGCAGGCCTGGATCCGGGCTTCGCGCATCGATCAGCTCGAGAGCCCCGAGGCCAAAGGCGAACAGCCGGCGATGATCGACCCGGGCGCCCCCTTCCGGCGCCAACCGGTCGAGCAGCTCGAGCAAGTAGCAACCAAGGGCAAAGCGCCTCGGATCCGAGCGAGGCCCGTGGAGCGTCCTTCGCAGGCGCGCGTGCTCGAGACGAGCCATCGACGTGGGCCGGCGGCGCTCGATCTGGACATCCAGATGGTTGAAGAAATCCAGGGTGCCCGGAAAGCGCTTCTTCGAGCGCCGGGCGCCCTTGGCGATCACTGTCAGCCGGCCGGTATCCGGCGTGAGCAGATGGAGGATGAGATCCGACTCTCCGAAGTCGACGCTCCTCAGGATGAGGGCCTGTGTGTGGAGGGTCGGCACGGGAGCAGGGTAACAGCCGGGCCCTCGCGGCGTTCAATCCTGCCGAAGCGCTCGCTGCTCTTCGGCCAGGCGGCGCACTGGATCCCGACGGAGAAGCCCGGGCTTCTTCGCGACTCGCTCGCTGGCCTCTACGGGTTCTGCGGCTGGGCCGGAGGATCTGAGGCTGACGAGCACGACGGCAGCCACCGCTGCGAGCAGGCTGATCCCGGCGGCGATCCCGATCAGGGCACGAACCCGAGGCCAACGGCGACGAGGGCCAATCTCTGGCTCCGCGAGCAGCCGGGCGACGGTCTCATCCGGATCGAGTCCGATGGCGACTGCGACGGTGCGCACGAAGCCGCGCACGAAGCCATCCGAGAGGCCGTCGAAAGCCCCACCTTCCAGGCGTTCCAAGGATCGGCGGGGAATTCGCGTGAGTGCGACGACTTCGTCGAGCTCCATCCCACGCAACTCGCGCTGGCGTGCCAGGTACCGGCCGATGGAAGGCGGCTTCGGTACGTCGGCCTCGCCCGGCCCGCCGTTCAGCGGAGACGATCCAGATACTCCTCGGATCGTTTGCCCCATGTTCCGCTAGGCCTCTGTGCCGCGGAGGCCGTCAGATACTCGACGGCCCGGCCGCGGTTTCCCTGTGCGATGAAGATCTCGGCGATCCGATAATTCGCTTCGGCCTGGGCCAGCGGGCCCGGTCCGAGTTCGACGACCCTTTCGAAGCGCTTGATCGCACGTTCGCTGTTTCCGCGCGCTGCTTCGATGATGCCGAGACTGAGGACGGGGCGCCAGTAGCCACTATGATATTCGGTCGCCATCTCGAGGGCCTCGGTGGCGGGCACGAGTTGGCCCAGCTTGTAGTACGCCCAGCCTTGGTTGGTGAGCGCCGCCCAGGGCAGGGGAAACGTCGGATCGTCGACCAGCATTTCGGTCAATGCGATGGCTTCGCCGTAGCGCTCCAGCTGGATGTAGATCGCCGAGAGGGTCAGGCTGGCCTGCTGGAAGTCCGAGTCGATGGCCAGCCCTTTCAGCAGATGTTCCTCCGCATCGGCGAAGCGCATTTTTCTTCGGTAGGCGTCGGCCAGCGCCAGCTGGGTCCACTTGTCCCGAGGATTCATTTCCTCCGCGATGCGCAGCTCACGAATCGCCAGCCCGACGCGCCCCTCTCGCAGATGGCCCGTACCGACGTTGTAGTGAGCGGACGCCCTGCGCGCGAGTTGCTCCGGGCTCAAATCTTCCCCCCCGGCCGGGGAGGCGTAACGGGGCTCCTTCGCACCACCGCCCGACGTGGCGCAGCCCGAGAGAAAGGCTGCGCTGGCGACCAGAACAAGAACCCACGACAGGATTCGACGATTTCGATCGTGACTCATCACGGAGTTGCCTCCTTCAGAATGTAGAGAGGATGCGGGCCAACCATTTCCGACGGTCCTCGTCGGAGGCAGGCTTTCGTTTCTTCACCAGTCTCAAACGGCCAAGGGCAGCCTTGCGAAGCCGACGTCCTTTCGGGACCGCAGGAGCCTCGAGCCGATCGGAATCGGCCGCGTGCAGCACGGGTGTGTCGTCTTCCGTGGGAGCGCACTCCGGCGAGATTTCGTCGACTTCGGGTGCATTGACGACCCGAGCTGGATCGGCGCTCGCCGAAGGTTCGGCTCCCAGGCCATCGCCCTCGAAAAGCGGCTCCTCGACCTCAGCGTCGGTCTCGAGAGTGGCCGGCTCGTCTGATTCGATTGCGGGTTCGATGCCGTCTTCGCCTTGGGGTTCGGAGATGTCCGACAAGACGATCTCTGCTCGCTCCGGCTCGATGACCGCCGCTGGCGAGGCCGGGCGGAATTTAGTCAGCATCGGTGCTGTCGGCTCGATGGCTTCCGTCTCGGCCAGAACAGGCGCTTCGTCCGCCGCGAGAGCGTCCTCCACCATCGAGGCAAGCGCTGTCGTATCAGGCGGCGGCGAGACCCCGTGGGAAGGCTCAACCGATGCAACCGGCGCCGGCGGGGCTTCGAGGGCCAGCTCCGACGGGCCTTCCGTGACCGGTTCGTCCACAGTGGCCTCGTCGATCGCCTCGACCAGAAGCAGCTCCATCTCGTCGGGGTCTTCTTCGTCAACAAACTTGAAGCTGGGCTCTTCTACAGCCTGTACGGGCGCCGCCGGAGCCTCTACCGGAGGCTGCGTGGGCAGGTCTCCCATCAACTCGGCCCAGATTCCGTAGGCCCGCTCGGCATCCCCGACCGCGAGCTCGTCGTCGTCGAACAGGAATCCCATGCCCTCGCCGAACGACATGGCCGCATCGATACAGCCGGCGGCGTCGGACAGACCCTCGCTGGGCGCGAAGTGGAGCACCTGGCCGCTCTTGAGCGATCGCACGCTCAATGTCACGTCCAACGGGTCGGTGGAGCCGGTATGAAGCACCAGGACGGCTCGAGCCGGCGCCACGGGCAGATCTTCCACGCGCACCACGGGCGTGTTGAGCGAGAGCTGGAGGCTGCGAAGGGCCTCCGGGCAGAGATTCAGCGGCCGATCGCGCCGCACGAAGAACATGCCCTGGTATCGGTCCCGGACGGCCGCCACTTGAGGCTCATCGGAATGCAGCCCAGGCGCAGAAGTCCCTTCTCTCAAAGGCCTTTTTCGCTAGCGGGCCGGATCTCCCACACTCTTGCCCTCGGGGGTTTCGGTGGGCACCTGGGGGGATACAATGCCGGGGCGTTCCCTACCGTGGCAGCCCGCCTGGGTGCAACTCGGAGACTGGTCGCCCAAGGAGCCCACAGCACGTGGCCCAGCCCAAGAAGCCGATCAAGAAGGTCGAGCACGTGGCCCAGCCCGAGAAGCCGGCCGACCAGCTCGAGCCTGCAGCCCTGCCCAAAAAGCAGGTCAAGCAGGTCGAACATGTCGCCATTCGCTTCGCGGGAGATTCTGGCGACGGCATGCAGCTGACCGGAACGAAGTTCACGGAGTCGACGGCGCTCGCCGGAAATGATCTCTCGACGTTCCCGGACTTCCCCGCGGAGATCCGCGCACCCGCCGGCTCGTTGGCCGGTGTATCCGGGTTCCAGATCCATTTTTCCAGCGAAGACATTCGCACACCCGCCGACGAGCCGGACGTGCTGGTTGCGCTGAACCCAGCCGCCCTGCATGCGAACATCGCGGACCTGCGGGCCGGCGGCATGGTGATCATCAACAGCGACGCATTCACCGGGAAGAACCTGGAGCGTGCCGGTTATGATGGCGACCCGCTGCCCGAACTGGTCGATCGCTACCGCGTCGTGGAGATCCCGCTCACGGCCCTCAACCGGGAGGCCTTGAAGGATCTCAAGCTCAGCACCCGGGACAAGGATCGCTGCAAGAACTTCTTCACGCTCGGATTGATGTTCTGGCTCTACAACCGGCCCATTGATTCGACCGTGCGGTGGCTCGAGACCAAGTTCCGCGGCGATGTCCTCGAAGCCAACAAGCGCGTGCTCAAGGCGGGCATGCACTTCGGCGAGACCACCGAGCTCTTCCCTGCTTCATTCACCGTACCGAAAGCGAAGATCCAGCCGGGAACCTATCGGAACATCACGGGCAACCAGGCGTTGGCCTGGGGGATCATCGCGGCGGGCGTGCAGCTCGGGCGCCCGATCTTTCTCGGCGCTTATCCCATCACACCAGCCAGCGACATCCTGCACGAACTTGCCCGCTATCGGGATTTTGGCGTAAAGACGTTTCAGGCCGAAGACGAAATCGCAGCGGCGAGCGCATCGATTGGTGCCGCCTTTGCTGGCCAACTCGCCGTCACGACGACGAGCGGCCCAGGCCTGCTCCTGAAGCAGGAGGCCATCGGCCTGGCAGTCATGACGGAGCTTCCACTCGTGGTCGTGGATGTCCAACGCGCGGGGCCCTCGACCGGAATGCCCACCAAGACGGAGCAGGCCGACCTGCTCGCGGCTTTGTACGGGCGCAACTCCGACAGTCCGATGCCGGTGCTCGCACCGTGCACCCCGGGCGATTGCTTCGCGATCATGATCGAAGCCTTCCAGCTCGCAGTGAAGTACATGACGCCGGTTACGGTGCTGTCGGACGGATACCTCGCCAACAGCTCAGAGCCGTGGCTGATCCCAGACGTGGATTCCCTGCCGCGAACCGAGGTCCGCTACCGCGAGGACCCGGAGAATTTCCTGCCCTACGAGCGGGATGCGGAAACGCTTGCACGGCCTTGGGCCATTCCCGGAACCAAGGGCCTCGAGCATCGCATCGGCGGCCTCGAGAGCGAAGAGAACACCGGCACCGTCTCCTACTTGCCGGAGAACCACGAGCGAATGGTTCAGCTGCGAGCCGAGAAGGTGGCTCGCATCACTCAGGACATTCCGCCGACCGAAGTCAACGGAGCGGACCACGGCGAGCTGTTGGTGATCGGCTGGGGAGGCACCTACGGCGCCATCAGCTCCGCGGTGAACGAAGCCAGGGAAGACGGGCTCGACGTTTCGAGTGTGCATCTACGCCACCTGAATCCCTTCCCCTCCGACCTCGGCGAAATCCTCTCACGGTTCCGACAGGTCCTCGTCCCCGAACTCAATGCGGGCCAGCTCCGACGCCTGCTGCGGGCCGAGTTCCTGGTTCCCGCTGAAAGCCTGTCGAAGGTGCAGGGACAGCCCTTCAAAGTGCATGAAATTCGCACGCGCATCGAGCAGATGCTCAGTGCAGGGAGCTGAAATGGCCGCTGCGACCACCGCCCCGTTGAAGACCCGGGATTTCGTCTCCGACCTGGACGTGCGCTGGTGCCCCGGCTGCGGGGACTACTCGATCCTGAAGAACATCCAGAAGGTCATGCCGGAGCTCGGTGTGCCCAAGGAGAACGTGGTGTTCGTGTCGGGAATCGGCTGCTCCAGCCGCTTCCCCTACTACATGAACACGTTTGGTTTCCACACCATTCACGGTCGGGCCCCTGCTTTCGCTACCGGCATCCGGGCCAGCCGGCCGGATCTCTCCGTCTGGGTCGTCACCGGCGACGGCGACGGGCTCTCGATCGGCGGCAATCATCTCATCCACACGATTCGTCGGAACCTGAACATGCAGATCCTGCTGTTCAACAATCGGGTCTATGGCCTCACCAAGGGCCAGTACTCTCCGACCTCTCGAGAGGGCATGCGCAGCAAGAGTTCACCCCAGGGTTCGATCGATCACCCGATCGATCCGATCGCCCTGGCCCTGGCCGCCGGCGCGACCTTCGTGGCGCGAACGATCGACGTCGATGCGCCGCACCTGCAGGCAACGTTGCACCGCGCGCACGCTCACGAGGGAACCTCCTTCATCGAGATCCTGCAGAACTGCCCTGTCTACAACGACAACGAGTGGCTCGAGCTCGAGGATCGGAAGACGCGGGTCTCGGCCGCTCTCGCCCTGGAGCACGGGGAGCCGCTCGTCTTCGGGCCCAAGGGCGACCGCAAGGGAATTCGCATCCACGATGGTGTGCCGTCGATCATCTCTCTCGGAGACGGCGACGATCCGGTGAGCCACGGTGTCGCCACCCACAACGAAGCGCACCACAGCGCGAGCTACGCCTTCGCCCTCGCCTCCCTGGCCAGGCCGGAGTTTCCACTTCCGATCGGCGTCATTCGCGCCGTCGAGAAGCCCACCTACGAAGCAATGCTCCAGGCCCAGGTGGACGACGCCCTCGAAGCGCGCGGCCCTGGAGACCTGAAGGCGCTGCTTCACTCCGGCGATACCTGGACCGTGGAGTAAGAACGTCCCCGCTATGGGTTGCTAGGCGAGCCTCGCGGCGAGTGTTTTTCCGATCTCGCCCGGCGATTTCGCCACCACGACACCGGCGGCCTCGAGAGCCGCGATCTTGTCGCTCGCATGGCCTTTCCCGCCAGAGATGATCGCGCCGGCGTGGCCCATGCGTTTCCCAGGAGGTGCGTTCTGGCCCGCGATGAATGCGACCACCGGCTTCGACATCTTCTCCCGGACGAAACGCGCGGCTTCCTCCTCCGCCGAGCCGCCGATCTCGCCGATCATCACGACCGCCTCGGTCTGACCGTCGGCTTCGAAGAGCGTCAGTGCATCGACAAAGCTGGTACCGATCACCGGGTCACCGCCGATCCCCAGACAGGTCGATTGACCGATCCCCAGCCGCGAAAGCTGGTCCACCGCCTCGTAGGTGAGGGTGCCGGAGCGTGAAACCACGCCGACCGGGCCAGGCTTGGTGATCTGTGCGGGCATGATGCCGATCCGGCACTGCTCCGGCACGACGACGCCCGGGCAATTCGGCCCGACCAGCCGGGTCTTGGAGCCCTGCATGGCGCGCTTCGCGCGGGCCATGTCGACCACGGGAATTCCCTCGGTGATGCAGCAGGTGAGGTCGAGGCCAGCGTCAGCGGCCTCCAAGATGGCATCCGCGGCCCCTCCGGGCGGCACGAAGATCACCGATGCGTTGGCACCCGTTGCCGCCACGGCCTCGGTCACCGTATCGAAGACCGGGATCCCCTCGAGGGTCGTGCCACCCTTGCCCGGATGAACGCCACCTACGACCTGGGTCCCGTACTCCACGGAGAGCTTCGCGTGGAGCTGGCCCATGCGACCCATGCCCTGAACCAGCAGCCGGGTGTTCTTGTCGGCGAGAATGGACATCGGCTCAGGCTCCGCGGGCCGCAGAAACGGCCTTCTCGCCCGCTTCCTGCAGCGTTTCGGCGGGCGTAATGTTGAGGCCGGATGCGGCCATGATCTCGCGCCCCTGGGCCGCGCTGTTTCCCTGCAAGCGGACGACGAGGGGAACCTCCACGCCAAGCTCGCCAGCGGCAGCCACGACGCCTTCCGCGATCAAATCGCAGCGCACGATGCCGCCGAAGATGTTCACGAGGATGGCCTTCACCTTTTCGTCCTCGAGGATGAGCTTGAAGGCTTCCTTCACCTTCTCCTTGTCGGCCCCACCGCCCGCATCCAGGAAGTTGGCCGGGCTACCGCCGCAGACGGCGATCATGTCCAGGGTGGCCATCGCCAGCCCCGCACCGTTCACCATGCAGCCGATATCGCCATCGAGCCCGACGTAGGCCAGGTCGATCTCGTTGGCTGCGCGTTC
>JAFDCZ010000223.1 GCA_019312665.1 Deltaproteobacteria bacterium | reverse complement strand
ATCAATGAAACTGAAACCGGAGAACATGACGGAAACGGCTCCGGTATACGGATCGATGCGCAGGACCTCATCACTGGTCTTGTCCATCACCACCAGGTCGCCGGTGATCGGATCGACCGTGATGGCAGCCACGGCTCCTAGTGCAACAGAGGTGGCCAGCTGAACGAGGCCGCCTGCGGCGGTGACCTGCCAGATGGCCTGGCCGTCCACATCGGCGATCCAGATATCGGTCGACGAGACGGCAACGTCCACGCCCTGGACGAGCGGGCTGGTGCCGTTGTCCTGGTGGATCGCAAACTCGCCTTGCGAGGTGCCGAAGTTCCAACCCCAGAGTTCGTCCGGCCCGCCGGTGCCCTCGTCAACGACGACGGCCTGGCCGGGCAGGAGGTGGGCGCCGGTGTAGTTGCTCGGAGCGAAGGCCAACCCGATCGTATCGTCATCGCCACTATGGAAACCGGAGACCCACAGTTCCCCCGGGCCACTCGTCCCGAGAACGTGGCGGTAGATCGCCCCCGGGAATCCCGGTTCCGCGTAGAAGACGTTTCCTGTGGACGGGTCGACCACGACACCCACAGGGCGCTCGCCAGCCGCAACCTTGGTATTCGTACCGTCGGCGTTGATGCGGTAGAGGCCACCATCTGTGGCTTCGCTGGTCGTCACGGCGACGTACAACAGGCCGTCCACCGGGTTGTACGTTGCCGAGTTCGGATTGTTGATCGAAACCGTCCGGACCAGGCTCCAACCGGACTCCTGGATGATCGGAGCCGCCGCGGCGGAAATCACGCCGGCGAACGATAAGACAGCCACCAGGGCCGTGAATCGCGCAGCGCGTAGGGGTCGGTCGAATACCATGGGGTCCTCCGCCTCACCGGTCCAGCATGGGACCGGGAAGTCCTCTCCCCAAGTACGTGACCCCTCGCCCCCAAGTGGTGTCACGGAAACACTCGAAATCGGGGCGTTGGAACCGCGGGCATCTTAACCGAGGGCCTATTCACCCGTCCAGGGCTGCGCTGAGAAACTTTGGCGAGTGGGCTCGAAGATCCGGTTTCTCTCGACACCCATGGAAATTCAACGGTTTGGGGCCGATGTTGCCGCAATGGGGTGCTCCCGGGCGTTCCGAGCGCTTCGATGGCGGCGTGGGGCCTCTCGCGGCTGCAGCGGCCCACCCGAGGGACCTCAGGAGAGCGCTGGAGGCCCCCCACGGCTGCGCAGAGCCGCCGCCAGGCCCCGAAGGGCGAAAGGAAGGTTCCGCTGCAGGTAGCGCGACGCGAGCCGGCGAGGCTCCTGGAGAAGGCGGTGGAACCATTCCATCCCGATCCATTGCACCCAACGCGGGGCTCGCCCGATCTCACCCGCCACGAAGCTCAGACTGATCCCGCAGCCAAGCCACCAGGTCGCCGGGAATTGGGCCCTCAGGGCATCGATCAGGTACTCGGTCTTGGGCGAGCCGAACGCCACGAACACGAGATCGGGCTGGCTCGCCTGCAGGGCGTCTTGGACTGCCAGGATCTCTTCCGGGGTCGGCGGAATGCTGACACGGGGCGCGAAATGTCCAGCGACGACGAGGCCCGGATAACGATCTTCCAGCCGAGTTGCAGCTGCTGCGGCCACGCCCTCATCTCCGCCCAGCAGGAAGAGCCGGCGCCCGTTTCGGGCCGCCTCCTCGGCCAGGAGCCAGACCAGATCCGACCCAGCGACCCGATCCGGAAACGGGTGTCCCGCCAGCCTCGCCATCCATAGGAGGGGTGCGCCGTCGGGCACACGCAGGTTGGCGCGGCCGTACAGAGCACAGATGGCGGAGTCGCGGCTGGCCTGCTGGACCAGCTCGACGTTTGGCGTCAACACCCAGCCGCCCCGCCCTTCGGCCATGCCCTCCGCCACCTGGCTGCACACCGCTTCGCGATCGAGCCGTTGCAGCGAAAGGCCAAAGAAATCGAAGCTTCCCATCATCCCGGTGGCTCTTCGGCGCTTCGGCGGGCTCATCGGAGGGGTGCCGTTGCGTCGTGCCCCGCGGTATCGAGCCAATGACACGACAGCTCGGTTCCTCCCGCAGCAACAACCGAAAGATGATGGGCCGCGGTCGGGCGTCGGTACCAGCAAACCCAGCCGCGTTCCGCGCTCGATTCAGCGTCGCCAAGCGAGATCGGGGCCTCGACGAAATCGTCTCGCGCTTCTTTCTCCCTAGCTCCCCCCGGTAGGCGGGCGGGGAAACGAAGCTTCCCCAGCTGGCCGGCCACGCCGCAGCCCAGGGCCTTGGCATGGGCCTCCTTCAACGTCCAGAGCCTCAGGAAGCACGCGCGCCTCGCGTCCTCTCCTCCTGCTCCGAGCACCTGCGAGGCCTCCTCCGGGTGAAAGAACCGTTTCGCCAAGGCTTTTGGATCCTTCAGCCGTCGTCCGCGCTCGACGTCTACGCCTACCGTTCCGGCGCTCACCGCACACACCACGAGGCCCTGCGTATGGGACACGTTGAACGACGGGCCCGCCATCCCCAATAGCTCGGGCCGCCCACGCTCGGTTCTCTGCAGAACCCACGCCGCCGGCAAGGGATCGGCATAGCGCGAGAGTGTATGGCGCAGGAGCCCCCTTCCGCAGACGAAGCGGCGAGCAGGCGCAGGGGCCATGCGGGCGAACTCATCGCGCTCGCTCGCGGCCAACACGGCAGCGAAAGCCTCCGGGGGGGCCGCTGGCTCGGGCATCAGCCAGACGTGGACCTCGCCCGGGGCAAGGCTGTGGGTCGGGTTTTGAGCGGAGGGTTTCACCTGACTTCGAACGGTCGGGATCCCAGGAGGCCGTGTCAACGTGGCGCCCTTTCGGCCCCATTCGGGCCTCGTGCCAACTGGGCGCGTGTCCGCGATGTTCACGGGCGGTGTCCGACTCCGCTTCCCGCCGCAACGTTTCGAAACCCGCGCCGTCCCATCCCGTGGACACCCCGTGGCTGCATCCGTTCGCCGGTTGCACGGCCGCCCGCAGCGAGGTTCGGACGGCGCTGCGACGAAGCCCCTGCATCGCCCTCAGCGGGCCAGAAGGCATCGGCAAGACGCGTCTGCTCCAGGATCTGGCCGCCGTGATGGGAGGCGCTTTCCGCGTCGCCTACCTCCCCCTCGCCGCACTGCCCGCCAGGGAGCTGGCCTCCTGGGCGCTCGGTGCGATGGATGAAGAGGTGCAGGGCGACCCGGCGGAGGCACTGCTCTCGCTGGCCAACCGGCCCGGCGAGCCCCCGCTGCTCCTCGCGATCGACGAGGCCCATGCCATGCCACCTGCCAGCGCCCGACAGCTCGCCGATTGGCTCCACGCCGCCAAGGGCCGTCTGGCCCTGGTCGCAGCATTCAACCCGGATCCCCGAACCCCGCGGGTTCGCCTGGCTCTGGGCGGCGAACGCGTGGATGTGGCCTTCGAGCGGCCGCTGACCCCGGAGGAGGCGCGCGCGCTCGTGCTCGCGTTCGTCGAGCGATCCGATCCGCTTCCGAGCCGGCGCGCCCGCTTCGATGAGACCACCCTGGCCGGCTTGTTCGCGACCTCGGGCGGCTTGCCGGGGCGGCTTCTCGACCTCGCTCGCCATGTGCTGGAGGGAGGACCGGCGCCGGGCGCGGATGGACATCTCTCGTTGGCCGAAGATTTCGATCCCTTCTCGGTGACCGCCAGTGCCGATGCCTACGTCGCACGCCCAGCCACGGAGCACACCCTTGCAGCCCTCGAGCAGGAGCTCGCCGGCGATGCCCCCTTATTGACGATGGTCGGTCCGCCCGGAATCGGGAAGACGCAGATCCTGCGTGTACGGCTCGCTCGAACCCGACGAGCTGGAGCGTTGGATTGCCGCGCTGCTCGGGGCGACCGCGGGAACCGGCGCATTGCTGGACCACGCTCGAAGTGCGGCGGCGGCGGGCACTCCCTTCCTCTTGATGATCGACGACGCGGGCGCGGTGCCGGCACGTTCGCTCGAGTGGCTCCATGCCCAGGTGCTGGAGAGCGAGGGAGCGCTTCGCATCATCTTCGCAGCAACCGATTCCGGCGGGGACCGCCCGCTCGCGGCGCTCGAAGCCCTCGACCCGGCACCCCGCAGGATCCCCCTGACCGATCCGCTCGACGCCGATGAGAGTGAAGCCTGGGTGAGCGCTCGCCTGAGTGCGGCCGCCGCGCCCGAGCCCATTCGACGGGTCTTCGATGCGCGTGCGGTCCGCGAGCTGCACCAGCAGGCGGGTGGCAACCCGGCGGAGCTCGGGCGTCTCGCGAACGAACGGGTTCGCGAGTTGGCCGTGGCTCCCCGACCGCCGGCGGCAAAGCTCGAGCGCCCCTCCGCATTCGACCCGGGGTCCGTCGGCCATTCCGAATGGCTGCGAAGTGGAACCGGATGGCTGCTGCTCGGCGCTCTTGCCCTGCTGGCACTGATTGCCTTCCTGCTGCCCGCCTTCACCGATTGGAGCCCCTCGGATCCGTTGCCGACAGCGACATCCGCGCAGGAAGTCCGTGTCCACATCAACGCGACGCCCTGGGCCCGGGTGACGATCGACGGGCGCGAACTCGGCACGACGCCGCTCGGCAACGTCCAGCTGACAGTCGGCTCCCACGCCTTGCGGGCGGAGCTGGCGGATGGAACCGTCATCGAACGGGAGATCGAAATCGACGCGGATCACCGACACGTGGTGATCACCCGATGAATCGAATCCGCTGCGCCGTTTGGTTCGGCGCCATCAGCTGGGCGGCAGCCGCAGCCACCGCTCAGCCGATGCCAGGAGGCGTCTCTTCCCTGGCGGTGGCGTGGAGCCGCGGTGAGTACCGGGCACCGATGATCTGCGAGATCGAGGGAAGGCCCGCCCGGGCTCTTCGCCGTGTGGTCGTGCAGCCGGGGCCACCGCGCGGCAAACGCCTCACAGGAAAGTTGGTGCTCTTCGATCTCGAGGCGCCGCCCGGCACCCGGTGCTACGGCGAGACGGGGGATGACCAGCCCAACCTGGTCGGCACGCTTCGCTTCCTTCTCGACGGCCGAACCGGCAGTGACACGGCCAACCACGATTTCGACGAGATCCTGCGCCGCAAGGGCGGCTTCCAATTCGATGTGATCAGCGGCAGCCTGCGCGTAGGGCCGGCGGGTGTTTCGGGAGACGAACTCGAGCCGGTGACGCTCGGCGGAAGCGAGCTGTGGATGGAACATGTGAAACGCGGCAGTGACGAGTTCCGGCGCCTGGCCGAATTCCCCGGGCGGATCAAGCGGGTGCTCGTCCTCACGCTCGCCGATGGACGCAGCTGGAAGTTCGAGTTGGTCGAGTGGGCTGCCCCGCGCCCCCGCAACCGGCCCTGAACCCTTGCACGGCCCCTACCCGATCGGCGGCGCCCGCTGGTGGCTGCGAGAGGATGCCGATCTCGAAACGGCCCGTCCGGCGGTCTTGCAGGTCCAGGCTGCGTTGGCTTCGGGGTCCCTCGTCGACCGCAAGAGCGGTCGGCGAAAGAGTCTCTTCGAGGTGCAGCTCAGCGGCTCTGCAGGCAGCGAAGCCGCCCGCCCTCCTGACCACTTGCTGAAGCGCAACGCCTACACCGGCCTGGCCCGGTTGCGGCGCAGCGTTTCCGGCAGCAAGGCGAGGATCGAGCTGCTGCGGGCCGAACAGGCCGCCAGCCGAGGCATTCCGACGCCGATCCCGCTCGCCGCCGGCGAAGTCGCGCGCGCGGGCCTGCTCGATCATTGCCTGCTGCTGATGCCGATCCTCGAAGGCGTCACGGATCTCCGCGCCCACTGGGAGGGCCACACCCTCGCAGCGCCTGAACGCCAGGAGCTGGCCTCGACCCTCGGCCGATTCACCCGGCAATTTCTCGAAGCGGGCCTCTTCCAGGATGACTTCGCGCCGAATAACGTACTCATCCGCCCGGGCTCTCCACCGGAGTTGTGGGTGATCGATTTCGAACGGGCTGTCTTGCAGAGCAACGTCTCGGAGGCGGACGCTGCCCGCGTGTTGGCCAAACTCCAGCGGGAGATGTCCGGCACGAGCCGCAGTGACGAGATGCGCTTCCTTCGCAGCTTCGCGGCCGACGATGCCGTCACCTGGCTGCAACGGGTGAACGCCGAAGCGTACTGGCCCGGGATCTGGCGCATCTGGAACGCACACTACGTCGACCAGGACGACGCTTTACCCCGGTACGCGACGCCGCATTCCGGGGTTGGCTTCGCAAAGACGTCCCGCTCGCCCAACTGACGAAATCCCGCGATGCGACGGCCGCCCCAGAAGAACGGCGCGACCTTCCGCCGCTCTCAGCATCCGCCGCCCGACGGCTGTTTGCGACCGCCATCTTGTTGGGCCGACGGGGCCTTGGACCCAAGCCGGATGGCGTCTGGACCTCCCGGGATCGGTCCTGCCTTCTCTACGCCCCGGCGGCCCGCACCGCGGGCACCCCAGGCGCCCCGGCCAGCCGCGCCCTGCTCCGCCGCCTGCTTGGTTTGGCAGAGATCGCTCCCCCCTTCCGGCCTGAAGACCTCGGACTGGCCGTTCCCCTGGGCGGCGAAGCCGCTGCCGCATGGCTGGCGCCGGAGCGCGTACTCATCCGCGGTGTCGCCGCCTCGCCAGAAGCGCTCCGCAGCGCCCTGGAGGACGTCCGCTAGCCCCTCGGCGGGGACATCCCCGTGGATCACTCCAGCTACTGGGTCGAAGATCCGATACGCAGCGCATGGCCCCGCAGCAACCGCCCAAACCGATCCGCTCCCTGCGCGAGGACGACGTCGAAGTCGAGGTGCAGATCGACGAGTTCATCGCCCGGCTGGGGGAGACCATCGACGATCTGCAGGATCTCGAGGCAGCGAGCGACCCGGACGCCCTGCGCCGACGGGTGCTCGCGTTGGCCGCAGAAGCGACCGAACTCGGCTACCCCTCGCTTGCCAACGCGGCGGAACGAATCGCGAGTGCCTGCGGAGAGCAGAACCCCGAAGCCGTGCGCAAGGGCGTGGTCGACCTCACCGAGACTTCTCAACGGGTTCGACGCGGCCACCGATCCGCGGCCTGACGACCTGCTCGCTAGCCTCTAGAGAAAGATCCCGAGGACATCGGGGCCCAGCAGGACCGCTGCTGCAATCGCTCCATTCGCCACCATGTGGGCGAGGATGGGCGCGCCCAGGTGCCCGCGCCGGTAGAGCCAGAGGTTCAAGAGGATCCCTGTCGGGAACGCCACGAGCCACTCCCACTGGGCATGGGTGAAGGTGAACCACACGACCGTCACCCAGAACGCACGCCGCTGATATCGCGCCATCGGCACGGTTCGGAAATCTTCGCCGGTGTCGTACACCTCGGCATAGCGGATCAGGAAGCTCCGAACGAAGAGCTCCTCGAGGAACGGCGTCACCAGCACGAAACCCGTCACCCGAATCGTCAGGGCGATGGCTTCGCGGCCGCCCCCCAGGATGCTCGCATCGAAACCCTCCCCAGCGACGGGTTGCGGCAGGTTGGGGAAGACGAGGTACGGCACGACCCAGAGCGCCGCAATCGCCAGGCCAGCGGCGATATCCGCCAGACCGCCCAGCCCGGGCCGAAAACCTCGCAGCTCGGGAAAACGCCCGCGCCACGCAAAGACGAGCAGCAACGCTCCAGGCACGGCAACTCGCAGGACGAGCATGAGCGGCGCCGTGTTCTCGGGCATCCGGCTGCCCAGGTCCGCAATGGCCAGGAACAGGCCGTACGGGGCGAGATAGGGCCACCAGCCATGATCGCTACGCGCGCTCATCGGGCCTCAACCATCGCCGCCGCTGCGGTGGGTGCCAACCCTCGCCGCTAGGCCGCGGCGACGACGAGCAGGGGGACCAGGATGGCCATGCCCACGCCGAGCGTGATTCCGATGCCGATGATGATCAGCATCGTCACGACAGCGATCCCCAACGCGCGCAGAAACGAATCCGTGAGCATGCCGCGCAGCACCAGCGCGTTGACCAGGATCCCCAGGCTGGCACTGACCGCCTGATAGGCCACGAGGCCTCCCAGGCCAGTCGACTCCCCTGGGCCCGCAACCAGCACCAGGCCGGGTGCGACCAGGGCTCCCGCCAGCAGTTGCACCAGGACGATTCCGTAGGCCTTCTTGAAACCCGGGCGCTCCTGCCCAACGACGCGGCAGCCCATCAACAGAAAGAGCGCGGAGATCGCGACGAACAGACCAAACGCCACCAACCCCATGAAGATCAGACCGCCGATCAGCGCGGCGCCTGCGGTCTCCAGCCATACCTGCGCCTGCTCGGCCAACTCGCCTGGCATTTCGGGCGTTTGCCAGCCCTCCGGAGCCTGTCCCGCTGATGTCCCGTCTGCCTCGCCGGGAAGGAGAGCGAGCCCATCGAAGGAGTTGTTCTGGGGACTGCCGGGCGAGCCGCGCCCAAGAAGCTGCTCCCGAAAACCCGGCGGCACCTCTTCCGCCCGATCCGTGTAGTGCGGCGTGCCATTGGCATCCACCCAGCGGTAGATCTCCGCGCTTGCCGCCGAGAGCGGTGCAAGCGCCCAGACGACCATCAGGGCGATGAGGCGAAATCCCACACGCTCTACGTCGACGCCCCGGAGCGGGCCCTTGAGGGTGCGATCCAAGGCTCACGGCAGCAGCCAGAGGTGGAAGATCGCCGCCAACGTGAACGCGCTCGCCCCGCCGAAGACCCAGACCGTCCGCGCCGGGTGGCTGTGCCATGCCAGCACCACACCACTCGTCGCGAAGAGCAAGAGTGCCAGCGCGGAAGCATCCGCGAGAGCCGCCCACAAGACGAAGGCGGGGCCGCCGCGGTACTTCCGTTGCCCGTGCAGTTCGCCGGCTCGCGCCGCAAGGCCAGGTACCCGCAGCTCGACATCGGCCTGTTCCGCTCCAACCGCGAGCGTCACGCTCAAGTGTCGACCGGGCCTCCGCAGCTCGACCCGGGTCCCAGCTTGATCCGTCTGCAGCTTGTCCACTCGGGCACGCGGCGCCAGGGATGTCGCCAGGGCAAGCGCAGCAGCCTCCGGATCCAATGCGTTCGGCACATCGGCTCGGAACCGCTCCACCTCCCAGCCCGCCTCTTCGCCCCAGGCCGTCGGCACCTGGTAGGCGAGCACCGCGCCCGTCACGGCGTAGAGCAGCAGCGCGGCAGCCAGAAGCTGCGCCGACCAGCGATGCAGGTCGCGCAACCAGCGCATGACATCCTTGCGATTCAAAACGCCAGCCATCCGGCCAGGGCGCATACCGCCAGCAATGCGCCGAGCGTGATCCAGGCGCCCGCCGGTCGCTTTCGCCAGCGGGCTCCGTCGAGCAGCAGCCCACTCAAGATCAGGAACGGAAAGCCTGCCAGGGAGAGCTGGGTATAGGCGCCCCAGGCAACTCCCCAACCCGAGCCCGGCAACGCATGAAGCCCGTGAAGGCCTGCCACGATTCCGGGGAGTCGCCCATCTCGCACCTTCACCTCGGCCTCTCCGGTCTTCGGATCCCAGGCGGCATCGTACACCCGACCCGGCCGCACCACGCGAAAGCGCAACGACCCGTCCACGTCATCCTCGATGCGCCAGGGCGGAACGCTGCCGATGAGCCCCAGCGCGTCCCGAGCCCCGACGGCACGCAGTTCCGAAGTCGCGGCCGGCGGTACCTCGATTCGCGCGGTCCATGTCCTGTTGCGAGCGGGCGCCCAGGTCGGGTGACTGAGCAGGAGGGAACTCACGCCGTACACGAGCGCGTAGGGTGCCAGCAGCAAACCCAGAGTCAGGTGCCAGGCCATCCAGCGTCGACGCCAACGGGGAGACATCCCGAGAACTGTAGGGACTCAGCGTGCGTCTGATAGGCTCGTGCGATCAGGAACGTAGGGACGCGAAGACTCACCACATGACCTGGACCGCCCATGCCGTTCTGCTTCTGCTCGTCCTGGCACCCGCCACGGGTTCCCTGGCCGGCCCCGGCGAGACATCCACTCTCGACGTGTTGCAGATCGTGGTCGTCGACCGAGAGCTGTTGGCCATCGACGGGGAGAGCGGCCACGAGCTAGCGCTGCGCCTCGAACTGGGCGAACAGGTGGTCGTCCATCGCAGCCACGGCCGGGTCGGCGTGGTCGTCACCGACCGCCGAATGCTCGCGGTGGCCGTGAGCTCAGGATCCTGGCAGCGGCTCCGCTTCCGTCACGGGGAGAAGCTCCTCGAAGAGCCTCTTCTCGGCGAGCGCGTAGCGTTGTTGCTGACCAACCGGCGCGCGATTGGCTTCGACGGCGGAAGCCGGAACCTGGTCGAATCGGATCTCGGCCCCCGGGAGAAGCCGCTGATCCGGGCGGTTGGAGCGAATGTCGCCATCGTCGCGACAAACCGACGCGTGCTTGGGCTCTCGCCCTTTCGGGGTGGCTTCTTCGAAAAGTCACTCCGCCTCCAAGAAGAGCTGGAGCAAGCGGTGGCGACGGGCAACCTGGCAACGCTCACCACCAGCCGACGCCTGCTCACCTTCAAGGCGGGAAGCGGCAGCTGGAGCGAACGCAACCGTGGCCTTTGAGGCCGCTCAGAACATGCCGGTCAGATCTTCCGGAGGGCCTTCGCGCAGGTTGACGCGTTTCCCCGTGCGGGCTGATTGATAGGCAGCTGCGATGACCTCCAACACGTCGCGGCCGGCCTGGCCGCTGGCCGGAGGGGTGCCCCCCGTTGCGAAGGCCTCGAGCGTGGCCGCGATCAAACGCCGGGTTGCATCCATCGGTGCGTCCCTGGGGTTCCGCTCCACGGCTTCGCGCTCCGTGCCGCGCTCACTCCACGCGATCCCGGTCGCGCCAAACTCGACGCGAAGATGGGGGCGGGTCGAGCGGACCATGCCCGCCGAGAGCCTCGCCCGGCCCCCGTACGATGCGCGCAGCGTGGCCTCCTGGCAATCCGCACGCACCTCGAAGTACTGGGTATTGACGTGAGAGAGCCGGTTCTGCGTCACCTGCGCAAGCCGCCCGCGCGAGAATTCCAAGGTGACCAGCGCAACCGCGTCGCTCTCATCCTCGCTCGCGCCACAACTGGACGTCGCTGCAGAAACCGAAATCGGCTTCTCGTCAAAGAGGAAGAGCAGGAAATCAACCAGGTGCAGGCCCGCTTCATACAGCACACCGGTCAGCAACTCGCCGCGCCAACCCGGTTCCTTCCAGGGCGGCAAATCCATGCACTGCCAGGCCTGGGCGGTGACGAGGCCACCTACCCCCGCGCTTCCGACCTTCTCACGCATCGCTTGGAAGATCGGCATGCAACGGAATTCATGGTTCAGGGCTAACTGTCCGGAGCCACGTTCGGCGGCCGCCAGGATCGTGTCCGCTTCGGCCAGGCTTGGTGCCAGCGGTTTCTCACAAAGCACATGCGCGCCGGCTTCGAGTGCCGCCACACAGACAGGCACGTGGGCCGCGGGCGGGGTCGCCACGACGACCACTTCCGGAGCCGCGGTCGTCAGCATCTCCCCGAGATCCGCGAAGGTGCGCATATTGAAATCGCGGCCCGCCGTTTCGCGAAGCGATCCGTCGAGGTCGCAACCTCCGACCAGCTCGACGTCCTCCAGTGAAGCCAGCGCAGGCAGGTGCAGAGCACGTGCGGCATTCCCGAGGCCAACGATGGCCACCTTCGTCATCGAATCTCCTTCAACATACGCGGGCCAGTGCTCCACCATCGCCAAACCAGGCCCCGATGACCTCACCGAAGGCCCAGGACGAAACGAACAGCACGAGCAGCGGCAGCGATTTCAGCAGATCTCCCTGTAGCTGGCCGGAGCTGCGCACGGATTGAATCGTGCGCCACAACAGCAGCGGGGGCAGTGCAAAGGCGGCTCCGCCCAATGCCAGACGCATCGGGAGGCTCTTGCCTTCGGCGCGCATCGCGGCGTAGGAACGCGCGTAGAGGTAGCGCTGGGAGAAGTATTCCCAGAACGTGTAGTGCTTCTTGTGGCCCACACTGATCTCGGGATGGGAGTGGAGCGTGACACCGGAATCGCGAATGGCGTCGTGCAGGCGATTCTCCCAACCATCTTCGGCGATCACGGCAGCGAAGCGGTCGAGAAGCCCGCGCTGGTAGGTCACGTTGTTGCCGGTCAACCACTCGGACGGGCCATCCGGGGGCGCCAGGCACGCGGCGTACTCGCAGAGGAAAGCTGCGCGATCGATGAAGCGCTGATCGGCGGCATTCTCGACACGGCCCCCAACGATCTCTTCCCCAGCCGCTTGAAGGGAGAGCATCTGGTTGGCCCAATCCGCCGGCACACGGACGTGATCCTCGATGACGCCAACGACCTGGCCGCGAGCCACCTCGAAAGCCATGCGCCGCATCTCCGGAATCGTCGTGCGGGGCGGCGTCTCCAGGATCCGCACCTGGGGAAAGCGCTCGCGAAGCGGAGAGCGCACCCCTTCTCCCAAGCGGTCGACCACGAGGATTTCGATCGCGTGGTCACCCTTCTGGTTGGCCAGTGCCTCGACCGCACCCTCCAGATCGCTCCAGCCGTTGACCGAGGGGATCACGACACTGAGGTCCATGGTCTTGTTCGTCGAGATCGGCGTGCTAGTTGACATCCTCCGCCTCCCCAGGGCCGCGCAGGTAACCTGCAGCTTCGCCTACGGACCAGGCTGCGAGAAAGACGAGCGTGAACGGAAGCGCGCGCAAGAACTCTCCTTCGCGTCCGCGTCGCG
>JAFDCZ010000010.1 GCA_019312665.1 Deltaproteobacteria bacterium | reverse complement strand
CGGGCCCTCGAGGCGAATCGGAGCGCCGATCCGATACACCACCTTCCCGCCCGAGGAGAACGGGCTCGCGCCGGGGTACAGGCCATCCGAGCCGTTGCAGCCGACCGGAACGATGTCCACGCCCAGATGCTGCGCCACCTGGGCCACGCCGATATGCCCGCGCGAGAGCCGGACCGAACGCGTGCCTTGGGGAAACACGAGCAGGTGTTGGCCGAGATCCAGCGCCAGCCGGTTCAGCTCCATCACCCGCTCGATCATCCGCTCGAAGAGCTCTGAGAAATCCCGCAGGAATGCCTTCAGGTCCCCGACGGTTTCAGCGAGGGCCTCGGGCGGCTCGTTGGTGAGGCCGTCGGCGAGATCGCGAAGTACGCGGTACTCGTCGGAAGATGGCGCGCGACCCACGACGCGGCGGAACTCGGTGCTGATCACATAACCCCGCGACGGGAGCGGAATGTTGTTCATGGCATCCATGAAGGCGCCCATGAAGTTGTTCTCGTAGTACTTGCCCTTCACCCAGGTGGCGGTGTACCCGAGCTTCCTGCGATACAGGCTGTACTGGAACGGCCAGTAGTTGTACCGATCCGTGTGGTTCATCGCGAAGACATAGCTCTGGCCGGGTTCGAGATGCTCCGTGCCCTCGAGGACGATCTCGGTCTTCCGCGGAAACGCGTAATCGACCCGAAGGAGCCGGGCCATCAGGAGTTGGCCCCAGGGTGTGCGACGAAGCTTCACGCGTTCGAGCCGAGCGAGATCGAGCATCCCATGAGGTTGCTTCTCGCTGGCTCGATCGTCAATCACCCCGCTGAAAGCGGGCACGCTGCCTGCCAGAACTCCCCAGCCTGCCTACGAGATGAGGTGATAGACCGCGGCGCCCAAGCTCCCCAACAACAAGATCGCATTCGTCAGGAACCCGATGATGAAGCCGGTGGAGCGGCTCTTCGGATCCTTCACATAGCCCGCAAAGTAGATCGGCCGCCCGATCAGGAAGCCCACGCCAATCGCAGCCCCCAGGGTCGGGCCGATCAGAAGGGAGAAGATCCAGAGAGCCGGGAGGAAGACCATCAGTTGCTCGAGGGTGTTCTGCTGCACCCGGAAGAGCCGCTCCCATTCCGGGTGGCCCGAGACCGCCGGAGCCGGCACGTCGAACTTCTCGCGGCTCATCCCGACCTTGAACGCGAAGAACATGTATTCGAGCAGAGCAATCACGCTGACCAGGGCCGGCAGTTCCGGTTCCAATTCCATGGGGCCTCCTTCGATTTCGCGGGAGGGTAGCCGCATTGGAGCCAGGCCAGCCCTGCCCGCCGAAGATTCCGACCTCCCGGCGGGCTGGCCCCGCTGGTTTGCCCTGTCTACCATGGCCGCTCGTTTCAAACCGTTGGAGGGACCATGGGCGATCTCAAGGGCAGCAAGACCCATCAGAACTTGAAAGATGCGTTCGCGGGCGAGTCCCAGGCGAACCGCCGCTATCTGTATTTCGCGAAGCAGGCAGACATCGAGGGCTATCCCGATGTCGGTGGCCTGTTCCGGGACACCGCCGAGGCCGAGACCGGCCATGCACACGGCCACCTGGACTACCTGAAGGCCGCGGGCGATCCGGCAACCGACAAGCCGATCGGCTCGACCGACAAGAACCTGGTCGCGGCCGTGGCCGGCGAAACCTACGAGTACACCGAGATGTACCCGGGGATGGCCAAGACGGCGCGGGATGAGGGCCACGTCGATGTTGCCGAGTGGTTCGAGACCCTCGCCAAGGCCGAGAAATCCCATGCTGGGCGTTTCCAGAAGGCTGCCGACGAGCTCGAGACCCTCTAGCACGTCTGGATCCTGAAGGGCACCGCGAGGCCAACTCGCGGTGCCCTTTCCTTCCACGCCGTCGGGGCCCCATGAAGGTCGAGCTCCCCGAACAGCCCAGCACGATCGGGTACGAGCACCCGGACTACCTCGATCTCGAGAAGATCGAGGGAGAGCTGCGGCGTGTCGGCGAAATCTGTCATCAGTGCCGGCGTTGCCTCCCGCTCTGCCCGTCGTTCCCCACGCTCTTCGACCTGGTCGATGCCACCGACCGGGAGATCGAGGGCGTTGCGATGGCCGGCTTCGACCGGGTGAACGAGCTCTGTTTCCATTGCAAGCTCTGCTTCAATCACTGTCCCTACCACCCGCCCCATGAATGGGATGTCGACTTCCCTGCCTTGATGCGCCGCCACCAGCTGGCGCGGGCCAAGCGCGATGGCGTGCCGCTGGCGCGAAAGCTCACGACGCAGACCGATCTGATCGGCAAGCTGGGCTCGCTGACGGCACCCCTGATGAACTTCGCGAACACCAACCGGGCGTCTCGCGTGCTGATGGAGAAGACCCTTGGCATCCACCGGGATTGGGTGCAGCCGAGCTTCAGCTTCGAAACCGTCGAACGCTGGTTCGCCAAGCGCGGCGGTTCGAAGGTGGAGGGAGCGAATGGCCGCGCCGTCCTCTTCACCACCTGCAACGTCAACTACAGCGATCCGATCACCGGGCGTTCGGCGGTCCTCGTCCTGGAGCACAGCGACGTCGCGGTCGAACTTGCCTACGACCGCTGCTGTGGCATGCCCTACACGGATACCGGCGACATGGATTCCGCCCGCCGAAACGCGGAGCGCAACGTCGCCGACCTGCTTCCCCATGTGGAGGCAGGCGCCAAGGTGGTCGTGCCGGGCCCCTCTTGCTCTCTGATGCTGAAGCACGAGTACCCAAAACTGCTCGGCAGCGCAGAGGCCCAGAAGGTCGCCGAGAACACCCAGGACCTGATGGAATTCCTCTACGACCTCGCCCGCGCCAAGAAGCTGGAGCGCGATTTCTCCGTGCCTCTCGGCAAGGTCGCCTACCACGCGCCTTGCCACCTCCGCGCCCAGAACATCGGCTTTCGCTCTCGGGACCTCCTGAAGCTTGCCGCCGAAGAGGTCGTCCTGATCGACGCCTGCTCCGGTGTGGATGGAACCTGGGGCATGCAGGCGCGCTTCCACGACGAGTCCCTGAAGGTCGCCAGAAAAATGTTAGGCGGGATCGACGATGCCATGCCCGATCACGTGGCCACGGATTGCCCTCTCTCGGCACTGCGCATCCAGGAAGGCCTGGGACGCAGCGCCGTGCACCCGGTCGTGCTGCTTCGCCATGCCTACGGAATCTCGAGCGCGTGAAGCCCCTCACCCTCGCCGAGCTGCCCTCCCCGGCCGGCTTCGAGCAGCTTCGGCCGGCGTTACGCGAAGCGATCCTCGCCCACAAGGCCGCCCGCCGGTTGCCCGTAGGCGATCGCGTGATGCTGCTCTTCGAAGACCGCGAGACCGTGCGTTGGCAGGTCCTCGAGATGTGCCGCGTAGAGGGCCTGCGCTCTCCCGAGGCCATCCAACACGAGCTCGACACCTACAATGAGCTCGTCCCTGCTGAAGGCGAGCTCTCCGCGACCCTCTTCATCGAGATCACGGATCCCGGCAAGGTCCGGCCCGAACTCGATCGGCTTGTGGGTCTCGACGAAGCCCTCAGCCTGCACATTGGGCCACATAGGCTGAAGGCCCGCTTCGATGAGAAGCAGATGGAGGAGGATCGCATCTCCGCCGTCCACTACGTGCAGGTTGCTGTCCCGCCCGAGGCCGCAGCGGAGCTCGCGAAGCCTGAGGTTCCGGCCGCCTTCGTGGTCGATCACCCGAACTACCGGGCCCGAGCCGAGCTCTCCGGCGAAATCCGCGACCAACTCGTTCGCGACCTTGCCGGGGGCCGAGGGGAACTGGTTCCGGCCGGCGACTCCGCCCGCGCGAGCACCGGCGACCCGGACGAGATCCTCGAAACCCGGGGCAGCGTTCGCCTGGTGCGCCCGGCTCGCCCCCAGGCACCCGGCCACCTGATCGTCGAGCCCACCCAGCCGGCTCCGCCCTTCAAGGACGCTCCCGCCGAACTGGTGGCGGCACTGTTCTCACTCGCCCAGGAAGTCGCGCGGCGGGTCGAGGCCCAGCACGGAGCCTGCCGCATCACTTTGGACGCAACGGCTCCGCTTCGCCTCGACCTCTACGCTCCCAAGTAGCGCGGTAGCCGTCCCTCTTTCAGGGAGCCTCACACGAATCGAGGAGGCATTGCTCGACCTCGCGGCGCACGCATTCGAGTTGCTCGGCCCGCTGAAACTCAGCGCAACGTTCCATGACCTCGGCATTGCAGCGCGCGCGTGTCGCCGCCGGGTCCGAAGCCGCCGGGTTCGAAGCCGCCGGGTCCGAAGCCTCGGGGGTCGTTTGCTCATCGCTCCGAGAGCAGGCGAGCCCAGCCAGGGCAACCAGGACAACGAGCAAGATCCTGCCAGTCCTCATCCTCGTTCCTCTCCAGCAAGCCAGGTCGCCCGAGGGCTATTGAATGAGCGTCCGCCCAGCGAAACCGTCTTCGTACGTGTGGAAATAGGCCAGACGTTCTTCTGGCCACTTCCAGCACAGATAGCCACTACCCGTATCGAAATCCACGAGCCAGATGCCTTTGATGTCGAGACCGAGGGCCTCCATCTCGCGCACCCAACGCGAGATCTCGGCTTCGATGTGCTGCTCAATGACCTCGCGCTCAGGCGCCTCGGCCGACAGCTCGTTCCGTTGGGCGACGAGCGCCTCGGTCTTCTCGACCGCCCGGGCCGTGCGCTCCCGAACATCCGGGAACAGCGCCTCGGCGGCCGCCAATGTCCACTGCTTCGCCACCGCCAGCTACTCGCCTTCGGTCGAGAGGCGGATCAGCGAACGCACGACGAGGCTGCGTTGCGCTCCGCCCACCAGCTCTTGCAGATCCGTGTACAACCCTGGGTCGTTGACCAGCAGGCCTAGCGTGCCATCCCCGGTGTCGATCTTGGCAAGGATCGCGTTCAAACGCGCCGTGACTTCCAGCGCCTCCTTCAGCACATCCCCTTCCTCCGAGCCTCCGTAGATCAGCTGGTGCAGGGTACCCTCGCCGTTCCTGATCTGATCGAGGATATCCGCCACGCTGACCAGAGAGCGCTCCACGCTATCGACGCCGCCTCCTTCGTAGCTGTCGTAGATCAGGCCGTGGAGGAGACCGTCGCCCTCCTGGATCTCGGCGACGATCGCGGTCAAGGAGCTGGTCGCATCGGCAACCTTCTTGCCCCCCATGGAAGCTCCGAACTCTTCGACCACGCGATTCACGTTCTCTGCCAGGGTGGCGATGTTGTCGATCGCTTCGGTGCCGCGTGTGACCGCCATGCCCAGATCGAGCGGGCTGACCGAGGCGAGCTCCTCACCATCTCCCAGCACCCGCCCAACGGGGGTACCCATCGAAATCTCGACGTACTTGTCACCCAGCAGGCCGATCGTCGCGATCCGCGCGACCGAATCGCTCCGCACCCGATTCTGCACGGCTTCGTCCACCTGCATGATCACGCGCACCGGCGGCAGATCCCCGGCCAGCGGCGCGAAGCTCACGAACTCCACCGAGCCGATATCCCTGCCCGCGAGCCGCACCGGCGCGCCGGCCACCAGGCCCTGAACGTCGTCGAAATACGTGACGAGCCGGTAGCGCGGATTGAGGATCCCGCCTCGGGCTCCCAGGAAGAGCACCGCCATCGCTCCGACGGCAAGGGCTGCCACGACGAAGCTCCCGACGATCAGGTTCAAGCGACGACGATCAGGCATCGGGCAGCTCCATGGTAGGGCGATCGAGATCACACATGGGACGAATCCTCCTCGGCCTGCTCTTCGATGCTCGGCGGCAAGGCCTCGTGGGTTCCCTCGAGGAAGGCGCGCATCTCTGGATGACGGCCATCCGCCAGCTTGGCGGCAGCATCCTCCACGACGATGCGCCCGCCCCTCAACAGGGCGATGCGATCCGATACCGCGTGACAGAGTTCCATGTCGTGCGTAACGACGACGGACGTCACGCCGAGCTCCTGCTGGAGCTGGCGGATCAGCCGGCCGATGCGCCGCGCGTTCGCTGGATCGAGGCCGGTCGTCGGCTCGTCGTAGAGCATCACCGCAGGTTCGAGCGCGATCGCCCTGGCCACTCCGACGCGCTTGCGCATGCCGCCGGAAAGCTCGGCGGGAACCAGCTCTTCGATCCCGGCGAGGCCCACCGAGGCGAGGCAAGTCCTCACCCTCTCACGCACGCGCTCCTCCGGATCGTTGCGATGCTCCCGGATCGGATACGCCACGTTCTCGAAGACACTGAGCGAATCGAAGAGTGCCGCGCCCTGGAACACCATCCCGAAACGTTTGCGCTCGGCGACCCAGCCGCGCTCCGAAAGGTGCGTGACATCGCGATCCTCGATCAGGACCCGCCCCGCGTCCGCCTCGAGCAGGCCGATCATGTGCTTGAGACACACCGACTTCCCCGAGCCGGAGCCCCCGAGAATCGTGAACGTATCACCCTTGGCGACCGTCAGATCGACGCCGCGCAGCACGGGTACGTCGCGGAACGCCTTGCGAACCCCCTCGAGCGTCACGACCGGCGTGCCACCGCTCACGAGAGGGCACTCCCGATCCATGACAGGATCCGGTCCGTGGGGACCAGCATCAGCAGTTTGGTCAGGAAGAAATCCGAGACGAGCACGGCAATCGATGCCACCACGACGGATTGGGTCGTGGCCCGGCCCACCCCTGCCGTGCCGCCATCTGCCCGAAGCCCCACGAAGCAGGCCACCATGGCGATCGTCCAGCCGAACACGAAGGTCTTGATGACGCCGGAGAAGAAGTCGCCAATGGTTACCGCAGTGGTCACGGTCTGGAGAAAGAAATCCGGTGAGATCCTGTACTGGAGATCCGCCACCACCAACCCGCCGTAGATGCCGAGCACGATGGCGAAGAGGGTCAGAAGCGGAAGGCCGACGGTCGCCGCGATCACCCTGGGCAGGACCAGCTTCTCGACCGGGTCCGCTCCCATCGCGCGGATCGCGTCGACCTGCTCGGTCACCTTCATCGAGCCGAGCTCCGAGGTGATGCCCGCTCCGACCCGCCCTGCCACCATCAGCGCGGCCAGCACCGGCCCGAGCTCCCGCACGATGGCCAACCCGAGGATGCTGCCCACGTAGGGCTTGGCGCCGAACCGGGAGAGCGCGAAGGCCGTCTGCAGCGCCAACACCATGCCCGTGAAGAGCGCCGTGATCGCGACGATCGGCGTGGAGCGAACCGCGATCAGCTCGAACTGCAGCAACGTCTCGCGCAACGGAATGCCCCGCCGCCGAAGCGTCCGAAAAGAGGCCGCCACCAGCAGGCCGAACTCACCCAGGACACCGACGTTCGTCAGGACACGATCGCCGAGACGCGTGATGGGGCTCGGAAGGGCTGCCGGCTGGCTCATTGTGGATCGTCCCCAGCGGGTTCGGCGGCGGACTCGGGTTCGGCGGCGGACTCGGCCTCATCGACAGCCGAGAGAGCGTCGTCAGGAGGGACCCCCGCCGCGACCTCGGGCGCTCGTACCGAACCCCACCAGCCATCGAACGCTTCGGCCACATCGGCGCCGGGCGAGGCCACCAGCACCCAATCGTCCGTGCAGCCCCCGACCACACGCGTCACCACCTGAACCTCTCGCTCGCCGCCCCCATCGCCGACGCGCGCATTCACGCGCCACGTTTCACCGGCCTCGCCATCGACCGGCCCTTCACTCACGAGCATCACACCTTCGATCCCACGCAGCAGGGCGCGTGATTCGTTGCGAGCGGGAGCGGCATGCTCTTGGCAGGTCCGGATCCAGCTGAGCGTCGATCCAGCCGGGTTGCGAAGCGTGAGCGTGCTGCCCTCGACCTTCACGAGCTTCCATGGCCCCCCAGGCGGGCTGGAGATCGAGATACCGCGTTTCGCGTGGGAAAAACGGTCCTCCTCGAGCACCCAGCCGCCCGTGCAGCCCAACATCAGGCCGACGGCGAGCATGCACCCGCTCAGCCGGGCGATCGCCGTCCCGAATCGAGCCGGTCGCCGCCGGGAGTCGCCCGCGAACATCCGTTCGAGCCTACCTTCCGGCAGCTTGTCGCGCCGCACCCCCGGGGCCGCTTGACGCCAGGAGACTCGGCCGGTAATCCAGCCTCGTGGCCAACCTCGATACACCGGTGCTGGTACTCGCCAGCGGATCCCCGCGCCGGAAGCGGCTGCTCGAGGCCATGGGCCTCACCTTCACGATCCAGCCCGCAGACATCTGCGAGGACGCGCTGCCGGCCGAAGCGCCCCGCGCCCTCGTCGAGCGCCTGGCCTTGGCCAAGGCCGGGGCGGTCGCGGCGGGGCACGTGCACCCGACGGTCGTGCTGGGCTCCGACACGATCGTCGTGCTGGGGGAGGACGTGCTCGGCAAACCCCGGGATGCGGAGCACGCCGTCGAGCTGCTCGGCCGGCTGGTCGGCCAGACGCACCAGGTGCTCACCGGCGTCGCGCTGGTGAGTGGTGACGGGAGCCTGCGCAAGGTCGTCTGCGTCGAGAGCCGTGTGGTCATGCGGCCGGCGGAAGAGGACGAACTTCGCAGCTACGTCGCCACCGGCGAACCCCTCGACAAAGCGGGCGCCTACGCGCTGCAAGGCGAGGGTCGGCGATTCGTCGTGCGCGTCGAAGGCAGCGAAACCAACGTGATCGGCCTGCCGGTCGACGAAACCCGCGCCCTGTTGCGCGAGGCGGGCTTCGACCCGCTCCTCCCGTGAGCAGCGCGGCGGATCGGCTCGCCCGGGTCAACGATCGGATCCACGACGCCGCGGCACGTTGCGGGCGAGACCCGAGCGAGGTGACGCTTCTCGGTGTCAGCAAGCGACAGCCCCTCGAACGGGTGCTCGACGCGGTCGAAGCCGGCCTCACCCACCTCGGCGAGAACTACGCCCAGGAAGCGCGGGACAAGCGTCCGGCGTTCGACGCGGAGCTGAAGACGCGAAGCCTCCCGACACCGCGTTGGCATTTCGTCGGCCAGCTCCAGCGCAACAAGGCCCGGCTCGTCGCGCCGCTCTTCGATGTCGTGGAAACCGTCGATCGGGCGAGCCTGGCGGCTGCACTCGATCGCGCCGCCGAGGCGTCGGAAACACGCCTCGACGTGCTGCTCCAGGTCGATCTGAGCGGTGAGGCCAGCGACGGGCCCAAGGGAGGCGTCGCGCCAGACGCCCTCCCCGGCCTGCTCGAGGAGGTCGGCAGCTTGGCGCACTTGCGAATCGTCGGCCTGATGGCGATTCCGGCCGTTCAGGCCGATGCCGAGGGCTCCCGTGCCGCCTTCGCCCGCCTTCGCGCCTTGCGGGACGACTTGTCTTCGCGGCCCGAAGGGGGAAGCTTGCGGGAGCTCTCCATGGGCATGTCTGCCGATTTCGAGGTCGCCATCGAAGAGGGCGCAACGATCGTGCGGGTGGGCACTGCCCTGTTCGGGGCCAGGAACACCTGAGCCAACCATCCCCCAAGACCCACCCAAACCTTGCCCGCAGGAGACTCCGACGATGACCACCCAACAGCACGCGCGCATCGGCTTTCTCGGTGCCGGCGCCATGGGAGAGGCCTTGGCCGCCGGCGTCATCCATGCGGGCACTGCCCCCGAGCAGGTTCGGGTTGCCGACCCCGTCGCCGAACGCGGCAAGCAGCTGGAAGAGCGCCACGGCCTGCGCGGTGGGACGGACAACCGCGCGGTCGTTGCCGAATGCGATGTGATCGTCTTGGCGGTCAAGCCCGGCCTGGTGGCCGACGTTCTGGCGGGCGTGCGCGACGAGCCCCGGGCGGCCGAGGTTCTCTGGGTCTCGATCGCTGCAGGGATTCCGTTGGCCCGCCTCGAAGCCGGCTTGCCCGAGGGAGCCCGGATCATTCGTGCGATGCCCAACACGCCTGCATTGGTCGGAGCTGGAGCGACGGCTTTCGTCGCCAACGCTGCCTGCAGCCCGGAAGACCGGACCCGCGCGCATGCCATCTTCGACGCAGTGGGCCTTACCTGGGAAACCCAGGATGAGGGCCTGCTCGACGCGGTGACCGGCCTCTCCGGCAGTGGCCCGGCCTACGTGTTCGTCCTGCTCGACGCCCTGGCCGACGCGGGCGTGCGCATGGGCCTGCCTCGGGAGGCTGCCGGCACGCTCGCAACCCAGACCGTCTTCGGAGCCGCCAAGCTCGCACTCGAAACCGGCCGGCATCCGGCAGCGCTCAAGGATCAGGTCACCTCCCCAGGCGGCACCACCATCGCCGGCCTCGAAGCCCTGGAGCAGGGTGGCCTGCGAGCCGCCGTCTACGCGGCCGTGGCTGCCGCGACTGCTCGATCCAAGGAGCTGGGCGAGGGCTGACGCCGGGCGCCCTGGAACCCTCAAGGTCCCGCCCCCTTGGGCCGATGAGTTGCGCAGCCGCGAGGCCCTTCGCAGGGGGAATTCCGCTTGAAGCTCACTCCGCTCGACATCCAGAAGCATGCCTTCACCCAACGCATGCGGGGCGCCGACTCCGTGGAAGTCGAGGCTTTCCTTCAGATGGTCAGTGAGGATTACGAGGCCTTGATGCGCGAGCGCGACCAGCTCGCCGAGCGCGCTCTTCAGCTGGAAGAGCGCGTGAAGGAGCTCGGCCGGAACGAAAAAACGCTTCAACACACCCTGGTTACCGCCCAGACCTTGAGTGATGACCTCAAGAAGACAGCGATGCGGGAGGCGGAGGTTCGCGTGGGCGAGGCCGAGGTCCAGGCCGAGAAGGTCCTGGCAGCTTCCCACCGCCGTGCCGCTCGGATCTCGGAAGACATCCGCGAGATGAAGGCCCTTCGCAGCCGCCTCGGCGCTGCGCTGCGCCAGACCCTCGAGACGCATCTTGCCCTGGTTGACACCATTACGGCAGCGGACGAGACGGAGCAGGCAGGGGCTCGGCCCGGGGCTGCTCCTCAGCGCGGTCAGCAGCGGTAGACGGAGGGCGGAGCCTGGCGGGTTTGGCGCGCCTGCGAGCCAGTGGGTCTGCTTGCTTGGTGTTCGCGGGGCTGTTGAGGGGGGATGGGTTGGGTGTGAGGACATCCTTTCATCCCGCGGGCGTTCTTGGATGGCCAGCGGGCGGGCGCGGCGCTTTTGCCTGCATGGGTGGGGCCCAGGCCGGCTCGAGCTTGCGGGTTGGCAGGCGGCGCACCGGACCTCGTTCGGATCGAGGTCACGGCGGCGTTTCCGTGGGTTTCTCTTGGCTTGAAACCATAAAGATGCCGCATTCAACACCATGATGCGTCGCTCTCCGCAACTCGACCTCGCCCTCCACGGTCGGGGCGACAGGCGAGAACGCGCCGGACGCAAGCCCCGTTCTGATTCGGGCGTCGCGCACCTTCGGCGAGCGCCTTTGGCTTCGCGGTTTCCCTGTCATGTGACCGTGAAGGTCCGACCCGATGTCCCGTCACTTCGCGACGGACGATTGGTGCGGGAGGTGGAGCGATCGTTTGCGTGTGTGCTCGAGCACAAGGACTTTCGACTCGTGCACTACTCGATTCAATCGAACCACCTGCATCTGATCGTCGAGGCGAACGATGCGCGTGCGCTCGGCAGAGGGATGAACGCGCTTGGAGCTCGGTTGGCGCGAGCCGTGAACCGGGTATTCGAGCGGAAGGGGCGTGTCCTATTGGGCCGCTTTCATCACGTGGTGCTGCGGACTCCGACCCAGGTACGGAATGCGATGCGCTACGTGCTTCTGAATGCTCGTAAGCACCTGAAGGCGAAGCCCAGGACCACTCGGATCGATCCTGCTTCTTCTGGCCGTTGGTTCGAGGGCTGGCGACGCTCCGCCGGGGGTCTCGTGGCCCATGCGCGGGAGCGACCTGGCGGAAACGTGATGGCCATTGCCACGCCCCACACCTGGCTCCTGGCCGAAGGCTGGCGCCGGGCCGGGCCGTGCCTCGATCCAGCCGAGATGCCGGGCACGGCTTAGCCGACACCCCACCCGTCCCCCTCAACAGCCCCGCGAGACCCGAGCCTACCAGCCTCCCCCTCCCGCAGGCGGCTCCCGCCCGGCACATCCCAGCTAGCCTGACCCGCCCATGCCCGAGGAAACCGGCTTCGCTTTCTGGATCCACGTCTCGCCGCGGGCGAAGCGCCCTTCGGTTGGGGGATTGCACGGCGATGCGCTGCGGGTGGCGGTGGCTGCGGTGCCCGAGGCGGGGCGGGCGAATGCTGCGTGTGTTCGGGCTCTGGCGGAGGCGTTCCAGGTGCCCCGGCGGCGGGTGGAGCTCGATCCGGGCTCCCGGCATCGGCGGAAACGGGTTCGTATCGACGGCCCTTTGGAGACGCTCGAACGGCGTTTTCGGGAGCTGGCAGGGGCCTCGTGAGTCGGCTACCCACCTCTGCCGGCGGCCCCAGGCAGCCTGCCGGTGGCCCTGAGTGGCCTGCCAGCGAGCCCCTGCGACGCGGAACACCTGACCCCTGCTGAGGAAACTGCATGCCGGTCTATGACTACCAATGCAAGGGCTGTGGCCACGAGTTCTCGAAGGAGCAGCGGATCACCGAGAACCCGGTGAAGAAGTGCCCCAAGTGCGGCGCGATGAAGTCCAAGCGGCTGATCTCCCAAACGGCGTTCGTGCTGAAGGGGAGTGGCTGGTACAACGATCTCTACGCTTCCAACAAGCCGGCCAAGAAAGAGGACGCCGGCAAAGAGAGCTCGGACAGCAAGAGTGACAGCAAGTCGGACGACAAGCCGGCCAAGAAAGACAGCAAGTCGAAGGGCAGCGACAAGAGCGGCGGGAAGAGCAGCGGAAAAGGCGGCTCCAAGAAGGGCAAGAGCGCAGCCTGACGCCGCACCGATTGGTACCCTCCCGCCCGTTCCGGCCCGCGGCGCGAGGGACGAGTTCTGCTCCGCCTCGCGCTCCCGGATCTTCCCAGCTCTTCACCGAGGAGGGACTCCCCCGTGTCCACCCAGACGGTCGTCGTCGACGGCCTGGCCCTCGCCCAGAAGCTCCGCAAGGAGATGGGCGATGAAATCGAAAAACTCACCGCCAATGGAGAGCGGAGCCCCTGCTTGTGCGTCGTCCGGGTGGGCGACGATCCCGCCAGCGCCTCGTACATCAAGGGCAAGCGCCGCGCGGCGAAACGCATCGGCATGGAGTCGATCGAACACCACTTGCCGGAGGAAACGACGGAAGAGGCGCTGCTCGGGCTCCTTGCCGACCTGAACGCCGACGATGCCGTCGACGGCATCCTCGTTCAGCTTCCGGTGCCCGCTCACATGCACGCCAATCGAATCGCCGAGGCGATCGATCCTGCCAAGGATGTGGACGGCGTCGGAACGATCAATGCGGGCCGGCTCATGATGGGGGAAGACGGGCTCTTCTCGTGCACGCCGCTCGGCATCCTCGAGATCCTGGATCACCATGGGATCGAGATCGAGGGCGCCCACGCCGTGGTGATCGGCCGAAGCATGATCGTCGGGAAGCCGATCTCCCTGCTCCTGCAGCGACGCAACGCCACCGTCACGATGTGCCACTCCCGCACGCGAGACCTGGCGAAGGTATGCCGCAGTGCCGACATCCTGATCGCCGCCACCGGCCGGCCGCGTATGGTGCAACCGGATTGGATCCGGCCCGGCGCGGCTGTCATCGACGTGGGCGTGAGCGATGTGGATGGTGTGCTGGTCGGCGACGTGGATTTCGAAGGCGTCCAGGGCATCGCAGCGCTGGTGACACCCCACCGCCGGGGCGTCGGGCCCATGACGATCACGATGCTGCTGCACAACACCTTGCGCGCCTATCGCGCCCGGACCGGAAGTTGACGGGCCTCCAGCGCACCCCGCTCCACGAAGCGCACATCGCGCTCGGTGCACGCATGGTCCCCTTCGCCGGCTTCGACATGCCGGTGCAATACGATTCGATCAAGGAAGAGCATGCGGCCGTCCGCCAGACGGCCGGGCTCTTCGACGTCTCGCATATGGGGCAGATCCATTTCGCCGGGCCCGAAGCGGTAGCGACAGTCGAACGGCTGCTGACCTGCCACGTCGCGAGCCTGCGCGTCGGGCGCGTGCGCTATGGCCTGCTGTGCAATGAGGAAGGCGGCGTCGTCGACGACGTGACGGTGTATCGAACGGGCGAAGACTCGCTCTTTCTCTGCGTCAACGCGGCCAACGTCGAGAAGGATTATCGATGGTGCGTCCGCCATGCCTCGGAAGCCGCCGGCGTGCGCAACCGAAGCGCCGAAACCGCGCTGCTTGCCCTCCAGGGCCCGGACAGCGCAACGATCCTTGCCAAGCTCGGCGCAGTGGCGTTGGACGAGATGCGCCGCTTCCGATTCGCCGATGCAGAGCTGGCCGGCGGGAAGGTGGTGCTCTCCCGCACTGGCTACACCGGATCGGATGGCTTCGAAATCTACGCGCCCGCTGGAGCCGCCATGGGCCTGTGGCAGGCGCTGACGGATGCGGGCGCCCGCCCGTGCGGCCTGGGGGCCCGGGATACCCTCCGGCTGGAGGCCGCCCTGCCCCTCTACGGCCACGAACTCGACGATTCGACATCGCCCATCGAGGCCCGGCTCGACCGCTTCGTGAAGTTCGAGGCCGGCGGTTTCATCGGCGCCGAGGCGGTTCGTCGCTGTGCCAAGGCCGGGCCGAAACGCCTCCTCGCCGGCTTCGAGATGGTGGGGCGCGGCATTGCCCGGGCCGGATACCCGATCGCCAAGGAGGGTGAAACCGTGGGCGCCGTCACCTCCGGCGGCCCTTCTCCGACGCTCGGAAAATCCATCGGCCTCGGCTACGTTCCGCCCGCGTTGGCCGAGCCCGGCCAGGGCTTCGACATCGTCGTTCGCGGCAAGCCCGTAGCGGCCCGGGTGATCGAAACACCGTTCGTACACTGAACAGCCGAGAGCTGTCAGGAAGGATTCCGACAACGTGGGCGACTACGATATTCGCAACGATTTGCGCTACTCGGCAGAAGACGAGTGGGTGCGAAGCGAAACCAAGGGCGTCACGATCGGCATTTCCGACTACGCCCAGCAGCAGCTGGGCGATGTCGTCTTCGTCGAATTGCCCGAAGTCGGCCGCCTTCTCGAAAAGGGTGAGCCGCTGGGCGTGATCGAATCGGTGAAGACCGTGGCCGATCTCTACGCACCGGTCTCCGGTGAGGTACTGGAGGTCAATCCTGCCCTCGCCGAAACGCCCGAGGCCGTCAACGACGATTGCTACGGCGAAGGCTGGATGCTCGTGCTCTCCGTAGCCGATCCCAGCGAGGTCGAGGGCTTGCTCGATCGGGCAGGATATCTCCAGCACATCAAGGATCGCGAGGATCAAGGCACCTAGCATGGGCTCGATCGCGTTCCCTCAGGGCACCTGACGTGCGCTACATCCCCCATACCGACGACGACGTCAGGGAGATGCTCGCCGTGGTCGGGCAGCCTGACGTGGATGCCCTCTTCCATGTGATCCCGGAGAAGCTGCGCTTCACGGGTGCGCTGGATGTCCCCTCGGGCCAGAGTGAACTCGAGGTAGGGAAACGGCTCGGCGAGTTGGCGGCAGCCAACACGCAGAGCGGCGGAGACGCCTGGTTCCTCGGCGCCGGAACCTACGCCCATTTCGTTCCCAGCGCAGTCGACGCACTGATTTCCCGTGCGGAGATCACGACCTCCTACACGCCGTACCAGCCGGAGATCAGCCAGGGCACGCTGCAGACCATCTTCGAGTGGCAGACGATGATGGCCTCCCTGACCGGCCTCGAGGTCGCCAACGCCTCCATGTACGACGGCGCTTCCGCCACGGCCGAGGCCGCGTTGATGGCCATGCGGGTGACCCGCCGGCAGCGCATCCTGGTATCCGAAGGCGTTCATCCGCATACCCTTCATGTGCTGGCCACCTACCTCGGTGGCCTGGGCGCGCAAATCGATTCGATTCCCCTCGCGGACGACGGACGCACGGCGGGCGTCGTCGTAGAAGACGACGTTGCCTGCGTGATCGTGCAGCAGCCCAATTTTCTCGGCTGCGTCGAGGAACTCAGCTCGTTCGCAGAGACGGTCCACGCCGCTGGCGCCCTGCTGGTAACGAGTGTCGGCGAGGCCCTTTCGCTTGCGCTCCTTCGGCCGCCGGGCGATTGGGGTGCGGATATCGTGTGCGGCGAAGCCCAGAGCTTCGGCGTGCCCGTGGGGTTCGGGGGGCCGCATCTGGGTTTCCTGGCTGCCCGCATGAAGCACGTCCGTCAGCTGCCGGGACGCCTGGTCGGTGAGACCGTCGACGCCCGCGGCAAGCGAGGCTTCGTGCTCACACTCTCGACGCGCGAACAGCACATCCGCCGGGAGCGGGCGACCTCGAACATCTGCACCAACCAGGGCCTCTGCCTGACCATGGCGACGATCTACCTCTCCCTGATGGGCAAGGAGGGCCTGCGCGACGTGGCCCTGCAGAACCTTGCCAAGGCCGAGTACGCCAAGCGCCAGCTGCAGGAAGCAGGCCTCGAACTTCCCTTCTCTGCGCCGACGTTCAATGAGTTCGTGGTGCGCGTGCCCGACGCACCTTCCGCAGCATTGGCTCGCGCCCGGGAGGCCAACGTGACGGGCGGGCTCGACCTGACGAGCTTTCGCCCCCAGCTCGGCCCGGCCGTGCTCGTTTGCGCCACCGAGCTTTCCAGCCGCGAAGGCATCGACCGGCTGGCCGCCGCGCTGGCGGGAGCGCCCGCATGAGCAACTCCACGCGCGGCATCTCCTACGAAGAGCCCCTGTCCTTCGAACGCAGCCGCCCGGGCCGCCGGGGCGTCGACCTTCCGCCCCTCGACGTACCCGAGGTCGACGCGGCCGCGCTGCTCGGTGAGGCGCTCCGTACCGAACCCGCGATCCTTCCCGAACTCTCGGAGATGGATGTGGTTCGGCACTTCACACGCCTTTCCACCTGGAATGCAGCGGTCGATCTTGGGCTCTACCCACTCGGCTCGTGCACGATGAAGTACAACCCGAAGCTGAACGAGCAGGTCGCACGCTTTCCCGGCCTCGCCCTCGCCCACCCCCATGCGCCCGCAGAGGATGTACAGGGCCTGCTCGAGCTGATGTTCAAGCTCGAGAAGCAGCTTGCGACGGTGAGCGGCATGGCCCGGGTCTCCCTTCAACCTGCAGCCGGCGCCCAGGGCGAGCTTGCAGGCGTGATGATGATCCGCGCCTACCACGAGAGCCGTGGCGACACGCGCCGACGCAAGGTGCTGATCCCGGATTCCGCTCATGGCACGAACCCGGCAAGTGCGGCCTTGAATGGCTACGACGTCGTGGCTGTGCCCTCGGGCGATGACGGTCTCTTGCATCCCGAGGCCGTCGAGGCAGTGATGACGGATGAGGTCGCCGCGCTGATGGTGACCAACCCGAACACCCTCGGGCTCTTCGAGACGCATATCGCACGCATCTGCGAGATCGTCCATTCGGGTGGGGGCATGGTCTACGGCGATGGCGCCAACCTGAACGCCCTGCTCGGGCTCTCCCGGCCCGGCGACATGGGCATCGACGTCATGCATTTCAACCTGCACAAGACCTTCTCGACGCCCCATGGTGGCGGTGGGCCAGGTGCGGGGCCTGTCGGTGTGGTGGATGCACTCGTGCCGTTCCTTCCCGTGCCGATCGTGGAGCGCACGGAGGCGGGCAAGTATCGCTGGGACGAGGATCGCCCCCAGACGATCGGCCGCCTGCACGGCAACCACGGCAATGTCGGCATGATGGTGCGGGCCTATGCGTACATCCTTTCCCTCGGCGCCGACGGCTTGCGACGCAGCGCAGAGATGGCCGTGCTGAACGCGAACTACCTGCTCGCCCGTCTGAGCGAGCACTACCACGTGCCGTTCCCGGGCACGGTGATGCACGAATGCGTGCTCTCGGATCGAGGCCTGGCCGACACAGGCATCACGACCTTGGATGTGGCCAAGCGATTGATCGACCACGGCTACCACCCGCCGACGATCTACTTTCCGTTGATCGTCCCCGGCGCGTTGATGATCGAGCCCACCGAGAGCGAGGACATGGAAGGCCTCGATCGCTTCGCCGATACGATGATCGAGATCGCCCGCGAGGCCCACGACGATCCGGAGGCCCTGCGCGCTGCACCTCAGCGAACGCGGCTGACCCGGCTCGACGAAACCCGAGCCGCCCGAAAGCCCATCCTTCGATGGCTGCCGCCGGACGATTCCTAGCCCCGTCCGATGGCAACTGCAGCTCGCTTCCTCGTGATCGTGGCGAGCTTCGCGTTCGCCGCCTGCATCCAGAACGACGGCAGCCGGAATCCGCTCTCGGATTTCGGCAAGGTCAGCGTCCAGGACGAGCGCAAGCTGGGTTACGAAGTGGACGTCCAGCTCCAGGACAACCTGGTGCTGATCGAAGACGCGCTTGTCCTCTCCATGCTGAACGACCTGGGCCAATCCCTGGTCCAAACCCTCGGCGAGCAACCCTTCACGTATCGCTTTCGGGTCCTCGTCGACCCCTCGCTGAACGCCTTCGCCCTGCCGGGAGGCGCGATCTATTTTCATAGCGGCACGATCCTCCAAGCCGGAAGCCTGGACGAGTTGGCTGGGGTGATGGCCCACGAGATCGCGCACGTAAAGGCCCATCACTACGCGCGCCAGGCGGAAGCCGCAGCCATTCCCGGCCTCCTCGCTCAGCTGGCCGGGGTGCTGGCCACCGTCGCCACCGGGCAGGTCGAGCCCTTGTTGATCGCCCAGGGCGTGAACGTGGCCTTGCAGCTCCGATACACCCGCGAGCTCGAAGCCGAGGCCGACAACCTCGGGGCCACGTTCATGGCGCGGGGCGGCTACGACCCGCAGGGTGCAGTCCGCTTCTTCGAGCGGGTGCTGACGAAGCAGCGCGATCCCGGCATCGAGATCCCGCCCTACCTCTACAGCCACCCGGCCGTCGAGAGCCGCATCGAGGTCGGTGCCCAGCGCGCAGAGAAACTCACCATCACCGGGAAGAAGCCGCCCGGCCTCGATCGCGCGTTTCGCGCCACCCAATATCGCCTGGCGCGGATCATCGAATTGCGACGGAACGAGCTCAAGGAGGTGGTTGGCACCCGCGACACCAAGGCCGACCCCCTGATCGCGACGGCACGCGCCGAAGCCACATCAGGCGACACGGAAGCGGCGCTGCGTACTCTTACCCGGGCCGAGGCCCGCTACCCTGCCGATCCGCGCATCCCTTTCCGACGCGGAGAGCTGCTTGCGAAAGAGGATCGGCCCACCGAGGCCATCCGGGCCTTCCGACGCGCCCTGCTTCTCGATCCAGATGTCGCCCTGAACTACTACTACCTCGGCCTGGCCCACCGGAAACTGGGCGAAAAGGTCCAGGCAACTTTCTTCCTCGAGCAAGCGGCCCGCCGTTTCGAGGGCCGCGGCAACCTCCCGAAGCGCGCACGGGAAGCCGCGCGACGGATGATCTTCCCGGTCGTCGGCAACTCCGGAATCTCGGATGGCGCCCAGACCCCGGCGGCCGACACCCCGGCCGGCCGTTCGCGCCAACTCTTCGGTGCGCGGGACGATCGGGTGGTCTGGTGGGCGTGGATCGAGGAGGACTACGTCAGCCGGCGCGAAGAGATCACCGTTCGCTGGACCGACCCCAGCGGCGCCGTCGCCCAGGATGAGCCGGCCGCAAGCACCCGGCGCCCCCACGCACGCGCCGAGTTCGAACTCACACCCGATCGCCTTGCGCTTCACGGAATCTGGCGCGTCGAGGCGCGCCTCGATGACGACATCATCGATCGTCGAACCTTCCGGATCGTCCCCGAATCGAATGAGGTCGAGCGTTAAGAGAGCCCGGTTCGGGTCCCCTTCAGGGTTTCCTACTCGTCGACCCGCTGACGGGCGATCTCGGACCAGTTGCCGTCCGGAACCTGTTGCAAGTAGAGCCGCCAATGCTCGCGAGCCATTCGGTTCAGCTCGAGCTTTTCGTAGAGCAGGGCCAGGTTCAGATGGGCATCGGAAAAGAACGGATCCGCCTGGAGCGCCGCCTTGTAGTGATGCACGGCAGATTCGCGACGTCCGTCTTCCTCACAGAGGTTCGCCAGGTTGAAGTGAGCCTCCAGATGCGACGGCTCGCGCTCCAAGGCCTCCGCGTACCAATGGCGGGCTTGCTCGCGATCTCCGTGATTGAAATACAACGTACCCAGGTTGCAATGGGCATCTGCGAAATCCGGGTCGAGGGTGATCGCCTGCCGATAGGCATCGATCGCTTCCCGCAAACGTTTCGGCTCCGCATCGAGCTCACAGCCGCGTTCGAACCACGCCAGCGCCCCGCCCTGCTTCTCACCCTCCCTTTCGAGCGGCGTCGGCTGCTCGTCACCAGCCTGCGATGCGTCGAAATCAATGGCGAGCTGTCCATCCGGTTCGATCAACGCGTCGTCGTGGCGAACGGCCACCCGGCCGGCTCCCGCCGTCGAAAGGCGTAGAGCACGCAATGGGCGTTCGAGTTCCGGCAGACGATCCCGAAGGGCCTCGAGACTGCGGCGGATGCGGCGCACCGAAACGCCTTCCTCGACGAGCGACAGCAGCGAGCGCACCTGGAGGAGATCCTCAAAAGCGAACACGCTGCGACCGTCTGCATCTGCAGAACGGCTCACGAGCTCCGTACGCTCCCAGTAGCGCAGTCGTTCAGACGACACACGCAGAATCTTGGCGGTATCTGCCCGCGAGTACACTGCCACCCCCCGGTAGGCCCACGATGAGTGTAACGCGATCCGCGCAAGGGAAAACTGTTTTCTCTATCTTCTCGGTCTGGAAGCGTTTCGAGCGCTGGTGCCTCGCCCGGACTTCAAATCCGGTGGAAATCGTGGCGACACGGTTTCGGCGGGTTCGATTCCCGTCCGCTTCCGCCAATTCGGTCTCTGCGGGTTCGGACTTCCGTCCGCTCCCGCCATGTGCATCTTTCCGGCAATTCTCATGCCGGCGATTTCAGAAATCATGATTTCTGCGGATGCGCCATCCGAATGCCGATACGTACCATGATAGACTCGATGTGAACGAACACGGGGGACTCATGGCGAACGGACTCGTGGCATTGCACCTGAAGGACACGGACCTCTCGGAGAAATCACGACGCAGGCTGGAAGAGCGCTGCCAATCGGTGGTGGATGAGTTTCCGGAACTCACCCATCTCGAAATCACGTTGGCTCCGGACGGCCTGGGACACGCAGCAAGCGCCCACGCGACAGGCAAACACACCGAGGCGGCCACCCACGCAAAGGGAGAAAAGGCCACGCAGGTTGCCGATCTCGCACTGCACAAACTCGAACACCAGCTGCGCAAGGTGCATGACAAGCGCATCTTCGGCCGCCGCCGAGATGCCCGCCAACATCCGGCCAAACGGATTGAGGACGGCTAAGCCGGACCTCCTACCCCAGGATCAGGTGAAGCTTGAGGGCGAGCGTGAAATCCCCTTCGATGCGGACCCTGCGTTTCAGGAAAGCCTCCGGCGCGGAGAGTTCGCCGGCGTTCAGGCTTTGCCAGGTCTCAATGTCGAGATGAACGCGTAGGTCCGGTGCCAAGGCCTCACCCACCACACCGACAACGATGCCCTGGGCCACCCGCAGGTGGTAGATGCCCTCGTCGTGATCCGTGAGGATGAACTCGAGCACGGCATCGGTGCGCGCCAGCCGAAGCTGTCGGCTCTCATCGGCAGCTACAGAAGCCGGCACCCAGCGCGTGAAGAACTCCTCCGGATGGATGTCTGCGGGCGGTACAGCGCGATCCGACATGGTTCCAGCGATCCTATCGAACCGATCGAAGCCATCAGCCGAACTCTCCGCGAAGAGCAGCGCCGGTATAGGAGTGCTCCACCTGGGCAATCGCCGCCGGCGGCCCTTCCGCGAGGATTCGACCACCCCCGGGCCCGCCCTCGGGCCCCAGATCGATGATCCAATCAGCGACCCGGATGACGTCCAGGTTGTGCTCGATCAGCACCACGCTTGCGCCCGAATCAAGAAGCGCGTCCAGGCAGGAGATGAGCACCTGGATTTCCGAGACGTGGAGACCGGTGGTGGGCTCGTCCATCACATAGAGAGCGCCGGGCGTTCCCGCGGCCAAGGCCTGTGCGATCCGCAGGCGTTGGAGCTCACCGCCGGACAAGGTCGAAAGCGGTTGCGCCAGCGTGAGGTAGCCCAGGCCGACGCGGCACAGCGGTTCGAGCCGCGGGCCGATCGTCTTCTCGTTGGCAAACCGCTCGCGTGCTTCCTGAACGGAAAGCGCCAGCACATCGACGATCGAGAGGCCATTCACCGTGACCTCGCGCACCTCCGGCTTGTAGCGCGTCCCGTCGCAATGCTCGCAGGGGATGCGCACATCTTCGAGGAACTGCATGTCGACGACCGTCTCGCCGCTCCCCTCGCAGGGCTCGCAACGGCCGCCGGGCACGTTGAACGAGAACCAACCCGGAGCCAGCCCACGGCGTTTCGCGCCAGCCGTAGCGGCGAAACGCTTGCGAATGCCATCGAACGCCTTCGAGATCGTCGCCGGATTCGATCGCGCGCTACGGCCCGGCGGCGTCGGTTCGACCACCACGACCTCGGAGATCTGGTCGCCTCCGAGAATCTTCTTGCACGGCCCACGCTCGCTCTCCTTGAGGAGCTGACCGACCAGCACGGCGCGGATCAGGGTCGATTTGCCCGCCCCGCTCACCCCGGTCACCGCGACGAGCTGGCCGAGGGGAATGCTGACATCGACATCCTGGAGGTTCTGGGCGCTCGCGCCCTCGATGCGCAGGCTGCCGCTCGCCTCGGGTCGAAAGCGCCTTTCGAGTTTCAGCTTGCCTGCCAGCAGCCGGGCCGTCGGCGAATTGCTTTGGGCGGCGACCTCTTCGACCGTCCCCTCAGCAACCACCTGCCCGCCTTCCCGGCCGGCGCCGGGCCCGAGATCGACCAGATGGTCTGCGGCGGAAACGATCTCGGGCGCGTGCTCGACGACGACCAACGTATTGCCCTGGTCGCGAATCGAACGCAACACGCCGAGCAACCTGCCGACATCCCGCGGATGCAGGCCTACCGAGGGCTCGTCCAGGACGTAGAGCGCCGAGGTGAGGCCGCCACCGAGCGCCGTGGCCAGCTGAATGCGTTGAGCCTCGCCCCCCGAAAGGGTGCGCATCTGGCGCGCCAGGCTCAGGTAGCCGAGGCCCACTTCGAGCGCCGTTCCCACGCGGGCTTCCAGTAGCGCGAGCAGCCTTTCGCCGCGTGCTCTGCGGCCGCCATCGAGCTTCAGCCCGCCTAGCCACCCCCCCAACTCTTCGATTGTGAGCGTCGAAACCTCGCCCAGGTGGCGCCCGCCGACGAGGACCTCGAGCGCCTCACGGCGCAACCGGTACCCCTCGCACTCCGGGCAAGGATCGTATTTCCGGTAGCGGGCGATGGCGATGCGCGCCTGCACCTTGTAGCGGCGGGATTCCAGGTACTCGAAATAGCCGCGGATGCCGTACCAATCGTCATCGCCTTCGATCACCCACGCCCGCTGCCGTGCACCCAGCTGCCGCCAGCTGCGAGTGGGATCGACGCCCGCTGCAGGACAGGCACGCATCAGATCGCGTTGGCAGCTGCGGCCGCTCGGCGTAGCGAATGGCGCGATGCCACCGGCCTTCAAGCTGACGCTCGGATCGGGTACGACCTTTTCGAGATCGAGGGCCGCAACGCGACCGAACCCCTGACACGCACTGCAGGCCCCGAGCGGGCTGTTGAAGGAGAAGAGCGCCGGCTGCGGCGTGGGATGGCGGCGCCCGCAGGCTTCGCAAACGAAGCCCTCGCGAACCGCGACGGCCTCGCCTTCGAGCGGCACGAAGATGGCCTCGCCGAAACCGCGGCCCAACGCCGCAGCCAGCGCTTCCGCCAGGCGGCTACGGCCCTTCTCAGCGATGGCCAGGCGATCCACGACCGAAAGCAGATCCGCCCGCTCGCGATCGAGACGCCCATCATCGATATCGTCCAATTCGATCCGGTTGCCTGCGCGGTCGAGCAGCCGGTTCCACCCCTCGCGGCCGAGGCGCTCGCGAAGATCCGCCGCCGGCTCCTCGGGGCGGAGCGCAACCGCCAGGCTTCCCCGCTGGCCGGAGAAACGCTCGAGCAGACGCTCCGTCCAGCTCTGCACCGTGCCGGCTTCGACCGGCGAATCGCAGCAGAAGGTCTCGCCGACCTTGGCGTACAAGAGGCGCAGGTGGTCGAGAATTTCCGTCGCCGTTCCGACCGTCGACCTCGCATTCGTGACCGAGTTGTGCTGCTCGATCGCGATCGCCGGCGGCAGGTTGCTCACCAGGTCGACATCCGGCCTGGGAAGACGCTCCAGGAACTGGCGTGCGTAGGTCGAGAGCGAGGCGACATAACGGCGCTGCCCCTCGGCGTAGAGGGTGTCGAAGGCCAGGCTCGATTTCCCCGAGCCCGAAACACCGCTCACCACCGTGAGGCTGTAGAGGGGAATCGTGCACGAGGCGTTCCGAAGGTTGTGCGTCCGGGCGTTCTCGATGCGAATGGCGGGCACGTCCATGGCGGTTCAGCGCGCGGGAAACAGCGCGCGGAGCGTCATCGCCAGGCCGAGATTCCCTGCGACCTCGAGCCGCCCTTGCATGTGCAACACGTCTGGGCTGGTCGCGCCAGACAGCATGGAATAGAAGTCTCCTGCTTCGACCTGGAGGCTCATGTCGGGGTCAGCGACGGTCCCCGAGCCGAACTCCGCCCGGCCCGGCTCGAAGCGAAGCACCAGGGAGCCACCTCCCTCCCCGCGGAGATCGAGCAATACGACTGCCGTCAGATCCGGGGAGGCCTGCGGATCGAAATGCACGCGAAACCATTCGGCCAACGAGTCGAGACAACGGGGATAGGGGGCGGGCACGCGCGGAGAGTACCCCACGTCCCGAAGGCCCACGCCATGGATCAGACGCCCGTGGAAAGCTCGTCGTAGAGCAGCGTCACGCTCAAGTACTCGCCTGTCTCGCTTTGGGCCATGTGGAGAACACTCACCTCGGCGGAGGCGAGGAATTTGTTGATGTCCTCTTCGACCTCCTTCACGAGGCCGCGTACCACGAGACAACGTATCGCCATATCAACCGTCCTCAGTCTTCGCCGCGCCCAGCCTGGCGGCTTGCCTCCGAAGCGTAGCGATCCTTTCCAAGTTTCTTCGCCTGAGCCTCTACACGAGCCCAGGTCGCCGAAGGCAGCACCCGATCGAGAGCCTCGGCCACCTGCCGGACGAGAAACGCGTCCCCGGCCTCCACCGCTTCCTCGAGCAACGCATCGAGCTTCTCGGTGGCACCTGCCTTCGAGAGGAAGACGACGGCTTCCTGCTGCCGACCCTCCTCGAGATAGGCCTCCGCCAGCGCAAGCGATTTTTCCGCATCGGTCTCACCCTCGACCAGATGGCGTCGTTTCAACGGGTCGGGAAGTCGAGTGGCCATCTCAGTACCGCGCGATGTCGGCGTCGACCGTCAAGGACCAGGCCTCGATCCCGCCGACCAGGTTGGTCAAATCATTGAAGCCCGCCTTGGCGAGGATCTCGCAGGCATGGGCGCTGCGTCCGCCATGGTGGCAGTGCGCGACGATCGGTCGATCCTTCCACTCGGTGAGCTCGGCGAGCCGATTCTCCAGCTCTCCCAACGGAATCAAGATGGCCCCCTCGATGCGCGCGGTCTCCCACTCGTCCGGGTTGCGAACGTCCAGCAGCAAGAAGCCCTCGTCCGCGACGAGCCTGCTCTTCACATCCGTTGCCGAGATCTCTTTCACCGCACTCTCCTCATGGGTCGTGGGGACGCCGCAGAATCCCTCGTAGTCGATCAGCTTGGTCAGCGTCGGGTTCGTCCCGCAGATCGGACAATCCGGATCCTTCTTGAGGCGGTATTCCTGAAATTTCATCGCGAGCGCGTCGTAGGTAAGGATGCGCCCGATCAGGGGTTCACCGATGCCCGTCAGGAGCTTCACGGTTTCGGTCGCCTGGATCATCGCGATGATCCCCGGCAGGACCCCAAGCACCCCGCCTTCAGCGCAGGACGGCACCGAACCCGGCGGAGGCGGCTCGGGAAACAAGCAGCGGTAGCAGGGGCCCCGACGCGCATCGAAGCTCGAAGCCTGGCCTTCGAAACGAAGAATTGCCCCGTAAACCGTGGGTTTACCCAACAGCACGCAGGCATCGCTCGAGAGGTACCGGGTGGGGAAATTGTCGGTGCCGTCCACGATCACGTCGTAATCCTGGAACAGCTCGAGGGCGTTCTCGGAAGTGACGCGCTCGGTGGTCGTCCTCACTGTGACGTCCGGGTTCATCGCTTCGATGCGCTCGCGAGCCACTTCCACCTTGAGCCGGCCTACGTCCGCGGTGCCAAAGAGCACTTGGCGCTGCAGGTTGGAGGGCTCCACCACATCGAAATCCGCGAGCCCCAGCGTGCCCACGCCCGCCGCCGCGAGGTACTGCGCCAGCGGGCAACCCAGCCCGCCCGCGCCGATCAGCAAGACACGGCCCTCGAGCAGGCGCCGCTGCCCCTCAACCCCGAACTCCGGGAGGTTCAGGTGCCGGCGGTAGCGATCGAATTGATCCGGCCGCAGGAGCGGCTGTGCGTCGGGCATGAGGCGGAAAGAGTAGCGACCCTCAGCGAACCGAGCCCTCGCCGGTGCCCAGGGGCTTTGGAGCAGGAATCCGAGCCTGTGAATCGCTGGAGGGCCCAGATCGTCCTAGAGTTGGGCCATGCCCTGGTTCGGCAACGCAACGGTACCCACAGGAGAGCGACACCCAATGCACGAAACCCGACGAGTTGCGGGGCTACTGAGCGTGGCCATGGCCGCCGCGCTCTTCTTCTCCGCGGCCTCCGCGGGCGCCGAGTGCACTGGCATGCGCGCGTTCAGAGGCCGGATCGTGAAGATCGAGAAGGCGGCCCTCACCGTGCAGAACCAGAAAGACGACAAGATCACGTTCGCGAGAGCCGAGCGCGGAGCCATCGTCGATCGCCGTTCCGGCACCGAGCCCGCTTCCAGTTGGGCTGACCTCCAGAAGAACATGCTCGTCAGCGTGTGCTGGAAGTTCGACGACGACCCGCCTCGCGCGCACAAGATCGTCGTGCAGGACGACGCGGACTGAATCGCGCAGGGTCGGTCACGATCCCACCACGCGTGACGGGATCGCGACCTCAGCTCATCCTGGGAGCGCGAAGACTCGACTAATCGACGTCTTCAGCGGCGTCCTCTTTCTCGAAGACCTCGATCGCGAAGGCCCAGCGCGGCGTCGCCATCGCAGAACGGGGACCACAGATTCGGACCCAATCTCCACTCTTGATCTTGCCCACGTCGGTCTTCGTGCCGGTGACGACCGCCTGGGGATGAGCGGCGAACGGGATCGGTTCGCCGCCCTGACGGATCGTGATCTGACGCATCTTCTCTTTCTTCTTCGGCTTCAGGTTCACGACGACCTTGGCGTTCCTCTTGTTCGACTTGACCTGGCCTTCGAAGCTTCGGCCCTCGTACGCCGAGCCATCGGCTCCCTTGCCGGAGCAATCCGCCGCGGTCGCGGCTCCCGCAAACAACCATGCCCCTACACTCAGTGCCACTACCATCCACAACGGGTTCCGGACGATTCGCATCTCGAACACTCCTTTCGCATTTCTTCGAATGATCAGCCGGCCACTTCGGGTCCGACCGCTTCAGCCCTCGCCTCCGCGAGGAAAACTGCTCTGAATTCGACGTTGCAACTCCCCGGTCGATTCACGCCGGGAACTCACATCCCTTCTTCTCTGGCCCCGTGGGGCACCTCGCTCTGGCGCTAGAAGCCGGGATTCTGCCGGGCTCGCGCCCTTCCCTGTCTTCCGAGCACCACGTAACCCGCCGACTCTACTCCAAGACCCGGGCCGGTCAACGATGTCGGGCCATCCACAGCTAACCCTTGGAGGGCCGGGGCGTCGGCACGGGCTCAGGCGTGATTCGGAGGCTCCAGGCGACGCCTTCCGTCACTGCCGCGGCCGGAATCGTGACGGTTGCCCCGTACGCCGATGGCTCCCACTGCAGGGGGGCCGTACGCCCCAGCAGGCGGACCTCGCTTCCCTCCGCGAGCCTGACGGGCAGCTCTACCTCTCCGGCGTGGGCGGCGGAGAGCAGCGTGGCGAAGACGACCCCTTCCTTGGACGTGAAGCGGATCGCTTTCCCATCCCCGGTCTGTGACGCGGCAAGCTTCCATGGCCGCGTCCCGAAGATGGCCTCGCCATGAACGTCGAGCCATGCCCCGAGGCCCTCGAGACGCTCACGCTGTCGCTGGGGAATCGTTCCGTCCGCCCTGGGCCCCACGCCGATCAGCAGATTTCCGTTCTTGCTCACCACGTCGATCAGCAGATGAACGAGGGCCTCTACGGAGAGGGTTTCCGAATCGCCCTCCTCCCGATTGAAGCTGAAGGAATTTCCGAGCCCACGTGCCAACTCCCACTTACGCTCGCCGGCAGACGCGGGTGTGTCGTATTCCGGAGTTCCGAAGTCGCCGTGCGGAGCTGCGGGAAACCCGAAGCGTCGATGCCGCCGGGGGAGCAGCCGCCAGAGCCGGTCCCCATGATGCAGCAGCGCGGACACGACCGTGTATGCGAGCGTGCCCTGGCGTGCCAGAGGAAACTGGGCCCAGCGATCATTGGCGACGCCGTCGGGAACCGCGTCGTAGTAGGCGGACAGCAGTGCGTCGAGATCCACCGAAGCGGGAAAGGCCACGTCGTTCCACAGAACGGCCGGCCGATAGCGCTCCACCAACTCGCGCACCTGCGCCTCCGCATAGCGCGCGTACTCGGCCGATTGCGGAATCGCCAGCACGCAGTCGCCGAGGGTCCGAATCACCCGATCTTCGAAATTCGCGTCGAACCCACCGCAGTAGTAGAGCCCCATCCGCATGCCGGCTTCCCGCACGGCCGCGGTCACGTCTCCAACGAAGTCTCTCGTCGCTCCCCAGCCACGACCTGATGCGTGTGCGCTCGGCCACAACGCGTAGCCATCCATGTGCTTGGCCGTCAGTACGACGTAGCGGGCACCTGCTCTCGCGAAAAGTGCTGCCCAGGATTTCGGATCAAATCCGGCCGCGTGCTCGCCGAAACGAGCGGCGAAATCCGCGTAAGAGACCGCCTCTCCGTGGACCTCACGATGATGGCGCCAGGTGGGGCTGCCGGGGATCCGCACGCTGTTCACGTACCACTCCGCGTAGGGATTGTGCGCGAAGTAGTGGCGAGGCCCCTTGCTTGCGAAGATCTCCTGGATGTCCCCGGAAATCGGTGCCCAGCCCGGCACCGAATAGGGCCCCCAGTGGACGAATACCCCCAGCTTGGCGTCGTCGTACCAGGCCGGAAGCGCGCGGTTGCCGCTCGCTTTCAATCGAGCCTCCCTCCGATGGCAGGCTCGACGCCCCAGCCGATCACAGCATCCATCCCACCCTTCACGAACGAAGGGTCGCGCACTTCGCTCCGGCCCCGCCACTTGGGATCGTATGCGACGAGCATCCCGATGAGGAGGCCGGCCGGGGCGATCAGCCGCTGCGGCGGCCGCGGGCCAGACGCGTCATTCCGGGGATGAACGGGGCGACGGAGATCTCTTCGAAACCGCTCTCGTGCAGACACTCCGTCACGAAGGCTGGTGTGAGGGCGATTCCGCCGGGCGTGAAGGCCGCGTGCTGAAAGGCCCAGAGGGCCGGGAGCCGCGGGCCACTCAGGTCGTCGTCGACCATGAAGTCGTGGACGAGCACGATGCCACCCGGACGGAGCGCCTGGTGGGCGCGGCGGTAGAGTTCGCGCACACCCTCTGCCGCGACGCTGCCGCTCACGTACGAGAACAGCACTACGTCCTGCCCACCAGGCCAATCCACCTCGAGCGCATTGCCGGCAATGAAGCCGATGCGTTCTTCGAGGCCCGCCTCGGTGACGAAGCGACGTCCAACCTCCACGACGTTGGGGAAGTCGAGGACCGTTGCCGAGAGCTCCGGGTAACGCCTACACAGGGTGATCGAGAAGGCGCCGCTGCCCCCGCCCACATCGAGCAATCGGCGGCAGCCCGAAAGGTCGGTCACGGCAGCGAGCAGTGCGGCCGCAGGTAGTGACGCCTCATGCTGGGATTCGCTGTACAGGGAAGCCTCGGCCGCATCCCCGAACCAGGCCTCGTAATCCTCGAAGGGAACCGTATCGCGACGGCCTCGCAGGACATCGGCGATGTTGTGGAGGAAGGGGTACATCTGGCGGTCGATCTGGTTCCGACAGTAGTCGGCGAAGCTGCCCTCCGGGCCCGAGACGAGCATGGCCTGGCTGGCCGGTGCGTTGCGGAAGCCGTCTCCGGTTTCTCCGACCGGCTCCAACAGGCCGACCGAGACCAGGGCCGTGAGCAGGGTCGAAAGCCCCCTCTCTTCGGCACGAGTCGCCTTCGCCAGCTCCTCGAGCGACTTCGGGCCCGCCGCCAGCTCATCGAAGATGCGCAGATGAGTCGCGGCGAAGAGTGCCTTCGAGGCCATGTAGCCAAAGGCGATGTCAAAGACCTGTTCCGGTGTTTCGAGCGGCTTCACACCCGCTCCCTTCTCAGGAGAGTTTCTCTACGTCCACACGCACCGCCCGATCAGCCGGAATCGGCTGCCAGGAAAGCGGGCGGTACTGGAGATGCCCGTAGCCTGCCGCGAACCCCAGATGCTTTACGTGCCCAGGCTCGAGGTCGGCCTGGCTGTACCAATCCTTGTGCATGTAGGGCTCGAAGCCGTTGTAGAGGATCACCTGGCCCGGCCGGCAGGAGGGGGTGAGCTTGGCGGCCATCTTCGAATCGCCCGCGTCGCTCACCAGCTTGACCTGGTCGCCGTTCTCGATGCCGAGCTCGGCTGCGTCGCGATCGTTGATGAACACGAAAGGCTCGCCGCGGTGGGTGTTGAGGATCACGTCGTTGGTCATGTTCATCGAGTGGATGCTCCAGCGGTTGTGGCCACTGGTCATCTCGAAGCGCCGGCCCGAGCCACCGTGATGGGGCGGTTCCTTGTGGGTGGGAAGCTCTTCGCCCGCCTCCAGGAACCACTCGTGATCGATGTAGTACTGGGCCCGACGAACCAGGGTGTCATAGGGAACCTTGTCTTCCGTATGCCAGCGCAACGCATTGTGGACCTCATCAGGTTTGATCGTCGATCCCTGAGACTGCCCGTGGCCTACCATTCCCCAGTTCGTGAAGCGTACGGATCCCTTCTCGCGCAGGGTCTCCAGTGTGGTGCCCTTCGGCAACACCCCGTAGACCGCGTTGTCGCGGATACCTTCATCGAAGGCCCTCTCCCTGTCACGCAAGGCGCCGCCTTGGGTGAGGCGATCGACCAGGCCCTCGAGGCTGCGGGGATTCCCGCTCAGATCCTTGAATTCCTTCATACCTCTGGCCTTTGCCCGCTCTTCGATCTTCTCCAGCAGGAGCACGCCGATCTCGGCATCCGGCAGGGATTCGCCCAGCGGCTCGACAGCCTCGTCGCAGAGCACGAAGTTCAGGTGGTGCACAGACGGCATGCTGTGCCCGAGCTTCTCGTAATGCTGCGCCGCCGGGAGCACGTAGTCCGAATAGAGCCCGGTGGTCGTGAGGCGGTAGTCCACCGAGACGATCAGCTTCAGCTTCGGCCACAAGTTCTTCAGCAGTAGCTTCTGCCCGCCCCGCTGACGCCGCAGCACATTGCCACCGGACTCGAAGAGCACACGGGGCTCTACGGTCTGGTAGGTCTTCGCATAACGCGCGTCCCACCATCCCTTCTCGATCGCTTCCTCCACGTACTCGTCGAACGAGCGCTTCATCGAAGGATCGAGATTCTCCGGATCGTTCCAGCGCTCCTTGTAGCCATACTGGTAGTACCACATGAACGCCGGCGGCATGGGGAACCCCACCCCGCCGATCTCCGCCGCCATGCACGCGATGCGGTTCTGCACCATCTCGGTGGTCATGGTGGGGTCGCTCTGAGCGACCAGGCGCCGCATGGCGATCATTCCCGCGATCAGCTTCTGGGCCGCCTCCTGGCCCGGCCCTTCCTTTTCGGACATGAAGGCTTCGCCGTCGTAGCCCATGATCGCCCACGAGCGCGTTCCGGTTCCCTTCTTTCCCCAATTGCCCGTGAGGCCGAGGAGCAGCGCCATCGACCGCTCCATCAAGTCTCCGTGGTAGTACTTGCCCGAGTTCCAGCCGATGAAGATCTTCGTCTTCCGCGTTGCCACCTTTCGGGCCAGCGCCCGGATGTTGTCCGGATGGATCTCGCAGATCTCGCCCGCCTTCTCCGGCGTGTAGTCGTCGAGGTGCCGCTGCAGCTTCGCGAAGACCGGCTCCACCTCCACCGTGCTGCCGTCCTTCAGCATCACGCTGAAGCTTCCCTCGAGCGCCGGATCCACCCCCGTCGTCGCCAGCGTGCCTCGGGGTGCTGGAGCCAACGTCCCCGTCAGCGTGTCCCACCAGAAGAACTGGTCCTCCAGATCTCCTTCCGTCACATCACTGCCGCGCAGGAACCGGCCGTCATCCTTGCGGATCAGGAGCGGAAGATCCGTCTGCTCCTGCACAAACTGCTTCTTGTACAAGCCGCCGTCGATGATCACCTTGCACATGGAAAGCGCGAGGGCTGCGTCGGTCCCGATCCGGACCGGCTGGTGGTGGTCCGCGTGGATCGCCGAGGGGCTGTAGTCCGGCGCGATCGTGACGATCTCGCCGCCGTTGTAACGCGACTCGGCCAGGTAGTGGTACCAGTGGATGTTCGTGTAGACCGGGTTCGCGTGCCAGATCAGCGTCAGCTCGGCCAGGAACCAGTCGTCCATCGTCGACACCGGGTTGTACAGGCCCCATGTCAGGTGCCAGCCCGGACTGAAATCCTGGAACTCGGCGTTGCCGTCCGTCGTCGGCAACCCCAGTACATCGGAGAAGACCCGCGCCGGCGCCGCTCCGGGTTCCGGCGTAAAGAGGGTCACGATCGACGCGGGGCCCTGCTCTTCGAGAGCGTCGAGCATGCCGTCGGCGATATCACCGAGGGCCTCATCCCAGGAGACTTCCTCGAACTCGCCCTTGCCGCGCTCGCCCACGCGCTTCAAGGGATGCGTCACGCGGTCTTGGGAGTAGTGGCAATGGCTCCAACACGCGCCCTTCTGGCAGCCCATCGGGTTCATGTCCGGAATGCCCGGCTCGATCGGAGGATGCAGGCCCGCCTGCTCCTCGCGAACGATCTTCCCGTCCTTCACGAACACGCGCCACGAACAGCCGCCCGGATAGCAATCCACCGAGTGGCTACCGAAGTGCACCTCGTCCCAGGTCCACAGCTTCCGGTAACGATCCGCCCAGGTTCCCTTGGCCCGATCGATTCGCGTGGGTGCCGCCATGGTTCAACTCCAGACGATTTCGCCGGGATCCCTGTCCAGATGCCCCAACGCGTCCTTCCAGCGATACAGGATCAGCGCGTCCATCAGCTCGGAATCCTGTCCGCGCCGCTTCTTCTCGAGTTCCGTTCGAACGACATCCAGGGCCCCATGAACCTTGGCCCCGAAGAGTTCCTCCAGATAGGACGGTGGAATCCGCGCGCCCCCTTCATCGAAGCTCCCGTCCTCACGCAGGGGGGCAGGGGAAAGCGGGGGCACATAGTAGACGTTCGGCTTGGTCCCGAACTCCGGATGCAGCGGAAGCGCGACCTTCCATTTCTCCACCAGCTTGTGCACCGAGCTGCCTTCATCATCCAGGAAGCCCACGAAGGCCGCCCGACCCGGGCATTGGCGCACGCAGGCGGGCGCCACGCCCTGCTCGAGCCGCGGGAAGCAGCCGATGCAGTGCTGACTGATGCCTCGCGCCTCGTTGAAGTAGATCTTCTTGTAGGGACAGGCCTGGGCACAGCGTTCGTTTCCCTGACATTCGTCTTCGTTTCGAAGCACGAGGCCGCTTCCTTCTTCCTTGAACAGCGCGGTCGTCGGGCAGGACTCTACGCAGGGCGGATCCGTGCAGTGGTTGCACAGGCGAGGCAGGTAGAAGAAGTAGGCGTTCGGGAACTCACCGCCGCCTTCGTCTTCATCCCAGTTCATTCCCCAGCTCTTGCTGCCAGACACCTTCTCCAGATGCTTGCTGCGGCCATGACCACCGCGCAACACCTCGTCATAGTTGTAGGTCCAGCCGCTACCGAACTCCTCGGCCGTGGGCTTGTGGCCGAGCTTGAGCTTGCCGCCCTCGTAGCCACCGCCCATGCCCTCCCAGTCTTTCGGAGTGCCACGGCCAGGGGCCGTGTTGACCGTCATCCACCACTCGTGTTCGGCTCCCTTTTCTTCCTGCGTCCACAGCACCTTGCAGGCGACCGAGCAGGTCTGACAACCGATGCATTTGTTCAGATCAAAGACCCAGGCGAGCTGTCGTTTGGAACCGTTCCGAGTTGCCATGGCGTACTCCTCTCTTGTGGCGCGGGCCTGACGCCCGCGCTCAGCTGATCTTCTCGACGTCCACCCGCACGCCGCGATCGGCGGGTATGGGCTGCCAGGAGAACGCGCGGTACTTCAGGTGCCCATAGTCCCCTACGAAACCCAGATGCTTCACATGGCCGGGCTCGAGATCGGCCTGGCTGTACCAGTCCTTGTGCATGTAGGGCTCGAAGCCGTTGTAGAGGATCACCTGGCCCGGCCGGCAGGAGGGGGTGAGCTTGGCGGCCATCTTCGAATCGCCCACGTCGCTCACCAGCTTGACCTGGTCGCCGTTCTCGATGCCGAGCTCGGCTGCGTCCCGATCGTTGATGAACACGAAGGGCTCGCCACGGTGGGTGTTGAGGATCACGTCGTTGGTCATGTTCATCGCGTGGATGCTCCAGCGGTTGTGGCCGCTGGTCATCTCGAAGCGCCGGCTCGTACCGCCGTGAGGCGGCGGCTCTTTGTGCGTAGGAAGCTCCTCGCCCGCCTCCAGGAACCACTCGTGATCGATGTAGTACTGGGCCCGCCGAACAAGGGTGTCGTAGGGAACCTTGTCCTCGACATGCCAGCGCAGCGGCGTGTGCACTTCGTCCGGCTTGATCGTCGAGGCTTGGGACTGCCCGTGGCCAACCATCCCCCACCCGGCGAAGCGCACGGAACCCTTCTCGCGCAAGGTCTCGAGAGTCGTCCCCTTCGGCAACACGCCGTACACGGCGTTGTCGCGAATGACTTCGTCGAATCGATCCTCCTCGTCCCGTACCGCGCCCTCCAGCGTCGCCCGACCGACCAGGTTTTCGAAGCTACGAACGGTTCCACCGAGGTCGGTGAACTCCTTCATGCCACGTTCCTTCGCCCGCTCTTCGATCTTCCCGAGCAGCCGAACGCCGATCTCCCAATCCGAAAGGGAATCGCCGGCCGGCGGTGTGGCGCGATCGCAGAGCACGAAGTTCAGGTGATGCACCGAGGGCATGCTGTTGCCGAGCTTTTCGTAGTGCTGCGCCGCGGGGAGGACGTAGTCGGAATAAAGCCCCGTCGTGGTGAGCCTGTAGTCCACCGAGACGATCAGCTTCAGCTTCGGCCACAGATGTTTGAGCAGCAGCTTCTGCCCACCCCGCTGGCGCCGCAACAGATTGCCGCCGGACTCGAAAAGCACGCGAGGCTCCGTGTTCTCGTAGGCCTTGGCATAGCGTTTATCCCACCAGCCCTTCTCGATCGCCTCCTCGATGTATTCGTCGAACGAACGCTTCATCGTCGGGTCGAGGTTGTCTGGATCGTTCCAGCGCTCCTTGTAGCCGTACTGGTAGTACCAGACGAATGCGGGGGGCATCAGGTTGCCTTGACCGCCCAGCTCCGCCGCCATCTCGGCCGCACGGTTCTGCATCATCTCCGTCGTCATGGTGGGATCCTGCAGGGCCATCATGCGACGCATCGCGATCATCCCCGCGACCAGCTTCTGAGCGGCCTCCTGGCCAGGGCCTTCCTTTCTGGACATGAACGATTGACCGTCCATTCCCATGATCGCCCAGGAACGGGTTCCCGTTCCCCGCTTGCCCCAGTTTCCCGTCAGGCCGAGGAGCAGCGCCATCGAGCGCTCCATCAGATCCCCGTGGTAGTACTTGCCCGAGTTCCAGCCGATGAAGATCTTCGTCTTCCGCGTTGCCACCTTGCGGGCCAACTCACGGATGTTGTCCGGATGGATCTCGCAGATCTTCCCCGCTTGCTCGGGGGTGTAGTCCTCCAGGTGCCTCTGCAACTTCGCGAAGACCGGCTCCACCTCCACGGTGCTGCCGTTCTTCAGCATCACGCTGAAGCTTCCCTCGAGCGCCGGATCCACACCCGTCGTCGCGAGCGTGCCCCGCGGTGCAGGTGCCAACGTCCCCGTCAACGTGTCCCACCAGAAGAACTGGTCCTCCCGGTCCCCTTCGGTCACGTCGCATCCGCGCAGGAACCGACCGTCGTCCTTGCGGATCAGGAGCGGAAGATCCGTCTGCTCCTGCACGAACTGCTTCTTGTACAAGCCGCCGTCGATGATCACCTTGCACATCGAAAGCGCGAGGGCTGCGTCGGTTCCGATGCGGACCGGCTGGTGGCGATCCGCGTGGATCGCCGAGGGGCTGTAGTCCGGCGCGATGGTGATGATCTCGCCACCGTTGTAGCGGGACTCGGCCAGGTAGTGGTACCAGTGGATGTTCGTGTAGACCGGGTTCGCGTGCCAGATCAGTGTCAGCTCCGCGAGGAACCAGTCGTCCATCGTCGACACCGGGTTGTAGAGGCCCCACGTCAGGTGCCAGCCGGGGCTGAAGTCCTGGAACTCCGCGTTGCCGTCCGTCGTCGGCGTGCCGAGGAAATTCGCGAACAGCCGCGCCGGCGCCGCACCGGGTTCGGGCGTGAGCAGGGTGAGGATCGACTCCGGGCCCTGGTCTTCGATGGCGTCGAGCATGCCGTCGGCGATGTCGCCGAGGGCCTCATCCCAGGAGACTTCCTCGAACTCGCCCTTGCCACGCTCGCCCACGCGCTTCAAGGGATGCGTCACGCGGTCCTGGGAGTAGTGGCAATGGCTCCAACAGGCGCCCTTCTGGCAACCCATCGGGTTCATGTCCGGAATGCCCGCTTCGACCGGAGGATGCAGGCCCGCCTGCTCCTCGCGAACGATCTTCCCGTCCTTCACGAACACACGCCACGAACAGCCGCCCGGATAACAATCGACCGAGTGGCTGCCGAAGCGCACCTCGTCCCAGGTCCAGAGCTTCCGGTAGCGATCTGCCCAGCTTCCGCTCGGGGAACGACCGTTCGGAGAACGCGTCGTCATCGGGGTGGTGGCCATGAGAATTCCCCCTTGCGAAGATGAAACCGGGTGGACGTTGCACGACGAATAACCTGATGTCTCGTCGGAGTGTTATGACCGGAGTCATACGCCAGCATGGTTTCACTCGATGTCGAGGTCCACGGCGTTCCCCTCGTGATCCGTGTGGAGGGGCGGCGGGGTGCGGCCAAGCAGCTCGCCAGTTCGTGCCGCGATCTTGCCTCGCGCCTTGAAGAGGTGCACCGGGATCGAAGCCGCAAGGACCCAGGTCGCGAACAGATGCGTCGCGAGGGCCGCGTCGAGCCAACCACGAGGCAGCTCGAAGTCGGCCCATAGCAACACGCCGCTTGCGGACAGGGCAACGGAGAGAGCAATGACCGTTGCAAGGTGGACTTTGCGCCACGTCCAGATGGGATCCGGCGGCCCGAGGCGACGCGCTGCGTCGCCCAGGAGAGGCCGAGCCGCCAGGCTGAGCGCGAGTACGGGGGCCGCGAGCAACAGCCATCCCACCCAGAGGTGGGCCTGCAGGATCTCCCGGCCGTAGCCGCCGATGAAGCGACCGCGAAGGTCCGGGTCTCCGATCATCCAGCCGCTGGCGAGCAGGAGGATCACAGCGACCGCCTGAACGTGGTGCAGCCAGCGCCTGACGATTCCTGGGTCGGACATGACGGCCTCCGAGCCTACCGGCAGAGCAGTCCGGTTTCCCAAGCAAGGGGAGCAGAGTTTTCCACCCCGGGGATATGACGAGCGTCATGCACGCCGGGACGGATCTCTCGTAGGTTGGACTCACACCCCGCTTCCACAGTCGGGTCTCGCATTCGCGGGGATCGCTGCTGGCGCGGGGAGCGGAGGCCGAAGAGGTGGGCAGCGGAGCAAACGCGTGCGGCGAGACCCCGGTCGTCGGTGTCGTTGGCCGCTCGGGCAGCGGCAAGACGACCCTGCTCGAGAGCCTCGTCGCGACGCTCGGGGCGCGGGGCCTGCGTGTCGGGGTGGTCAAGCACGCATCCCACGGCTTCCTCGCCGACCGACCGGGCAAGGATTCCTACCGCCTCTACGAAGCCGGTGCGGAATCGGTGGCCCTCGCCTCCGCCGGACAGCTCGCGACCTTCACACGTCAGGCCCCGGGCCCCGGTGTCGACGTACCGCTGGCAGCGGCGCTCCAATCGCTTCCGGCCGACCTCGACCTCGTACTCGTCGAGGGTTTCTCCTGGGAGCCGATCCCGCGGTTCGTGATCGTGCCCGTCTCCGAGCAGCCCAAACGTGAACACCTGGCGGGCGGGGAGGTTCTGTTGATCGTCCACGCTCCCCCCATCCGAGAGGGTCGGAAGCCCAGATTCCCTCAGTCGCTGATCACCTCCATCGCCGACTCCCTCTCCGACCTCTCGGATGCCTCCCGCCCTGTGGAGGCCGACCCGTCCGCCACCTGGCCATCCGTGCAAACACTCCGAGAGCACGGCTGAGCCTTCGACAACGCCGATTCCTCATAAGGAGGCCGCGATATGCGAGCTCGCACCATCTCCTCCACCGAATTCGATCGGCTCATGGATCCCAGCGCCGCGACCTGGAAGCAAGCGGGCGCGGAGCGCGTGAAGCTCGAGGGCTCGCCGTTGGGGATGCAGCCGACGGCCCTGATCCGGGCTGCCTGGCAAGACCGGAAGATCGGTGCGATCGATCGGGTTCAGATTGCCGCGCTCCACGACGGGGAGCGTCTGGCGTTTCGGCTCGAGTGGAGCGACCCAACCGAGAATCGGGGAAACGCGGACAACGTGGACTTTCCCGACGGCGTCGCCGTGTTGCTTCCGGCGGTGCAGGGCGCACCCATCGTCACGATGGGCGCGCCGGGGAATGCCGTGAACGCCTGGTACTGGCGAGCCGACGATGACACCAACGTCCGACACGTGGTGGCGGAAGGGATCGGCACCTCGCGCACCGTGAGCGTCGAGGCAGGCCTCGCTCGTGGCGCGTGGAAGGAGGGCCGCTGGCAGGTCGTCATCGCCCGGGCCTTGCGGGTCGAAACCGTGGATCCGGTGGCCCAGCTGCAGGCCGGTGAGACGACCGGCATCGGCGTGGCCATCTGGGACGGCGGAAGCGGAGAGCGAGCGGGCATCAAGTCCATCTCGGGCTTGCAGTGGCGGAAACTCAGTCTCGACGCCCTGCCGACGGCGCGGAGGTAGCCATGACCGAATCCAAACGACAGCTCGCCATGGTGATGGACCTGAACAAATGCATCGGCTGCCAGACCTGCACGATCGCCTGCAAGCGGCTCTGGACCCGCGACGAAGGCATGGAGTACATGTGGTGGAACTCGGTCAACACCCAGCCCGGCCGCGGTACGCCCCGTGACTGGGAAGACATGGGGGGTGGCTTCCGCGAAGGAAACGCCGTGCCGGGCAAGCTGCCCACGCGAAAAGATTTCGGCGACGCCTGGGAGTTCAACCACGAGGAGGTGTTCTTCGGGGGCAAGGGGGACAAGGTCCACCTCAAGGTGAAAGGCGAGGAGCCGGAATGGGGCCCGAACTGGGACGAGGACCAGGGCGCCGGCGAGTACCCGAACGCCTACTACTTCTACCTGCCCCGCATCTGCAACCACTGCACGCACCCGGCATGCTTGGAGGCCTGCCCGCGCAAGGCCATCGTGAAACGGGAAGAGGACGGCATCGTCCTGATCGATGAGGACCGCTGCCGTGGCTACCGCTTCTGCATGGAGGCCTGCCCCTACAAGAAGATCTACTTCAATCACGTAGAGAAGGTCTCCCAGAAGTGCATCTTCTGTTTTCCGCGCGTAGAGCAAGGCGTGGCCAATGCGTGTGCGCGGCAATGTCCGGGGCGTGTGAGGTTCCTCGGCTATCGGGACGATAAGAACGCGCCGATCTGGAAGCTGGTGGACAAGTGGAAGGTCGCGATCCCGCTGCACCCGGAATACGGAACCGACGCGAATGTCTTCTACGTGCCACCGCTCGCCCCACCGCGTTTCGATGAGAACGGCGAGATCGACGAATCGAATCCGCGGATTCCAAACGAGTACCTGGTCTCTCTCTTCGGACCCAAGGTGCTCGAATCCCTCGAGATCTTGAAGGGGGAGATGGCCAAGACCCGGGCCGGCGGGAAATCGGAACTGCTGGACCTCCTGATCGCCTACCGCTGGAAGGACATGTTCGGCGGCTTCGACCGCGACCCGGCCACGATCGAATGGAAGAAGGCATGAGTCCCGTGCAGGGGCTCGGCCGCCGTGCCTTCCTGCAAAGCTCCGCGTTGGGCGTCGCAAGCCTGAGCCTAGGCCTGTGGCGCTTGCGCCCGGCGACGGCCGCGACGGAAATCGCGGCCGTCGCACCCCCGATCTTCGGCGATTGGCGAGACATCTACCGGACCCGCTGGACCTGGGACAAGGTCGTCCGTTCGAGCCATTGGGTGAACTGCTGGTACCAGGCCCATTGTGCCTGGGACGTCTACGTGAAGGACGGGATGGTATGGCGCGAGGAGCAGGCCGCCGACTACCCCCAGATCCGCCCCGATGTGCCGGATTTCAATCCCCGCGGATGCCAGAAGGGGGCCTGCTTCAGCGAGCGCATGTACGACCCGGCACGCGTGCGGCATCCGCTCAAGCGCGTCGGCCCGCGCGGTTCCGGGAAGTGGCAGCGCGTTTCCTGGGAAGAGGCCCTCGACGAGATCGCCGACTCGATGATCGACACGATCGTCGAAGAAGGCTCGGACCGTGTCATCTGGGATCTCGGCCCTGGCATCTCGTTAGGCCCCCAGACCGCCGGGCAGGCGCGCCTCAGGGTCCTGCTCGATTCCACGAACCTGGACATGAACACCGAGATCGGAGACGGGCACCGCGGTGCCGCCGAGACCTTCGGCAAGATCGTCTTCGAACGCTCGGCCGACGACTACTTCTTCTCGGATCTGATCCTTTGCTGGGGAGCCAACCCCTCCTACACCCAGATTCCGAATGCCCACTTCCTGACCGAGGCGCGCTACAACGGCGCGGAGTTCATCTGCATCGCACCGGACTACAGCGCGTCCGCCGTGCATGCGGACCAGTGGATCCCAGTGAAACCCGGCGGAGACGCTGCACTCGGGCTCGGCATGGCCCACGTGCTCATCGAGGAAGACCTCGTAGACCGCGCCTTCGTGAAGGAGCAGACCGACCTCCCGTTGCTCGTGCGGGACGATACGAAGCGTTTCCTGCGCGGTTCCGATCTCGATGTGGGGGGCGACGAGGATGAGCTCTACCTGCATGACCCGGAGCAGGGAATCGTCGCCGCTCCCAGACGCAGCCTCGCCCTGGAGAGCCTGGAGCCGAGCCTCGAAGGTCAATTCCAGGCGACCCTGCATGACGGTACCCAGGTGACCGTCCAGCCGGTGTTCTCCCTGCTCCGCGAGCAACTGAAAGCCTATTCCCCGGAACAGGCGGCCGAACTCTCCGGCACGCCCGTCGCCATGATCCGCGACCTGGCCCGTCGGCTCGGGCGCGCCAAGTCCGCGTCGATGGTCACGACGAGCAACTTCAGCAAGCTCTACCACGGCAATCTCATCGAGCGGACCCAGGCCCTCGTCTTCGCCCTGACGGGAAACTTCGGAAAGAAGGGAAGCGGCTTCGTCGGCTTCCCCTTCCTGATGCACGACGGCCTCGACGATTTCGTGATGTCCATGTTCGACTTGCCACTGCGTATGTTGATCGGTGCGAGCAATCTCATCGACGAGACCCGGCTGAAACTCGCTGGCCTCACCGACGAGATGATCATCCACGAGCAGAGCCGAAAAGGATTCGAGACAGGCCAGGAAGTATCCGGAGCCTTGTTCTGGTACGTGCACGGTGGCTTGTTGGAGGCCAGCGAAGCGCTCGAGGAATGGGACCCCTACCTGAAGCGTCCCGTACGAGAGGTGCTGGAAGAATCCCTCGAAAAGGGATGGCAGCACGTCTGGCCGAAGCCGGGGAACGACCCGCGCGTGATGTTCAGCCTCGTCAGCAACCCACTGCGACGCATCCGCTGCTACCCGCTGCTGTTGAAGAACCTTTGGCCAAAGCTCCGCACCATCGTGACCATCGACTGGCGCATGACCTCGACCGCGCTCCAGTCCGACTTCGTGCTCCCCGCGGCGGCCTGGTACGAGCGAGCCGAGCACAAGTGGGTCACGCCGCTCATGCCCTTCATCCACGCCGGAGAGAAGGCGGTCTCCTTCGCCGAGGCCAAATCCGATTGGGAGATCATGGCGCGGCTCGCCAAGGCCGTGGACTCGCGGGCCGCCGCTCTACAAGCAATTCTCCTCCGACGGGGAGTACGGACCGACCGACGACGAGAAGGTGGCCGCCGTGTTGGTGGAGAAAGCGAGCAACCTCGAAGGCGTCGAGTGGGACGAACTCAAGAAACGCGGTTGGGCGCGATTCACGGGCCTCGGAACGAGTATTGCGTCGATCGGGACTGCAACCACGATCAAGCCGGACGATACGATCACGCCCTTCACGGACCACGTCTTCGACAAGAAGCCCTACCCCACCCTCTCGCGGCGGATCCAGTTCTACCTGGATCAGGAGCTCTACCTGGAGATGGGAGAGACGCTTCCCACGCACAAGGAATCACCCAGCGTCGGAGGCCAATTCCCCCTCCAGCTGACCGGTGGACATACGCGCTGGAGCATCCATTCAGCCTGGCGCGACGACAAGCTCATGCTGCAGCAACAGCGGGGAGAGCCCGTCATGTGGATGAGCGTCCCCGATGCCCGAATGCGTGGCGTCACCGATGGTGGCAGAGTACGCGTCTTCAACGACCTGGATGCCTTCGAGATCATGGTGAAAGTTGCTCCCGGCGTGCGCCAGGGGCAGCTCATCCTCTACCACGCCTGGGAGAACTTCCAGTTCGCGGGTCAGAAGGGCTTCCAGAACCTGATCCCCTCCCCGCTCAACCCGGTCGAACTCGCTGGCGGCCAGTTCCACCTGCGTCCCATGTCGATCTGCCTGCAACCGAGCCACACCGATCGGGATACGCGGGTGGAGGCGGAGGCCATATGAGCCAGCTCGAGACCACCTCCCTTTCGCGGCGCCGCTTCCTGGTGGGAAGCGCGGGGGGAGCCGCGAGCCTGACGTTGGGGATCTCGCTCCTCGAGCCGCTTCTCGCGCGGACCGGAACCGCCGCGGCGGTTGGTGCGACACCGACGAAAACCGCGCAGGCGACCTACGGCGGCATGGGCGACCTGTGGCGAGAGCGATGGCAATGGGACCGGGTCGTCCATAGCTCCCATGCGCGCGCCAACTGCATCTCGACCTGCTCGTGGAATGTCTTCGTCAAGGATGGTCTGGCCTGGCGCGAGGAGCAGAACGCCATCTATCCCCCGGTGGAAGAAGGCGTACCGGATTTCAACCCGCGTGGATGCCAGAAAGGCGCGAGCTACACGCACCTGATGTACGAGGCATCACGCGTCCTGCACCCCCTGCGTCGGGTCGGCGAGCGTGGATCCGGCCGTTGGAAGCGGGTCTCCTGGACAGCGGCACTGACGGAGATCGCCGACAACATCATCGATGCCTCGGTGAAGGGCGGAACCGGTACCGTCGTCTACGACCACGGCACCACGAACATCGATTTCGGCCCCGATACCGCCGCCGAGATGCGTCTCTTCGGTCTTCTCATGTCCACTTCGCTGGACTCGTGGGCCGGTGTGGGCGACATGCCTTACGGGGCCGTTCAGACGTGGGGCATGTACAACGTAGAGGGGACTTCGGACGACTGGTTCAAGTCCGACTTCATCGTCGTCTGGGCGGGAAACCCAGCGTATACACGGATTCCCGAAGTGCACTTCATGCACGAAGCGCGCTACCGGGGCGCCCAGTTGGTCGTGATCGCTCCGGACTACAACGCCAGCGCCGTACACGCCGACACGTGGCTGAACCCCCGGGTCGGAACCGACGCCGCGCTGGCCCTCGGAATGGCCCAGGTGATCCTCTCCGAGCAGCTCCACGACGAGGCCTACGTGCGCGAGCAGACGGACCTCCCGATCCTGGTCCGCGAAGATACGGGCCGCTACCTGCGTGAATCCGATCTTCGAAAAGGAGGAAACGACGAGCGGCTGTATTTCTGGGACGAGACCACGGAAGCTCTCGCGAGGGTTCCTGGCTGCCGGGGGACCCGCGGTGGCTCCCTTGCGTTAGGCGAGCTTCGACCGGCCCTGGCGGGGCGACACGAGGTTCGGCTGGCAGACGGCCTCACCGTGCAGGTCCGGCCACTCCTCGAACGCCTGCGCGAACACCTGGACGCGAACTACCGACCGGAGCAGGTTTCCGCCGTCACGGGCGTAGGCGCGAAAGCCATCGAGAAGATCGCCCGCCAGCTGGCCGCAGCCGGTAGCGCGATGATCTTCTCCTCCTGGGGAGCCTGCAAGCACTACCACAGCGATCTCGTCCAACGCGCCAAGATCCTGCTGATGGCGCTCACGGGGAACCAGGGGCGGAGCGGCGGTGGCATGCGGGTGGCGTCCTGGTGGCCCATCGAAGGCTTCGATCGGCTCTCGGGGGGTGCCGGCGACATCCCCCTTGGCACGAAAGTCCGTGCGATCTGGCGCAGCCTCACCGGCGGCATGGGCTGGCGCGACATGGAGGACCTGATGCAGGAGCTGGTTCCACATCGCGGGAACACGCCACTCATGCCGTGGCTCTACGTGCACGCGGGATACTCCGAGATCTGGGATCGCCCCGAGTACCAGGATCCGGCGGTGCCGCGCCCGACCTCGGCCTACATGCAGGAGGCGATCGAAAAGGGCTGGATCCCCATCCGGCCCGCGCCGGGCACAGACCCGAAAGTCTTCATCTTCACGGGCCCCAATCCGCTCCGCCGCTGGCCCTCGCCCCAGGTGGCCCGAAAGCACCTCTGGCCCAAGCTCGACCTCATCGTCGACGTGAACTTCAAGATCAGCACGTCCGGCATGCAATCCGACTTGATCCTGCCGGCCTCGGGCTACTACGAGCGGGACTCACTGAAATACACACAGGCCTACCTTCCCCATCTCGTCATTTGCGAAAAGGCGGTCGAGCCTCTGGGAGAAGCGAAGGCCGAGTGGGAGATCTTCGGACTGCTGGCCCGCACCATCCAAGAACGCGCCCGGGCACGAGGCGTGAGTGGGGTGCAAGATTCGGTTGGCGGAGAAACGAATCTCGCAACCATCTACGAACGCTGGACGGAGAACGGCAAGTTCCACGAGACAAAGCCCAGGGCTGCCCTCGACTACATCCTCCAGAACACCCGGTCGACGGGGAACAAGGGCTTCGAAGAGGCGAAGAAGACGGGCCTGCTCCCCATCGTCGAAGCCGAGGGAACCCCCCATCCCCTCTACGCCGTCGCCACGGACCACAAGCCGGGCCGCACGCTCTACCCCCACGCCAGGTTCGTCGAGGACAAGGAAGTCTGGCCGACGCTCTCGGGCCGGCAGCAGTTCCTGATCGACCACCCGTGGTACGAGGAGATCGGCGAGACGCTTCCGGTCCACAAAGAACCTCCGCCGGCCGGAGGAGACCATCCGCTGCGCCTGACTGGCGGCCATACGCGTTGGTCGATCCATGCCACCTGGCGCGATTCGCCGCTCATGCTGCGGCTTCAGCGCGGCGAACCCGCCGTATGGATCTCGGAGGTCGACGCGGCCCAGCGCCAGATTCGTGACGGCGACCGCATACGCGTCTTCAACGACAACGGTGCGTTCGAGGCACTCGCCAAGCTCAGCGGCATCGTGCAGCCCGGCCAGGTGATCACCTATCACGCCTGGGAGCCCTATCAATTCAAGGGGCACCGAGGGCAACAGGAACCCGTCGTCGCGCCCTGGAAGGTCTTGCACCTGGCGGGGGGCTACGGGCAACTTCACTACCGCGCCATCTACGGTGCACCGGGGCACGCGCCCCGAGGCGGAACCGTCGACGTGGAGCGCGTGACATCGGGAGGCAAAGCAAACTGATGGACGAATCGGTGATCCGCACGGAAGAAGGGTCGGAAGCGCGCAGCGCAGCAGCACGGAGCCGCGCGTATGCGGTCTTCGCCCGGGCGTTCGACTACCCGGACAACCAGTTCTTGCCCGCGATCCGGGATGGGGTGGTATCGGCTGCCCTGCGCCAGGCGCTGGAGGATGTCGATCCTGGCTTGGCCGAGGACGTCGACTGGCTCGCCCTCGAGAACGCCGGCACGGACGACGACGATCTGGCGGTCGAGTACACACGTCTGTTCGACGTCGGGGCCAGCGGCCCGCCCTGCCCCCTGTACGGCGGGCTCTACGGCGGGGCGCGCATGAAGAACATGGAGGAAGCGGTCCGCTTCTACAATCACTTCGGCCTCAAGCTCTCCGAAGCCGAACAGGAACTCCCCGACCATCTGACGACCGAACTCGAGTTCATGCACTTCCTCGCCTTCGAGGAAGCCAGCGCTCTTACGCAGGGCACCGATGCAAGCGCATTCCAGAGAGCCCAACGAGATTTCGTCTCTCGCCATCCAGGCCGTTGGGTGCCAGCCTTGCGCAAGCGCCTCGAGCAGCGGGATCCCCCGCCCTTCTTCCGCGAGGTCGTTCGACAGCTCGAACGCTTCCTGATGCGCGACGGAGGACGGCTGTTCGAGCAGCTAGGCGCCCCGCAACATTCGTAGCCCCGACGCAGGAGCTAGCGTGCCGCCGAAACGTCCCGGTCCAGCTCTGCGAGGAGCTTCTCCTCGGCAGCCTCGTGGAGCACGAAGATCTCGGTGAACTCAGCGAAGGCCCGACCCGCTTCATCGAAGCAACTCCTCTCGAGCAGCCCCCCGATCTCGCCGAACCTCTCACGAAAGACCTCATGAGACGCGGCAAATTCCTGGACGGATCTGCGGGCCTCGGGGCGCAATGCCGCAATGGGGGGATAGTAGAGACGATCCTCCTGCTCGAAGTGGGCTTCGAGGGCCTCGCGCAATCGACAAAACGCATCGATCGCAGGCGCGCCAAGTCCCTCTTCGAGGGATCGTCGAGTGATCTCGAACAGGCCGTCGAGCGAACGATGGGCCGCCACGATGGAGTCGTGCATGGAGGGGCCTCCCTGCTGCTCTTCGTTCCCCAAATGCGTCGCGCCTCCAATGTTCACCCAATGGCCCCGGATCCGATATGATCCGGAGCATACCCCACGTAGAAATGGGTCATCTGGAAAGCGGCCGAGTGGACGCAAACCGCAATAGCGAACTCGAGAATGCGGAGTTCTTCCGCGCCCTCGGGCCTGAGCGCCGAAGCAGCGTGAGCCATATGGTTCTCGAGAAGACGCTCCGGCGCGGGCGCATCCTCTTTCTCGAGGGGAACCCCGCCGACTACCTCTGGGTGGTGAAGCAAGGTGAGGTCCGCCTCTACAAGGCGTCCCCCAACGGACGTTTGATGACGCTCGAGATCCTGCGCCCCGGCGAGATGTTTGGCGCCGTCTCGGCCCTGGATCAGGATTGCTACACGGCCAGCGCGGAGGTGGTGAACGACGGGATCGCCTGGATCATCCCACGGCGTGTGATGCTGAAGCTGGTGGCGGAGGTACCCACGGCAGCCATCGAGATCCTCGTGGTCGCATCCCGACGCCTGCATGACGCCCACGAGCGGCTTCGCTCGGTCGCCCACGATCCGGCCCGGGCGCGGCTGGCTCAGGCGTTGCTACGGGCCTCTCAGGGGGGGAAAGCCGAAGTCACCCGGCGCGCCCTCGCCGAAGCGGCGGGCACGACGGTGGAGACAGCCATCCGTGTGGTCCGCCGCTTCGAGCGGGAGGGCGTGATTGCTGGCGAGGTGGGGCGCGTGACCATCATCGACGTGGACACCCTGAAAGACATCGCAAGCAACAGCTCGGCCTGAAACAGCCTGCGATCCGGAGCGTTCTCTCTCGGTTATGACAACCGTCATACCTGGCGGAACGTCCCCAGCCTAGCTTGACCCGGAGCGGCGGCAGACGACCGGCGGCTACGCTCACGTGCCGTTGGTGCCGATCGCCGCCGGGGGCGTGCATGCTGACCCTGTCCCGACGGGAATTCCTGGAGGCCGGCGCGGCCACGGGCCTGGCACTTGGCCTGGGCCGGCTCACCTGGGCGGAAGCGCCTTCCGATGCGCAGCCGGTCGCGCCCGAGTACCGCGACTGGCGCGACGTGTACCGCGAGCGCTGGACCTGGGAACGCGTGGTACGCGGCACGCATACCAATGTGAACTGCGTCTCGTCTTGCGCCTGGAACCTCTACGTTCGCGACGGCATGGTCTGGCGGGAGGAACAGTCGGCTCCCTACACGGCGTCGAACGATACGGTTCCCGATTTCAACCCGCGCGGATGTCAGAAGGGCGCGAGCTGCAGCGACCTGTTGATCGGCGACTCGCGGCTCCGCCACCCGCTGAAGCGGGTGGGGCCGCGCGGCTCCGGACGCTTCCGTAGGATCAGCTGGGACGATGCACTCGGGGAGATCTCCGAAAACCTGGTGGATTCCCTCTCGCGACGCGGCGGAGAGGGGGTCGTGCTCGAACTCGGCCCCAATGTGGATTTCGGCGCGAACACCGTGGCGGCCCTGCGTTTCTTCCGCCAGATCGGCGCCCCCATCACCGACTCGATGGCCCAGATCGGAGACCTCGCCGTCGGAGGAACGATCACCCTCGGCACGCCACACACCGACGGATCCTCGGACGACTGGTTCCGCTCGGACCACCTCGTGCTCTGGGCGTTCAATCCAGTGACAACGCGCATCCCGGATGCGCATTTCATCCACGAGGCACGCTACCGCGGTGCGCACGTCACCGTCATCGCGCCGGACTACAACCAGAGCGCCATCCATTCGGATCTGTGGCTCTCCATTCAGCCAGGAACCGATGCGGCCCTTGCCCTTTCGGCCTGCCACATCGTCATGGAGGAAGGGCTCGTCCGTACCTCCTACGTACTGGAGCAGACCGATCTCCCGTTCCTGGTTCGAAACGATACGGGCCGCTTCCTTCGCGAGTCCGACATACGACCTGGGGGAGGCGAGGACCGCTTCGCCTTGTGGGACGAGGCTACGAAGGGGTTGCACTGGGCGCCCGGCACCGAAGGAAGCCCCCAGAAGACCCTTCGCCTGCCCGACGACGTGAAGCCCGCCCTGGACGTGCGAACGGAGATCACGCTCGACGACGGCAAGCGGATCGAGCTTCGGAGCGTCTTCTCTCTTCTCCGGGAACGCCTCCAGGAGTGGACTCCTGAACATGCGGCGTCTGTCACAGGCATTGCGCCGGGGGCGATCCGACGCTTCGCAAGGAAATTCGCGAACGCCGGATCCGCGTTGATTCTCTCCCAGTGGGGCAGCTGCAAGAACCTCCATTCGGATCTGATCCAACGCTCGCAGATCCTGTTGGCTTCGCTGACAGGAAACCTCGGCCGGGCGGGGGGCGGCTGGCGCTCCGGCGCGTTCATTGGCCTCGACGGCTTCGGCCTGGTGGCCATGCAGGATGGCCTCGGCCTCGCCAACCTCGCCTGGACGGCCGCCCGTTCCTACCTGGATCCCAAGGCCGTTCGTCACGAGTTCGAATCGATGTACATCCCAAGCACCATTTTCCACGCGGTGCACGGCGGCCTTGCCGAGTTTGAAACGTCCCCTGCCCACGGCGATCCCACGCTGCCAAAGGGATCGGCCCCTTATCTGGAGGAGGCGCTTCGCAAGAAGCACTTCCCGATCGCACCGGCACCGGGTGAGGAACCGCCCGAGGTCATCGTCTCCTTCTGTGGCAACGTGCTGCGCCACACGCGCATGGGCCACCGAGTGCGCGAAACGCTCTTCGCCAAGGCAAAGCTGATCGTGGATGTGAACTTCCGCATCAGCGAGACCGGGCGCCATGCCGACATCCTGCTGCCGGCGGCCGGCTGGTACGAAAAGGTCGGGCTGAAGTACATCGCCTTGTTCGTTCCCTACTTGACCCTTGGCGACCGGGCCGTACCACCTCTCGCCGATTCGAAACCGGAATGGGAGATCTTCTCGAAGCTTTCGGTGGCAGTCGCCGCCGAAGCCAAACGCCGCGGAGTGACTGAGATCTCAGGTTTCCGCGGCCAACCTTGTGACATTGCCACACTCGACGAGCGCTTCAGCGATGGCGACCGCTTCGGACCGAATGACCAGGAAGCCGTCACCGAATTCATCCTGAGCGTCTCGGCCGCCTCCAAGGGCATCACTCTCGACGACCTGAGGCGCGAAGGCGGCGCCATGCGCATCCCGAGCCTGGGTGCCTCCGGTGGAACGGCAGGCGTCTACTCGGCCTACAGCATGGATGAGCCCGTGGTTCCGCTGCGCGATTTCGTCGAAGAGAAGAAGCCCTACCCCACCCTGACCGGGCGCCAGCAGTTCTACATCGACCATCCCTGGTTCCTCGAGACCGGGGAGGAACTACCCACCCACAAACCGCCCCCGGCCTCGGGCGGCGACCACCCCTTCACCCTCACGGGCGGCCACACCCGCTGGAGCGTCCATTCGATGTGGCGCGACCAGGAACTGATGCTGCGCCTCCAACGCGGCGAACCGGTCGTCTTCCTCAACCCGCAGGAGGCGCAAAGCCGCGCCATCGGAGACCACGATCTGGTGCGTATATGGAACGATCTCGGCGAGTTCGTGGCGCGCGCCAAGCTGACAGGAAGCATCCTCCCCAGCCAGGTCCACATCTTCCATGGCTGGGAGCCCTACCAGTTCCGCACGGGCGTCTCCCACCAGGAGATCGCACCGAGCCCCTTCAAGCCAACCCAACTGGTCGGCGACTACGGGCATCTTCACTGGGGTTATGCGCACTACGAGCCGAATCAGGTCGACCGCGACACGCGTGTCGACATTGCACCCCTGGACGCGTCCTCCTAGAGAGCGGGGAGTTCGCGCCATGGTCAGACGGAGTCCTTGTCTCAGACCGCGGGGCTCTGCTAAGCGCGGGCCCTGCCCGTGATGGAACTTACCCGTCGTGAACTGCTGGCTGCCGCCACCGTCGGCAGCCTCACGCTTACGTTGCGCGGCCTGGTTCCGCGCGCGGCCGGTGCCCAAGCTCCAGCGTCTACCAGCGGCTACCACCAAGTCGCCGACCTCTACCGCGAAGCCTGGCGCTGGGACCGCGTCGTCCGCGGAACCCACCTGCGCGCGAACTGCTTCAGCGCTTGCGCGTTCGATCTCTACGTCAAGGACGGAGTGGTCTGGCGAGAGGAACAGGCGGACGTCTACGAGCGCGAAGGAACCGATCTCCCGGACTTCGCACCTCGCGGCTGCCAGAAAGGCGCCTGCTACAGCGATCTGATGATCGGTCCCGACCGCATCACCCACCCACTCGAGCGCGTGGGCCCGCGCGGCTCGGGGCGATGGCGGCGAATCTCCTGGGACAAGGCCCTGACGCGGCTGGCCGACGCGATCCTCGACTCCCATGAAGACGGGCATCCCGAGACGGTCGTCTACGACAACGGAACCTCGAACGTGGACAGCGGCCCCGGCAGCACGGGCGAGATGCGCCTGTTCAGCTTGCTGGGTGCGACCCTGCTCGACGGTTTCGGCGGGACAGGCGATCTGGCCATCGGCGCCGTCCAGACCTGGGGCACCTCCTTCGTCGACGGGAGCGCGGACGATTGGATGCGCGCCGACACATTGATCTTCTGGCATTGCAACCCGACGGCCACCCGGATCCCCGACGCCCACTTCGGCACCGAAGCCCGCTACCGGGGCACCAAGGTGATCACGGTGACGCCCGACTACTCGCCGAGCGCCGTGCATTCCTCACTCTGGGTGAATCCGAAGCTCGGCACGGACGCCGCCCTGGCGTTAGGCCTCTCCCGGGAGATCCTCGAGCGCGGGGCCGTGGACGAGGCCTACGTCCGCGAGCAGACCGACCTGCCCTTCCTGGTCCGCGACGACACCGGAACTTTCCTGAGGCAATCGGACATGGAGAAAGGCGGTCGCGAAGACGTCTTCTACTTGTTCGACCTGAACACCCACCAGGTGGTGGAAGCACCGGGGACGCCAGGGCGATGGAGCGACTCCCTCGCCCTGGGAAAACTCGAGCCGGCCCTCTCCGGAAGCTACGACGTGGAGACCACGAAAGGGGCCATCACGGTCCGGCCGGTGATGGAGCGGCTGCGCGAGCGGCTCGAAAGCTTCACGCCCGACTACGTGGCGGAGGTGACCGGGGTGAGCCCGGCACTCCAGAAGCAACTCGCCGACACCCTCGCGACGAGCCAACGCACACTCATCTACGCCTCATGGGGCTCCAACAAGGGCTACCACGCCGACCTCCTTCATCGATCCCTGATCCTGCTCTCCGCGCTACGCGGGCAGCACGGGAGAGCCGGAAGCGGCGTACGCTTCGCCGCCTGGCTCCCCTTCGACGGTGGCGACGCATTCATGGGGTTGCAGCCCTCGTGGCTCCAGCGTCAGCTGATGCGCGTCTACGAGCCACCGCCGAGGACGATCGAGAACGCCGTTGCCGCCGCCTCGCACCAGCTTGGCTGGACCCCCTCGCATCTCTTCCTCTACGTCCACGGGGGCCTCGATGCCATCCAGGACAACGATGCCGTCGACCCCGCCCTGCCCCGCCCGGCGCGAGAGTACATGCGTGAAGCTTTCGAGCGCGGCTGGATCGAGGCCCGGCCGGCCCGGGAGCATCCGCCACGCGTGCTCGTGACCTCGGGCGTCAATCCGCTCCGACGCTGGCCCGCCCCTCAAATCGTCGAGAAAGTGCTCTGGCCCAAGCTCGAGATGATCGCCGCGATCGATTTCCGCATGTCGGCC
>JAFDCZ010000222.1 GCA_019312665.1 Deltaproteobacteria bacterium | reverse complement strand
GACCAGAGGTAGGGCTGGAGCTCGTTCATGTAGCGCTGCTCCTCGGGAAACTCCTGGTGGGCCACGATCTCGGTGCCCTCCTCGACGAAGAACTGCGTGCCGCCGATGTGATCCTGGTGAGAGTGACTCAGGATCACGTGTGTGATCGGGCCCTCCGGAATGGCTTCGGCAAGCAGCCGCCTTTGCTTGGCGGCTTGAATCACGAGCCCGGTGTCGAAGACGACGTGGCCTTCCGGGGTGGCGATCAGCTGGACGTTGCCCACCCCCGCGGCCTGATAGACCGAATTCGCGAGCTTGCGCACTGCGACGGGAACGTTGATGAGATCGGCGGCCCGTTCACTGTCTCCGCCACCCTGAACGACCTGGGCGGCCACGTCTCCGGCCCGCTCGGCCACCCAGCGCTTGGCCTCGCGCCGGCTGCGGTCGGAAGACAGCAGCACGGCGACGGCGAGACCGGCAACCAGAAACCCACCGAGAACCCACCTCGGCCAGGATCGAGTCGGCACGCGTTCCCTCCTTCGTACCCGTGGCACGTTGGAGTTAAGACAGCTGAATCAATCGAGTCAAGGTCGAGGCTACGGCGCAGACGGGGCCTCTCGACACTGTGCCTCTTGCACCAGTGTGGTGGGGTCGCCAGCCGCTGCGGCGGGCTTCTGAGCCGACGAAGCGGCGCCTCGTACGACTGCCAGTCGGCCAGGAATGGGGGGCGGATGGCGTCGAGTCGTTGCCAGGAGGGCTCCGCGGCTGATACAAGGGGAGGCCCGCGGCGCGGGGTGGCCCCGGTGCATGGAAGAAGAGGAGAGTTCCCATGGCTTTCGATATCGACGGATCGGTCGTGCTCATCACGGGCGGCAACGCCGGCATCGGCAAGGCCACGGCCATCGAGCTGGCGCGGCGCGGCGCGCAGGTGACCATCACCTCGCGCGATCCGGAGCGCGGGAAGCTGGCGCTCGACGAGATCCGGCAGGCGTCCGGCAGCGACGGCATCGAGAGGGTCGGGCTCGATCTCGCGAGCCTGGCTTCGGTGCGCCGCTGCGCCGAGGAGTTCCTCGAGCACAGCGCGCGGCTCGACGTGCTGATCAACAATGCGGGGATCAATCTGATAAAGGGCGTGCGTCAGCTGACGCACGACGGCTTCGAGATGCATTTCGGCGTGAACCACCTCGGGCACTTCCTGCTCACCGACCTTCTGCTCGACCGATTGAAGGCGAGTGCGCCGGCGCGCATCGTGAACCTCGCGTCGCACGGCTACATGCTGGCGCCCGAAGGGCTCGATTTTGACGACCTCCAGATGGAGCGCGCGTACAACGCATTCACCTGCTACGGCCACTCGAAGCTCGCCAACATCCAATTCACGCTCGAGCTGGCGAAGCGGCTCGAGGGAACCGGGGTCACGGCGAACGCGGTGCACCCGGGCTACGTCAAGACGGAGCTCGGCCGCCGACGTCCGGAGGACAAGCAGCGTTTCGCGCCGGAACCGGAGACTTCGGGAGCGAAGAAGGCCTCGAGCGGGCCCGACCTGTCGAAGCTGCCGCCGCCTGTCTCGGCGGACGAGGGGGCGGAGACGTCGATCTACCTGGCGGCAGATCCCGCGTGCGAAGGCGTCACGGGCGAGTACTTTGCGGACTCGCAGCGTTGCGAGCTGTCGCCGGTTGGAGCCGATGCGGACGCCGCTGCCCGGTTGTGGGCCGAGAGTGAAAGCCTGATCGCGAGTGTGAGCTGATGCGCCTCGCGCGGTCGAGCGTGCCGCCAGGGCAGGGCGCTATTTCCAGCCCCTACGGAGACCCGCAGGGGCCATCTTGTACCCTGGACCTGACAGGATGGTCCGGTTGGATCTGCAATTTTACGTCGTATATGCCCATGCTGGTGGGCGCGAGGGAGGATCGGGATGATCGAGTTCGGCCTGATGCAGGCAAGCACGCAGGACACACTCCAGCCCGTCGAGGTGGCGCGCTTCGCAGAAGAGCGGGGCTTCGACGCGCTCTTCATGGGAGAGCACACGCATTTTCCCACGGCTCCCCACCGTTACGGAGACGGGGTCTCCGACGACTACAAGAAGTTCTACGATCCCTTCGTCAGCCTCTCGCTTGCCGCTGCGGTGACCGAGAGGCTCAAGCTGGGCACCGGCGTCTGCCTTCTGTCCCAGCACCACCCGATCACGTTGGCCAAGACCGTTGCCACCCTCGACCACCTCTCTGGGGGTCGGGTGATCCTCGGCGTGGGCACGGGTTGGAACGACGCCGAGATGGCGAACTACGGCCTCCGGTTCCCGGAGCGCTGGGCGGTGGCGGCGGAGCGCATCCGCGCCATGCGAGAGATCTGGACGCAGGAGATAGCGGAGTTCCACGGCAAGCATGTGGACTTCGATCCGCTTTGGTGCTGGCCCAAGCCGGCCCAGGCCGGAGGGCCTCCGATCTTGATCGGCGGTGGCGTGAAACCCGAGTTGATCGCACGCCGCGTTCTCGAGCTCGGCGACGGATGGATCCCGCTGGATGGCGGCCACGATCTCGAGGGCCCGCTGGCGGCGATTCGGGCGGAGGCGAGTCGCGTCGGTCGACCCTTCGACTCCCTCGATCTGACCGTCGGCCTCGGGCTGATGGCCGAGGTCACAGAGCAGCGCATTCGAGAAGTGATCGAGATGGGCTTTGGCCGTGTGTTGCTCATCCTGAGTCGCAAAGGCCGCGACGAGGACTGGGCAACCCTCGAGCGCTACGACAAGGTGGTGCGGAACTTTCGTTAGGGAATGGGCGCGGGGCAGGGCCTCACATCGCCGATCCTTCCGAAGGCTCGGGGCGGATCAGATCGTAGATTCGCGGAGACATGATCGTGCACCGTGATCTCATCGCAACTGCCATCGCCTTGCTCTGCGCACTTCCTGCCAGCGCGGACAAGCAGCTGCTGTGGGGTGATACGCATGTTCATTCTTCCTATTCCACCGATTCGTTCATCAACCAGAATTTCACGGCAGGTCCGGATACGGCCTACCGTTACGCAAAGGGCTTGCCGGTGCTCCATCCAACTACCGGTGCGCGCGTAAGAATCGAGACGCCCCTGGATTTTCTGGTCGTATCCGACCATGCCGAGAGCTATGGCGCCATCAAGAGGGCCAACGAAGGCGGTCTTCCCAGAGAGGGGTTGGGGCCGATCGATTGGATCCATGCCTGGCTCGTGGAGAAAGCGTTTCGCATCCTGGCCGACAATCCCGGCAGCATTGGGTACCTGCTCGAATTCGCCTCTCCCGATACGGATGACGTGGTGGAAGCGGCAAGAACGCCGGCCAGGATTGCTCTGCCCAACGGGGATCTGGTCGCGCGCGATGCATGGAAGGAGTCCACCGAGGCCGCGGAGGCACACAATGAGCCGGGTCGGTTTACCGCGTTGATCGGCTGGGAGTGGAGCTCGATACCCGGAGGCGCGAATCTGCACCGCGTGGTCTTCACCAGCAGCGATGCCCGTGTTGCCCAGCAGTTCATACCCTTTTCATCGTCGACCAGCAGCTACCCGGAAGATCTCTGGCGCTGGCTGGACGAGACCTCGTCCGAGACGGGCGCCGACTTCATCGCAATTCCGCACAACTCGAATATTTCTCGGGGCTTCATGTTTCCCGCGGAGAAGCGCCTGCGCGACACGCCGATCGACCGCGATTGGATCGATGAGCGCGCCAGGTGGGAGACGGTTGTCGAGGCGACACAGATCAAGGGTGATTCGGAGACCGACCCCGCGGTCTCCCCCGACGATCCTTTTGCCGACTTCGAGACCTATCCCCATTACATTTCGCCCAGGGCGATCCCCTTCGATCCCGGGCAGGGCGACTTCATACGTTCTGCCTTGCGCACCGGCCTTGCGATCGAGCAACGATTTGGCGCCAACCCCTACCGCTTTGGCCTGATCGGCTCGACCGATTCCCACACCGGCCTGGCCACTGCAGAAGAACCCAACTTCTGGGGCAAGTTCCCCACCGATTCACTTCCCGAGGACAAGACCCGGGCGGTCGGTGACATCGAGGATTTTGGCTGGGTGATTTCCGCCTCCGGCCTGGCCGCAGTGTGGGCGGAAGACAATTCCCGGGATGCGATTCTGGAGGCATTCAAGCGGCGCGAGGTCTACGCCACGACTGGCCCGCGAATTGCCGTGCGCGTCTTCGCTGGCACGGGCTTCGCTCCGGGCGACGAGAGTGCTGCCCGTATCGCGGAGATTCGCGCTGCGAGTGTGCCGATGGGCGGAGAGCTGAGCAGCTTGGAGACAGCGCCCTCGTTCTTCATCCAGGCGGCCAAGGATCCCAGGAGTGCGCACCTGGATCGCATCCAGATGGTGAAGGGCTGGCTGCACGAAGGTGCGACCTTCGAGAGGGTTGTCGACGTGGTCTGGTCCGGGAGCCGAGTGCGCGGCGCAGATGGCCGCATTCCAAGGGTGCCGGATACAGTGGACCCGTTGACGGCGGAATACTCCAACGACCACGGCGCGGCGATGCTCTCATCGGTATGGACGGATCCCGACTTCGATCCAGCGCAGCCGGCCTTCTACTACGTGCGTGTGCTGGAGATCCCGACGCCGCGCCACTCCACCCTGGACGCGCTGGCACTGGGTATCGCTGCCGAAGAGTCGGGCCAACCCATTTCCATCCAAGAGCGCGCCTACACCTCACCCATTCACTACCGGCCGCAGTGAATGGGCCGTCGGGGATGAGGCGCTCACGGTCGTGAGCGGATCGACTCCCAGGCGAACTCGGCCGCCTGCCGCAGGCGCTGCTCGATCGGGTAGTCCGGGTCGGCGAGCCAGTTGGTGATCGCGGCGTTGAGGATGCCGACCACCATCTCCCCTAGGAACGCCGCATCCCGGTCGGGGCGCACGTCTCCCTGCTCCTGGCCCTCGCGCAGCATCGCAGCGAAGGGCTCGTGGATGCGCGCGACGTACGAAGGCGGCTGCCCCGGCCCGGATTCGCTGCGCACCAGCTCCAGCAGCACGTAGCGGGCGAGGTCCCGAGACTCGGCGATCTGGTCCGCCGCACGCGTCGCGAAGCCCGTCAGGCGTTCGCGGGTCGACTCGGCGGCGTTGAACTCATCCTCGAGCATGAGCTCGAGGAAGCCGAGAGCCTCGGTGGTCATCTGCCCCAGCAGGGCGTTCTTGCTCTGGAAGTGGTTGAAGAACGTCGCCGGCACGACATCTGCCGCTTCGGCGATCTGATTCACCGTGGTGCCGTCGAAACCCTGGGTGCGGAAGAGGTCCATGGCCACGCCGTAGATGCGCAGCCGCCGCTCGTGCTTTCGCTTCTCCAGCCGCCCCATCGTCGCCGGCTCCGCCATGGGATCCGTCTTCACCTCGGCAACATAATGCATCGAGCCACCCTGTTCGACTGCCAGTGCGGCCCGCTTCGGGGCGCCGGCAATGATCTATCCCGTGGAAACTCCACGATATTTGTGGATTCTTCCAAGGAAATTAGATGATACTCTAAATCTAGTGTTCAATCCAGATCTAGTGTGATATACAAATCTAGAGGCGGGTCGAAGCCGGGGAGGATCCCCGGGGTCACGGCCCTCCGCCACGCCGGGAGGTTCGCCCCTATGCCGAGTCATTTTGAAGTGATCGAAGAGGACTGCATTGGCTGCGGGCTGTGCTCGCAGCGGGCCCCCGAGAACTTCGAGGTCCCTGCCGACACCAGGCTGGCCCTGGTCTTCAAGCAGCCCGAGACCTTCGCGGAAGAGGAAGCCTGTCTCGAGGCTTCCGACTACTGCCCCGTGGGTGGGGTGCAGGTGGGTGCTGTCGATGCCGACTCCTCGACGGGCGGCGCTCAGGCCACGCTGATTCCGGCTGGAGATTCCACGCCGGTCAACTTCGCCTCTTAGGACTGGAGAACTGATTCATGAACTTCGAAACCATCGATACCACCGTCCAGGCACTCTGGCAGTACGACTACGAGACGAACATCAAGGCGCTTCGCGATCTCTATGACGTGGCCAAGAAAGAGCAGTGGGACGCGGCCACGGACATCCCGTGGGAGATCGAGACCGACCCGACTCAGGTCGGGGACATGAGCGCTCCGAATGTCGAGCCCATGGACTTCGAGAAGGCACTCTCCAAGGAGAAGCAGATCGAGCTCGCGAAGCGGAAGTCGGCCCACCTGCTGTCCAATTTCCTGCACGGCGAGCAGGGTGCGATGATGATCTGCGGACAGCTCGTGGAGGTCGTGCCGGACATGGACGCCAAGCTCTACGCCTCCACACAGGTCATCGACGAGGCGCGTCACGTCGAGGTCTTTCACCGCTACATCACGCGCTTGGATCGCGTCTACCCGATCATTCCCGGGTTGAAGGCGCTGCTCAATGCAGTGCTCCAGGCGGATCTCTGGCAGATGAAGTGCGTCGGCATGCAGGTCATCGCGGAGAGCATCGCGATGGGTGGGTTCAGGACCATGATGAAGTTCACCAACGATGAGGTCTTCCGCAAGGTGGTGACGCTCACCTCCCAGGACGAGGCGCGGCACGTGTCCTACGGACTCATCTACATGAAGGATGCGATTCCGAAGATGAACGAGGTCGACCGCGATCGCCTCGAGGACT
>JAFDCZ010000221.1 GCA_019312665.1 Deltaproteobacteria bacterium | reverse complement strand
CCGTCCCTGGATCGTGGGGAGCGGCTTGCCGCGGAAATCCGCATTCAGCGAGTGCAGGATCAGCTCGTCGCCGCGGAAGGATGCATCGGCGCTGACATGCTCCATGCGGTCGGAGTCGCCCACGCGAATCGTGCCTTCGGTGAGGGAGAGATCGAGGTCCACCGCGCCCGGGCGGGCGAACAGCTTGCCCGAGAGCAGCTCGTTCCAGCCGCTCACCGTGGTCTCGGTCTCGACGCGCAGCAGCTCGATCCGGCCGCTCTCCAGGCGCTCGAACACCAGCTGAATCGGTTCGCGCACTTCCGGCGGCAGCTCGGCGATTCGGCCGCGGAGGGCGGCATCCAGGGCGAGCTCTTCCACCGCCAGCGCCAGGCGGACCGAAGAGCCTTCGCGGACGGGCAGGCCGAGGCGGCCGTCCGCGTGGATGCGGATGCCGTGGTCGTTCCATTCGCCTCGGACCAACCGCAAGGCGGTTCCGTCCAGTTTCATCTCCAGGCGGAGCGCGGGGGTGGGCAGCTCGACCTGCCATGGATCTCCTTTGGCGGGCGGTACGCGGATGGCGAGGTGAGGCCCACGCAGGTGGATGGCCAGCTCGTGCGCAGCCCCCGGCGTGGAAACCCAGCTCAGCTTTCCACCGAGCTTCCCGGCAAGGCGGGCAGGAGCGGTGAGCGGTGCCCAGGTAGCGGTCTCGATCCCCACCAGGTCGAGCTCCGCCCGGACCTGGCTTTCGTTCAGGTCGAGGCTCACCTCGAAGCGCCCCCCCTCCGGCCCTGTTCCGGACAATCCGATCCGGCTGCCGTCGGGCCCGCAGGTCAGGGCACCTTGAAGATCGTGGATGTCGAGGGGCTCGGTGGCTCTAGGACCGGTGACGACCAGATGGCCTCCGAGCAGGTCGAGTTCGGGAAGCTGGCAGAGGTCCTCCCGGAGCCAGTCCGCCGTGTCGGAAAGAAGCGAGTTCCATTGCCCGAGGAGGTCTTCCGCGGTGGAGCCCTGGCTGGGCGCATCGCCTGTAGATCGCACCAAGCGGATCTGTGGCTCTACCAGGACGAGTTCGTCGACCGGCGTCTCGCCCCGGAACCAGGCCAGGAGATCGATCTCCGCGTGGATTCGAGCCACTTCGAGGCCCGGCCCCTCGGGGCCAGGCCAGCCGGTCGCCTGGTGGATTTCGAGGTGGACCCACGGCCAGCTGTCGCCGCGGCGCAGCTGGGTGCTGACGATGGCAACCTGGGTCTCCAGGGCCTCTGAAAGGCCCTGTTCCAGGGCAGCCTCCAGATAGACCGGCCCCAGCCGGGAGGCGGAGACGAATCCGACCCCCACCGCTGCCGCGAAGATCGCGACCAGGAACACCACGATCAGGCCGCGACGCACGCCAGGTCCTCAGCGAAGGGGCGACGTCCGGCCTCCACCGGGCGCGGAGCCGCCCGCGTGCCGGACGGTAGCAACCCCTTCAAGGCCGATCACCCGCGGGGAAAAGGGTTCACCAACGCGCGAGAAACATGCGTATGGGCCGCCATCCCCTCGGGAAATCAAGGGCTTCCCGGTGCACCGGGATCTCGGCGAACCGGCCCAAGCCTTGATTTTTCCTAAAGAAATCCCGCCCAAAGACGAAATGACATTCATTCGGGCGACATGCGCGAGCGAAGCCTCCAGCGGGGATCGGCGAGTGAACGAAGAGAGCAACGGACAGTTTCCCAACCGGGTTCGAGAGCTTCGGGAGAACCGCCTGATGACCCAGGCGCAACTCGCGCGCAAGGCCAAGGTTGCCCTGCGCACGATTCATAGTGTGGAGAAGGGCATGAACTGCAGGATGGACACCAAGCGAAAGATCCTCCTCGCTCTCGGAATGCGTTTCGAGGACAAGGACCAGGTCTTCCCGTCGGCCCACCGTCGCCTGCCCTCGCCTTTCGACCCGACCGGATCTCCTTTCGGCACGCACTAGCCTCCGGTCCGGTACCCTTTTCCCCCTTCTGAACGACGGGGATCGGGGGGTGGATCATTCCGGATCGGCAATCGCTGCTGGCGGACGTCGCCGGGATCGTCTCGCGCTCTCATGATCTGCGCGAAACGCTCGACAACGTCGTGGATCTGGTCGCCAAGCGGCTCGACGCCGATGTTTGTTCGGTCTACCTGACCGAAACCGATCTGCGTCACATGCTGCTGCAGGCAACGATTGGCCTCGACCGCAGCGCGATCGGTCGGGTGCGCTTGCCGCCCGGGGAAGGGCTGGTGGGCCATGTTGCCAACGAGGGGCGCCCGATCGCCTTTACCGATGCGCAAGGTCACGACGCCTATCGGTACTTCCCCGAAACCGGAGAGGAACGCTATGCGTCGCTCGCCGCGGCGCCGCTGATCGTCCGCGGTTCCGAGGGTGACCGGGGGCTGACGATCGGCGTGTTGGTCGTTCAGACTCTGGACGAGCGGGAATTTTCCCAGGACGATCTCGGGCTGCTCGACACCTGCGCGCGATTGCTCGCGCCAGTCGTCATGAACTCCCAATTGTTGGCGTTGGTCTCGGGGAGTGCGGACGATCGCGCGCGCATCACCGCAGAACTCGGTGAGGCGGGCTTGCACCCGCCTGTCAATGCAGGGGAGACCGAGCGCGGTGTCGAGATCCTCGGCATTCCGACTTCCCGCGGCATCGCCATCGGGCCGGTGCACTTCCTGGACGACGTGGTGGATCTGGACCGCATCGACTACACGCCGAATCCGGATCCCGAGGTCGAGTGGGCGGATCTGAGCGGCGCCCTCGAGGAAGCGCGACGGGAGCTCGACGGCCTGCGCGGCGATCTGGGCGATCGCTTCGGTGCCGAATTTGGCGCCATCTTCAACACCCACATCCAGATGCTCGAAGACAAGGGCTTCGTGGCGAAGCTCGAGGCCGCCGTTCGCAATACGGGCAGCGCCCTGGCCGCCCTGCGCCATGTGCTCGAAGAGTACGCCCAGATGTTCGCTTCGATCGAGGATCCGTACTTCAAGGAACGCGGCAGCGATGTGCAGGAGGTCGGTCAGCGTGTGATCTCGCGCCTGCTGGGATTGCGCCATCAGGCGGCCCAGCTAGGCGAAGGCTCGGTGGTGGTGGCGTCGAACCTGCTTCCGGCTCATTTCGCATTGCTCGATCCAGAAAAGGTCACGGCGATCGTGTCCGAGCACGGTGGCCCCACCTCTCACGGTGCGATCTTTGCCCGCGCGCTGGAGATTCCGGCAGTTACCGGTGCTGCGGGGGTGCTCGAGGCGGTGCGCTCCGGCGAGGAAGTGATCGTCGACGGCGATTCCGGGCGCGTCATCCTTTCGCCGGACGAGAGCCTCCGAACGGAGTATCAGCGCGCCCAGCAACGCGCCCAGGTCGCTCTCGAGCACCTGGATGCCGTGGCGGATCGGCCCGCAGAAACCTGGGACGGCCACCGCGTACGCCTGACGGCGAATGTCGGCCTGCTCTCGGATCTGCGCCTTTGCGAACGCCACGGCGCCGAGGGTATCGGCCTCTTCCGTACGGAGTTGTTGGCGCTCGTGCATCGCGGCTTTCCCAGCGAGGATGAGCAACAGCAACTCTACCTGGGTGCAGCCGAGGCCATGTCGCCACGGCCGGTCACGATCCGCACGCTCGATCTCGGCGGCGACAAGGCCATTCCGAACCTCGAAGTAGAGGGCGAGGAAAACCCCCAGCTCGGCTGGCGATCGATCCGGCTCTCGCTCTCGCATCTGGACAGCTTTCGCGCCCAGCTTCGCGCCATCCTGCGCGCGAGCGCCGTCGGCAACGTGCGCATCCTGCTCCCGATGGTCTCGCAGATCGGTGAGCTTCGGCGCGTCCACGAGATCATCGATGAAACCAAGCACGAGCTGCGAAGCCGGGAGGTGGCGTTCGATGAGAACGTTCCGGTTGGCATCATGATCGAGGTGCCCGCGGCTGCGGTCACCGCCGAGGTCCTCGCGCGGGAGTGCGATTTCTTCAGCATCGGTACGAACGATCTCACCCAGTACACCCTGGCCGTCGACCGTGGCAACGAGCGGGTCGCCCACCTCTACGATCCGCTTCACCCCGCGGTGCTGTGCTTGATCGACCACTCGGTTCGCGCTGCCGGCCGGGTCGGCATCCCGATCTCGTTATGCGGAGAGATGGCAAACGACCCGCTGGCCGTGCCGATCCTCGTGGGCATGGGGCTCGGCGAACTCTCCGGTGTGGCGAGCGCGATCCCGGTGGTCAAGGAGATCGTCCGAGCCCTCGACATGGGCGATGCCGTCACCGACGCACGACAGGCCCTCGAAGCCGAATCCCCCGCCGAAGTCCACGCCATCGGCGCCCGCCGCCTCGAAACCGCCGGCCTCCTCGATCACCCCGACATCGGCGACTGGCTCCGCCGTTCCATCGAAAGAAGCTAGAAAAAGCAGCACAGAACGGGGACGTTCTTTCCGCTGTTTCCGTTACTCCGCCCGTGGCCACCGAGAGGTCGAATCGTTCGATCCCCTATGGCGTGACAGCGCCCGGGCCACGGTCGAATCGGATACGCCAAGAGCACGCGCCACGGCTCGACTCGGAAGTCCTAGATCCCTCGTTGCTCTCTGTGCTAGTTCGGCTCGGGCGGTGGCGATGTGTTGCGCTCTCCGGCCGCGCCCAAGCTCAAGCCGTGACACGCCGTGTTTCTCGCAGACTTCGTCGATCAGATCATCGAGATCTGGCTGTGCTTCGCCGGATGTCCAGGGACGCTTTCGATCTTCGACTGGCCGAGGTGAGAGGATTGGCGGTACGTCCCGGAGCTCGGTGGGTGTGTTCATCCGCAGGGCCAGGTTTCGGCGAGCCTCGGCCATGCGATCTCCAAATAGCAGCAGCGTGTCTTCGGGGCTCTCGAAGGCTCGCGCTGGCTGAGTCCCAGCACATGCTCCGTGTCCGCACCAAGTGAAATGCTCCAACTCCCCAACATCGGAAACGAGCCCGGCGCGGACCGGGTTCTGATGGATGTACAGCACCAAACCCTGGAGGTCGCGCTCCCCATCGACCGTCCGAGAGCGGTAGCGATTCTGAAAGAGGTGACCGACTCGCTTGTGGCGCGTGTTGAAATAGCGCGCGTAGCCCGTGCCAAGCCGCGCCATCAAGCGAGCCACCGGAGTTGGACCCGTCTGGAGGGCGAAGTGGACGTGGTTTGGCAGGAAGGCCCACGCGAAACACCGAAACCCGAGTGCGGGGACGAGCCGCTCCAGCCTGGTGGCAAACGCTTCACGATCAACAGGGTCGTGGAAGATCGGGCGTCGCTCGATTCCGCGCAGCATGATGTGCTGCACGACACCCGGTGCGTCTCGTCGGGGTCCGCGCGGCATGGCTGGCTCCGAGGGACCGGGCTTGCTCTTTAACTACTGACTGAGCTTATGTTCTGCCAGCGAAACAACGGAAACAGCGGAAAGAACGTCCCCGCTCTCCTCGCTTTGGTTCAGGCGAGGTCTGCGATGAGGGCGGAGTGGTCGGAGCCTTCGATGGGGTGGAGGGTGCATTCGATGAGTTCGACGCCGCCCGTGAAGATGTGGTCGATGCGGAGCAGGCGGCGGCCGGCGGCGAAGGCCGGGCCCCAGGTCGGGGAGGGGCGCCGGCCGCGGCTGCGGGCCAGGGCGTGGGGGCCGTCGGTCAGGTGCTGGCACAGGCGGCGGTAGGCCGGCCATAGCGGCGTCGCATTGAAATCGCCCGCGACCACCCGGTGGGGGTGGGGAACGCTTTCGAAATAGTCGACCAGCCCGGCGATCTGGCCGCGTCGGCGGGGCAGGGTGATCCAGGGCGGAGGATTGCCGTGGGGCGCCTGAAGGTGGACGGCGACCACCTCGAGGGGGGTATCCAGAAGGGGCCAATCCCGGGGGTCGAGATGGGTGACCCGGGCGTCGCGGTCGGGGAGGGGAAGGCGGTCCACCTGGCCGGGGTGGCGCAGGGCGATGCCAGCGCCTTCGTGATCGGTGCGAGGGTCGAGTTTCCCGAAGGGGAGGACGGTCTGGATGGCTTCGGCTTGCTCAGGCGCGAGTTCCTGGAAGCAGGCTACGTCCACCTCGAGCCGCTCGATCAGCTGGGCGATCGCCTCGGGCCGAGCGCGGCCATTGAACAGGTTGGCGGTCATCAGCCGCAGGTAGGGAGTCAAGGGGGCTTTCGTCTCCGGGCCGGGCGCTCTGCCGGCCCCGGTTCAGAGGCCCGCTTCGAGCTCCCGGTTCAATCGGTCGAGCTCTCGTTCCAGGGTGAGGCGGAATCGCTCCAATTCCTCGCCCTTTGCTCCCTTCGGCACGATCAACGCTTCACCGTAGTGGCAGTGCACCCGGGCGAAGGGCAGCGGCAGAAGGGCCTTGTCCCAGCTGCCGAAGCGGATGGCGGGCGCCGCGGCGATTCCCACTGGGACCAGCCGGACGCCGCCGACGATCTGGCCACTGCGGACGCGGCGGATCATCTCGCGCAAGACCGCTGTGGCGCCGCGGGAGGTCGACCCCCGGGGGCTCTCGGCGAATCCGAGGCGTCGCATGACGGCGTTGATCTGGTCACCGTCGCGGCTGCGGCTCACCGGGACGGCGACACCCCTCTTCTTCCAGAGAACGGCGGCTGCAAGCAGGCCCTGGTGCCAGATGGCCGCGACGAAGGGCGGATCCTCGAAGGGCGAATCGCCCGTCGTGCGGATTCGCCAAGTGGCGCCGAGCAGGCGGAGGAAGCCTGCGGCCAACCAAGCCAGTAGCCCAACCTGGGCGCGGTACTGCCACGTGTCACGAGAGCGGCCCACCGCTTACCCCCAAAGCGCGATCATCTCCCCCAGCAGGCCCACCGCGATCGCCAGCGCGAAGAGCACCGACATCTGTCGCACCGCCACCACGTAGCTGGCAGGCGCCGTCCGATAGGCCTCGAGGATCAGCCCGTAGCCGACCAGTCCGATGGCCGCGGCGATGCCGGCTCGGCCTCGCTGCTTGCGCCAGGTGGCACGCAGCGTCCCGGGCTGCATACGGCGAAGGGCGAGTGGCAAGAAGCCCACCAGCCCGGTGAACGAGATCAGCAGGTACATCACCAGCGATCTCGGCAGCGCACCGTGCCAGGGCGTGGCGGATACCTGGGCCATGGCCTGCTTGTCGAGCAGGGAGTAGGCCACGGTGGTCGCCAGCGTAAAATAGGCGAGCTGCAGGCCGCGACCACCTCGGGGGCCCTTGGGTGCCGTGCCGTGGAGCACCCAGATTCCCGAGGCCACGATCGCGATCCCGAGGCCGCCGATCAGGCTCAGTTCCTCGCCCAGCAGAGGCACCGCGATGAAGGGCAACAGGGCCGGGGTCGACCGGATGATCGGATAGGCCAGCGAGAGATCGGACTCGCCGAGGGCGCGGCTCAGCCCATACCAATACAGCCCGTGGGCCACGCCGGTCGCTGCCAGCAGCAGCCAGACCTGCGCTCCGAGCTCCGGCAGGGCCATCCACGGGGTCAGCATCACGCCAACCGCCACCGTGAGGCTCCCCTGGATCACGTTGAAGGCGACTGGATCGGCACTGCCCTTGATCGAGGCGCTCCACACCGCGTGCAGCAGGGCGCTCGCCATCACCATCCAGAGCTCCGGGCCATCCATGGGGCCCACGGTAGTGGATCGCTGGAAGGCTTCTCGGCGCGGCAGGGCAGGGCATTCCCGGGTAGTTTCGCGCCCGGCTGGAGAGTCGAACCACGAATTCGTATCCTGTCCGCCGCAAAGGAGATGCCGTTCCCATGAGCGCCCCCGCCCCGCCCGCGCTGCGCAGCAGCTTTTCGAATTATCTGGCGCTCACGAAGCCGCGCATCCTGCCGCTCGTGCTCTTCACCGCCTTGCCCGTGATGGGCATGGCGACCGGCGGATGGCCCGCGTTGCCGTCCATGCTCGTGGTGCTGCTCGGTATTGCCGTCGCGGCCGCCGCGGCGAACACATTGAACATGTACATCGAGCGGGATCGCGACGCGTTGATGGAACGCACCCGCACGCGCCCTCTCCCGATGGCCAGCCTGGGGGCCGGTGCGGCGCTCGTGTTCGGGCTGGTTCTCGCCGTGATTTCAACCGGGATCCTCTACGTCGCCGGAGGCCCGACCGCGGCCTTCCTGGGCGTGGCGAGCATCCTCTTCTACGTCTTCGTGTATACGATCTGGCTGAAGCCGCGTTCGGTCTACAACGCGGTCATCGGTGGCGCGGCAGGTGCGGCAGCCCCTTTGATTGCGGATGCAGCGATCAACGGCAGCGTCGGTGTTCCCGGGTTGCTGCTCTTCTCGATCGTGTTCCTCTGGCAGCCGCCCCATGTCTGGGCGATCGCGCTGTATCGCAGCAGCGACTACGCAGCGGCGGGAATCCCCATGATGCCTGCGGTCATCGGCCCCGAACGCACCCGATGGCGGATGCTCTGGTACACGTTCGGGCTGGTGGCGATCACCTTGCTGCCCATTCCCCTGGGCCTGCTTGGCGGCGTCTACGCCGTGGCGGCGGTGATCCTGAATCTCTGGTTCGTCTGGGTGGGCGTGCAGCTGATTCGCGAGCGCACCGACGACGCGGCCCGGCGCGTCTTCTTCACGTCCCTCGTCTACCTGTTCCTGTTGTACGGCGCGATGATCGCGGACCTGCTCGTCCGCTGAGGCCGCCGCCAGCGTGGACCTCTCCTTCCTCCCGGCGGTCAACGCGAGCCTGAACGCCATCGCGACGGTGCTGCTGCTCGTCGGGCGCAGGCGCATCCGGGCGGGCGATGTCGACGGGCATCGACGCACCATGATCACCGCCTTCGGTGTCTCGGCCGTATTCCTCGTCCTCTACGTCCTGCACAAGGCGGCCAAGGATTTCGAGAACACGACCTTCCATGCTGAGGGGCTGGCGAAGGGCTTGTATCTCGCACTTCTTGCGAGCCACGTCGTGTTGGCGATGACGGTTCCGATCTTTGCCATCACGCTGATCACGCTGGGATTGCGGGGACGCCTTCAGCAGCATCGTCGGCTCGCGCGCATCGCCTGGCCGATCTGGATCTACGTGTCGATGACCGGTGTGGTGATCTACCTCCTCCTCTACCCGTTGAATCCCGGGCCTGTCTGATCGGGGCAGTCTGCCCCGGCTCGCTTCGAACGAGCACGTTCACGCTTCAGACAGGGTCAAATGGGGGATTTCCGGGTTGACGAATGGCCCCAAGCCACCGACACTCGCCCGCGATTTCCAACGCTCGCGCGCAGGCTTGCGCGGCTTTGCCGCGCAACGGAGACCTCGGGGGAAGGTCTCTCGTGGCCGGTTCTCGGCCCAATGCCGCGGTTGCAAACCTCGCAAGGATCAGGATGGCGTCGCCCGAAAGCCGCAGGAACTTCCGCAGGTCAATCGCAACCCGGATCGCGCTGGCCGCGGTCCTCGTGGCATTCGCATCGCCGTTGGCGGCCGAAACGAGCGGAGAGGCCTCCTTCGCGCTGTGTGCCCAATGCCACGGCGGTGTGGGCCAGGGCAACGCCTTGTTCGGTGCCCCGCCCATCGCCGGCATGGCCGAGTGGTACGTCTCCAAGCAGCTCCACAAGTTCCAGGACGGTGTGCGGGGTGCCCACGTCGACGACGCCGAAGGTCTTCGCATGCGGCCGATGTCGAAATTCCTGAAGAATGACGAGCAGGTGGCCGACGTTTCGGCCTATGTGGCCGGCCTCCCGGCCGTGTCCCAGGCCGCGACTCTGACGGGCGGCGACCCCGCTCGCGGCAAGGATCTGTACGCCCCCTGCACCGCCTGCCACGGCGCCGATGGCAAGGGCGACCAGAAGACCAATGGCGCACCTCTCGCCGGTCTCACCGATTGGTACATCTACCGATCGCTCGAGAAATTCAAGGCGGGCATCCGCGGTTCCGACCCGCGCGACACCGACGGTGCAGTGATGCGCGGCATGGTCATGATCCTCCAGGACGATCAGGCCATGAAGGACGTCGTTGCCCATATTCAGACGTTCTCCAACTGAGAGGATCCGATGGCCGGTAAAGAATATTCGGGAGAGGAGTACGCGACGCGTCTCTACCTCATGACCATGGCCGGTGTCGGCGCATGGATCGCAACCGTCTTCCTGTTCATTCTCTAGGGGTGATTCGATGATCGAGTACTTCCTCGAACAGGGCTCGACCTATGCCGCCAGTGTGGATGGTCTCGTGAACCTGATCGGTGCGCTGGTCGGCTTCTGGTTCCTCGCATCGCTCGGGGCCTTCCTCTACCTGATCTTCCGCTTTCGGAAGAAGGGGAACTCCAAGGCCCAGTACGTCACGGGCTACGAGAAGCACGAGAGCCGCTGGGTGCACTGGCCGCATCACCTGATCCTGGTGTGCGACGTCTTCATCGTGATCGGCGCTGTGCAGGTCTGGATCGATGTGAAGCAGACCCTGCCGGAAGAGCCTCGAGCCGAGCGCGTGCGAATCATCTCCCAGCAGTGGGCCTGGACCTTCGTGCACGCGGGACCCGACGGGAAGCTCGATACGGCCGACGACATTCCGATGATCGACGAGCTTCATGTCGAAGTGAACAAGCCGTACATCTACGAGCTCAGCTCCCTCGATGTGCTCCACGATTTCTCCGTACCGATCTTCCGGCTCAAGCAGGATGCCGTGCCCGGGCGCGTGATCACGGGTTGGTTCGAGCCGACCATCACCGGCGAGTACGACATCCAATGCGCGGAGATCTGCGGGATCGGCCACGGCCTGATGCCCGGGCGCATCTTCATCGAGTCCCCACAGAAGCACGCGGCCTGGCAGGCGCAACAGGCGCCTACCACACTCGCGGCGACCACGCAGTAGCTGGGAGAGCAGACGAATGGCCACCGCGGAAGTCGCGACCCACCACGACGACCTTCATCACCACGACGAAGGTTTCGTGAAGAAATATCTGTGGTCGACGGACCACAAGATGATCTGCTTCCAGTACATGATCACCGGCATCGCGATGGCGTTGATCGGTGGTTTCTTCGCCTACGCCTTCCGGATGCAGCTGGCGTTCCCCGGCATGGAAGTCCCGCTCTGGGGCGTCGTCACGCCGGCGGACTACAACGCTCTCGTTACCAACCACGGCACGATCATGATCTTCTGGGTGGCGATGCCGGTGCTCATCGCGGCCTTCGGGAACTACCTGATCCCGCTGATGATCGGTTGCGACGACATGGTCTTCCCGAAGATCAATCGTCTCTCGTATCAGATCTTCCTGCTCTCGGCGCTGGTGCTCCTCTCGTCGTTCTTCGTCGAGGGCGGTGCGTTCGGTGGCGCCTGGACGGCCTATCCGCCGCTCTCATCGACCGCGAAGTACAGTCTCACACCCTTGGGCTCGACGATCTGGGTGATCGCAGTCGCATTGGAGTTCATTGCCTTCCTGCTGGGCGGCATCAATTTCATCACGACGGCGATGAACTCCCGGGCACCGGGCATGAAGCTCTACGACGTGCCGATCGTCGTTTGGTTCATCGTCATCGCCAGCATCCTGTTCATGGCCTCGGTGGGCCCGCTCATCGCCGGCGCCATCATGTTGTTGTTCGACCAGAACCTCGGCACGGGTTTCTTCAACCCGGACAAGGGCGGCGACCCGGTCCTATGGCAGCACCTCTTCTGGTTCTTCGGGCATCCTGAAGTCTATGTGGTGCTGTTGCCGGCGATCGGCATCACCGCCGAGATCATCACGGTCTTCGCCCGCAAGAAGCTCTTCGCCTACCGCACGGTGCTGAACACGGCCATCGCGACGGGCGTGCTCTCCTTCACCGTATGGGCGCATCACCAGTTCGTTTCCGGCATCGATCCGCGCATGGCCCACGTGTTTTCGATCACGACCCTGCTCATTTCCGTGCCGATCGCGGAGATGATCTTCGTCTACATCGCCACCCTCTACGGCGGATCGATCACCCTGAACACTCCGATGCTCTGGGCTCTGGCCTTCATCGGCGAATTCCTGATCGGCGGGGTCACCGGGATCTTCCTGGGCGCAAGCGGTGCCGACATCTACTTCCACGACACCTACTTCGTGTTGGCCCACTTCCACTACACGTTCTTCCCAATCGCCATCATCGCGACCTTTGCGGGGATCACCTATTGGTGGCCAAAGATGACGGGGAAGATGATGAACGACACGCTCGGGAAGATTCACTTCTGGGGCACGATCATTCCGTTCAACTTCATCTTCATTCCGCTCTTCGTGCTGGGTGTGGCTGGGCAGCATCGCCGCATCTACAACTACGAGCACTTCCCCGACCTGGCCGTCGATTGGATGTACGACCTCCGCGTGATGGCCACCGTCGCATTGCTGGTCATGATCGCGTTCCAGGTCGTCTTCTTCTTCAACGTGTTCATCAGTCTGCGGAACGGCAAGAAGGCAGGGAACAACCCCTGGAAGGCCAACACCCTGGAATGGGTGGCGCCTTCGCCTCCGGGCCATGGCAACTTCGAGGAGCTGCCGACGGTCTACCGGGGCCCCTACGAGTACAGCCATCCGGATCGTGAAGAGGACTACTGGCCGCAGAACGAGCCGGCTTAGGCAGCAGAAAGAGAGACGATGAGACCGATTGCGAACACTCGATCCGCCGCGGGTCTGCCCACCGGTCGCCTGGCTGTCTGGTGGGTGCTGGCCTCCGAGATCGTGATCTTCGGCGGCATCCTGGCGTCGTACATCATGTTCCGGCTGTCCCACGGCATCTGGGCCGACTACGCCGCCAATACGAACACCATGATCGGGGCGACCAACACGTTCGTGTTGCTCACCTCGAGCCTCGCGGCGGTTGCGGCCCATGCCGCTGCCGAGCGCGGCGATGGCAAGCTCGCTG